>NZ_JBEZYG010000028.1:0-123601 GCF_040638385.1 Streptomyces sp. NPDC026589
CGAACCCCAACCCGCCCCATCAGATTGACCAAACTCATAGGGGCACCCCCCCCCCCAGAAGCGCACACGTCACGACCCATCACACCCGCATCACCAGCAGACAGAAAAGAGCCGACGATGAACATCTCGAAGACACAGCGGGGGCGCGCCACGGCCGCGATCTCCATCGCGGCGGTGCTCGCGCTGACGGCCACCGCGTGCGGCGACGACGGCAGCGGCTCCGGCACCGAGGGCAGCGGAAAGGGCGAGATCACCTTCTGGGACAACAACGGCGGTCCGCGCACCGCCGTCTGGACCGAGATCATCAAGGACTTCGAGAAGCAGTACCCGGACATCAAGGTCAAGTACGTCCCGATCCCGATCGCCGACGTCCAGTCCAAGTACGACACGGCGATCGCGGGCGGCGGGCTGCCCGACGTCGGCGGTGTCGGCACGGCCTACCTGGCCAACATGGTCTCCCAGGAGGCCCTGGAGCCGGTCAACGACCGGCTGGAGAAGTCCGCGCTGCGGGGCAAGCTGGTCGAGTCCATGGTCGAGAGCGTCCGCGCGGCGGCCGGGCGGGGCGACGACGTCTACTCCGTACCGACCTCCGCGAACAACGGTGTGCTCTGGTACCGCACCGACCTGTTCGAGCAGGCCGGTCTGAAAGCTCCCGACACCTGGGCGAATTTCTACACGGCGGCCGAGGAACTGACCGACGCGAAGAACAATAAGTTCGGCTACACGATCCGCGGCGGCGCCGGCTCCATCGCGCAGGCCCTGGACGCCGTCTACGGGCAGTCCGGCATCACCGAGTTCTGGGACGGCGACCGGACGACGCTCAACGACCCGAAGAACGTCGCCGCACTGGAGAAGTACGCCGGGCTCTTCAAGAAGACCACGCCCGCCGCCGACGTCAACAATGACTTCACCAAGATGGTGGCCCAGTGGGACACCGGCACGATCGGCATGCTGAGCCATAATCTGGGCTCCTACCAGGACCATCTCAAGGCTCTCGGAGAGGACAAGTTCGCGGGCATACCCGCGCCCATCGGGGACGGCGGCACCCGGGTACAGGTCTCCAATCCCGTCGACGGCCTCGGTCTCTTCCGATCGAGCCAGAACAAGACCGCGGCGTGGAAGTTCATCGAGTTCGCGGCCTCCCACGCGTCCAACAGCAAGTGGAACGAGTCGGCGGGCGCCATCCCGGCCAACACCGAAGCCGCGAAGGACCCCTGGATCACCGAGACCGAGTCGACCGCGCTGGCCGCGAAGACCCTGACCGACGGCTCCACGAAGGTCGTCGATCTGCCCTACTACCTGCCCGACTGGAACAACATCAGCAAGGCGGACAACGAGCCGGAGTTCCAGAAGGTGCTGCTCGGCAAGATCACGGCCAAGGCGTTCCTGGACGACATGGCCGAGCAGTTGAACGCCGCCAACAAGGAGTGGAAGGAGATCGGCAACGGTTGATCCGGCCTCCTCCTCTGTCCCTCCCCCCATGACGGGGGCCGGCGGCGGTCCGGGTCGCGCTCCGCCGCCGGCCCCTCTCCCGCGCAAGCGCGCACACAAGAGAGGCAGCCCTCCGTGTCACTCACCCGCAGACAGACCGCCACCGCACTGCTCACCCTGCCCCTCGGCCCGGGCCTCGCCCTCACCGCCACCCCCGCGCATGGTGGCGGGGGCGAGGGCGGCAGACCCCGGCCCCGCACGATCCACATCGCCGGGGACTCCACGGCCGCCGTGAAACACGCCGACGCCGCGCCCGAGACGGGGTGGGGCATGGCGCTCCCCTTCTTTCTCGCCGGTCGGCTCCGGGTCGCCAACCATGCGGTGAACGGCCGCAGTTCGAAGAGCTTCCTCGACGAGGGCCGCCTCACCGCGCTCCTGGCCGGTGTCCGCCCCGGCGATCTCGTCCTCGTCCAGTTCGGCCACAACGACCAGAAGACCGAGGACCCTGCCCGCGGCACAGACCCGTACACCACCTATCAGGAGTACCTGCGCCAGTACGTAAAGGGCGCCCGCGCGCGAAGGGCGCGGCCGGTACTGGTCACGTCGGTCGAGCGCCGCCGGTTCACCGCCGACGGCACCGCCCGGCCCAGCCTCGGCGAGTACCCGGCGGCGATGCGCGCCCTGGCGGCCGAGGAGGAGGTCCCCCTGGTCGACGTCCAGGCCCTCTCCCTCGCCCGCTGGCAGGAGCTTGGTCCGGACGGCACCGAGGCCTGTTTCCTGTGGCTGGACCCCGGCGACTCGCCCAACCACCCCGACGGCGCCCGGGACAACACGCACTTCAGGCCGGCGGGCGCCATCGAGGTGGCCCGGCTCACCGCACGGGCGCTACTGAGCGAGGACGCGCTCGCCCCGCGCGACGTCCGCCGCCTGGACGACCGGGTCCCGGCGGAGTGGATCACCTGGCCCGGACAGGTCTGACCACTCCCCCACCCCTTCCCCCTCCCCCTCTCCATCTCCATCTCTTCGTCTTCTCCCTTCTTCCTCTTTCCGACGACACAGAAGGATTCGCCATGCCCGCACGCAAGCGTCATACCCGCGCCATCGCCGTGACCCTGGGCTGCACCTCTCTGGCCCTCGCCCTCAGCACCCCGGCCCTGGCCACCGGACGGCCGAGCCACGCCGGCCCCGGCGTCGAGCGCGCCGTACTGCCCGCCGGAGACGGCTGGGCCGCCGCCGAGGGCTCCACCACGGGTGGTGCGAACGCCACCCCCGACCACGTCTACACGGTGACCGACCGGGCCGAGCTCATCGCCGCCTTCGCGGAGGCGGGCGACGCACCGAAGATCATCAGGATCTCCGGGACCGTGCACGGCAACTCCGACGTCAACGGCACGCCGATCGGCTGCGAGCACTACCAGACCGGCGGCTACACGCTGGAGAAGTACCTCGCCGCCTACGATCCCGAGCTCTGGGGCCGGGACACGGTCCCCTCGGGTCCGCAGGAGGAGGCCCGCGTCGCCTCCGCGAAGCTGCAGGCGGCCGCCGTCACCATCAAGGTCCCCTCCAACACCACCCTGGTCGGGGTGGGGAAGAACCCGAAGGTCATCGGGGCCTCGCTCCAGGTGCGGGACGTCTCCAACGTCATCATCCGCAACATCGGCTTCGAGGACACCTACGACTGCTTCCCCCAGTGGGACCCCACGGACGGGGCCGAAGGCGCCTGGAACTCCGAGTACGACAACCTCGTCGTGTACGGATCCCGCCACGTCTGGGTCGACCACAACACCTTCAGCGACGGCGACCGCCCCGACGCGGACCAGCCCCACTACTTCGGCCAGGTCTACCAACAGCACGACGGCCTCTTCGACATCGTGCGCGGCGCCGACCTGGTCACCGTCTCGTGGAACGTCCTCAAGGACCACGACAAGACCATGCTCATCGGCAACAGTGACGGCGCCGGCGCCACGGACCGGGGCAAGCTCCGCGTCACGCTCCATCACAACCTCTTCAAGGACGTCAAGGAGCGGGCCCCGCGCGTGCGGTTCGGCCAGGTCGACGCGTACAACAACCACTTCGTGGCGACGAAGGGCAGCGCCTACGGATACACGTTCGGCATCGGCGCGGAATCCCGACTGGTCGCCGAACACAACGCGTTCACCCTCACGCGGGACGTGGACCGGGCGACGATCCTGAAAAAGTGGTCGGAGTCGCCCCTCACCGCGAGGAACAACTACGTCGACGGGCGGAAGACCGACCTGGTCGCCGTGCACAACGCGGGTGTGCCGGACGAGCACCTCACCGAGGGCGCCGGCTGGACGCCCCGCCTGCGGACGGCGGTCCACCACCCGCTCGTCGTGCCGGTGCTCGTGGCGTTCGAGGCGGGAGCGGGCAGGGCGAGCGCGAGCGGTCGCTGAGAGCTCGTCCCCGACCGCACGCGCCCGGAGGCAACCGCCCCCGGACCGCATCACCCGGCCGTAACCGCCCCCGGCCTCGCCGTCGCGGGCGCGACCGTCCCCGCGCCTCATCACCCCTCGACCCGACTACCCCGAACCGGCCGGAGCGGCACCGCATGCTTTCCACCACCCCGGAGAGCGCCGCTCCGGCCTCTCGCCGCTCACCCCGAGGAGCCCCTTCATGCCCAGCGGACCTTCCCTGCCCAGCGGACCTTCCCTGCCCAGCAGACGTACCGCCCTCTCCCTGCTCGCCGGAACGAGTGCCGCCCTCGCCCTCGGCGCGACCGCCGCCCACGCCGGGACCGCGGCCCCCCGCCCCTTCGGCCGCTACGGCTCACCCGCACGGCGTCTGGACCCGCGCACGCTGTACGTCGACACCTACGGCCGCGGCGACCACACCGACGTGCAGTCCGCCGTCGACGCGGCGACCGGCACCGGGCGCACGCTCGTGATCGCCCCCGGTGTGTACCGCGCGACGGTGCTCATCGGCCCCGCCCACGAAGGGCTCACCCTGATCGGCGCGAACGGCGACGCCCGGGACACCGTGCTCGTGTACGACAACGCGGCGGGCACACCCAAGCCCGACGGCTCCGGAACCCTGGGCACCAGCGGCTCGGCCTCCGTCACCGTCCGGGGGGCCGGATTCACCGCCCGCGACCTGACCTTCGCCAACGACTGGCTGCGCTCCGACAACCCCGAGTACACCGGCACGCAGGCCGTCGCCATCAAGGTCCAGGGGGACCGGTCGGCGTTCTATGGCTGCCGGTTCCTCGGCCACCAGGACACGCTGTACGCCGACTCCCCCGCCGTCGACGCGTTCGCCCGCCAGTACTACCGCGACTGCTACGCGGAGGGGGACGTCGACTTCGTCTTCGGCCGCGCCACCGCCGTCTTCGACCGCTGCCACTTCCGCGCGCTCACCCGCACCGACCTGGCCTCGGCCCCGTACGGCTATGTCTTCGCGCCGAGCACCGCCGGGGCCAATCCGTACGGCTTCCTGGTCGTGCGCTCGCGGATCACGAGCACCGCCCCCGACGCGCACTACAAGCTCGCCCGCCCCTGGGTGCCTTCTTCGGACCTCACCGCGCACCCTATGCTGACCGTCCGCGACAGCCGGCTCGGCCCGGGGATCGACGCGAGGACGCCGTACGCCACCATGTCCGCGGGCTTCCCGTGGCAGGACCAGCGCTTCGCCGAGCACCGCAACACAGGCCCCGGCGCCCGCGTCACCGTCCCCGCGAACCGGCCGCAGCTCAGCGCGGCCGAGGCCCGTGCCCACACTCCGGCCCGCTGGCTGGACGCCCGGAACCCGCACCTCCCGGATACGTGGGAGACGCGGGTCGCGGACGATGCGCGCGGACTGCGTGGTCAGCCCGCGTAGGTCTCGAACTCGGCGATCCTCGGGGTGCCGGTCGAGCTGGTGATCTCGAAGGTGATCTTGCGCAGGGAGGTGCGGGGGAAGCTGATGGCCCCCGCTCCTTCCCCGGAGGTCAGGACGGCGCCGGTGTCGCCGTCGAGGAGCCGCCAGGCCTTGACGGCGCCGGTGGAACCCGCCGCCTCGTGGATGACGACCGAGGAGACGGAGGTGGCGGAGGCCCACTTGATCGAGGCGGAGCCGGTGGGGCCGGCGGGCGACCAGTAGGTGCTCGGGTCGCCGTCGCGCAGATCGCCGTAGCTTGTTCCGGCGGCCTTGCTGGATCCGTCGGAGCCCGCTCCGATACTGAGGTTGGTCCCGGTGGGCGGAGTGGGGTCGGTCGGCCCGGGAGTGGGATCCGTCGGTCCCGGCGTCGGGTCGGTCGGTCCCGGCGTCGGGTCCGTCGGTCCCGGCGTCGGCGTCTGCGGTGTGCAGTTGCCGTCCGAGACCTTCAGGCCCTTGTCGGCGCCCGCCGTGCGGCTCACGACGTCCGGCACGCAACCAGCCGTGTCAGCACGGTAGGTGTAGGGGATGTCGACCGTGGTGGTGGACTTCATGTCGGGCCCGGCGGGGTTGGTCGTGCCGCCGGGGCTGGACCAGGTGACGTTGTCGAGGGTGTTGCCGCTCACCTGCCAGTAGCCGGCCTCGTCGGTGTAGAAGGTGCCGAGGACGTCCTTGGAGTCCTCGAAGTAGTTGTTCTCCACCTTGGCGCGGGCCCCGGCCCGGGAGTTGATGCCGGACTCGTTGAGCTTCACGTAGTGGTTGTTGTAGATGTGGGCGATGCCGCCCCGCAGCAGGGGCGTGCGGGAGTCGATGTTCTCGTACAGGTTGTGGTGGTAGGTGACGAAGCCGTTGGAGCGGTCGCTCTCGCTGGACCCCACCAGGCCGCCGCGGCCGGAGTTGCGCAGGATGCTGTACGAGAGGGTCACGTACTGCGTGTTGGCCTTCATGTCGAAGAGGCCGTCGTACCCCTCCGACTCCCCGCCCGACGCCTCCAGGGTCGTGTGATCGACCCAGACGTTGCGGACGCCGGACTCCATGCCGATGGCGTCGCCGCCGTTGGAGGTGGGCGAGCCGGACTTCTTGACGTTCCGGACGGTCACGTTCTGGATGATGATGTTGCTGGCCTCACGCAGGTGGATGCCCAGCTGATCGAAGACGGCCCCGCTGCCGACGCCGACGATCGTGACGTTGCTGATCTGCTTGAGCTCGATCACGCCGGCGGCGGTGCTGCAGCTGTCGCCGGACACCTTGGCGGTGTTGCCGTGGTTGATGGTGCCTTCGACCTCGATCACGATCGGGGTGGCGCTGTCGGCCCGCCCGCACAGCGCCTCATGGATCTGGGTCCCGGTGGTGGCGCGGGCGGTCTGCCCGCCCGCACCGCCGGTGGTCCCGCCGTTCTGGGTGGCGTAGCCGGTGGCGCTCCCGGTCGCCGCCACCGCCTCGGGCGCCGACAGCACCGCTCCGGTCGCGGCCGCGAGGGCCAGGGCTGCCACTGCGGCCTGCAGCCGCCGTGCGACTGGTCGTCCCATGTTCGTCTCCCAGGTGTCTTCGGTTGGTCGGTGATGGATGCCACAACACATGTCGAATGACGTGTCCATGACATGCGGGAGCGCTCCCGCACGCAGCCGCACAGAAGCGGCTCGATCCACCAGGGGACGTACGGCAGCGCCCCTGCGCCCCGGGCTCCACGCCGGAAGCGACAGGACAGCAAGCGCTTTCTAAAGTGAAAGTAGAGGGGTCCGACCGGCATGGCAAGGTGCGTGCGGCAGCGGTTTTCCCCAGACCGCTCTCGCGCCGAAGTACCCATGCCTCCCGGACCCGTTCGGACCGCCTCCCGGCACCGGCACCCGCCTCAGCGCGCGCAGATGGCGCCGCGAAGGGTCCAGCGGATCAGGTCATCGACGCCGTGGCGTGCGACGAGCCCGTCCCCGGTCGCATGGAGGCCGGTGTAGACGATGCTCCACACCATGCGCTGGATCCACTCGGCCGGGACGGTGGAGTCGAGCTCGCCGCCCCGCTGGCCCCTCCGGATCTCCGCGACGAGGATCTCGTCGACCGCACCCGCCACCGCGGCATCCGCGCGGGAGGGGTCCTCCCCCGCCGAGGCGAACAGGAACAGCACCCGGTCACCGACGTGGACCATGGCGCTGACGATCCGGTCGATCACCTCCGACACCGAGCCGGAGCCGGGAGCGGCCTCCACGATCGCCGCGTGGAGAGCAGCCCAGGAGTCACTGGTGAGCGCCGACCAGAGGTGTTCACGGTCGGGGAAGTAGCGGTGGACGGTCGCCCGGCCGACACCGGCCGCCTCGGCGATGCGCCCCAGGCTCGCGGCGGGATCCCGCGCCCACTCACCGGCCGCCGCGTCGAGAACGGCACGGCGCGTGCGCTGCTTCTGCGGTGACAACTCCATTGCCAGATCATAAAGCACAGTGCCATTATGAGACTATGAAGTCTCATTTTGATAGCTCATTGCCTCTTACTGTGGTGACCGGTGCGACCGGCGTGCTCGGGCGGCGCGTCGTCGACGGGCTGCTGAGCAGCGGCCGGCCGGTACGAGCCGTGTCCCGGCGGCCCCGCCACAGCGTTCTGCCTCCGGCCGTAAAGGTGGTGGCCGGCGACGTCCACGAGCCGTCGACGCTCGGCACCGCGTTCGAGGCGGCGAAGGCCCTGGTGCTGATCGCGGTGCCCGACACGGCCGTCGAGGTCGTCGAACGCGCGCGGAAGGCAGGGATCGAGCACATCGTGGTCGTGTCGTCCGCCGCCGTGACCGCGGGCCACGACACCACCTACAACCTGCCCGTCGAGCGCGCGGTGCAGGCGTCCGGGCTCGACTGGTCGATCGTCCGGCCCGGTGAGTTCGCCACCAACGCCCTGCTCATCTGGGGTCCGTCCATCCGCTCCGGCCGGCGGGCGGTCGAGCCGTTCCCCGACCAGGCCGGCCACCCGATCCACGAGCAGGACATCGCGGACGTCGTCGTCGCCGACCTGCTCGATCACGACCGCCGCGGACGGATCGACACGATCATCGGCCCCGATACGCTCACCAAGCGCGAACAGGTCGCCCTCATCGCCGAGGCGGTGGGAGAGGACATCGCCCTCGACGAGGTGACGCCCGAACAGGCGCTCCGCTTCTACCGCGAGCAGGGCGGGTTCGCGGCCGACAACGCCGACTGGCTGTACGGCTTCACCAGTTACGACGGGGTGGAGGGCGTGACCGACGAACCCCGGGAAGCGAACCCCGCTTCCGACGATGCCTACCTCACCCTCGCCGAGGTGCTCGGCCGACCGGGGCGCTCCTACGTGCAGTGGGCCCGCGACCACGCCTCCGACTTCACGGGAACGGTCGACTGAGCCGATCTCCCGCGGCTGCCCGCCGGGCACGGGCGGCCACGGTCGGGGGATCCGCCGCTGCCGGAGGCGCCCGGGCCGGCGCTGCCGCTCCGGCCGGTGGTGAGCCGTCGCGTACGCGCGAGGCACCACGCGTCAGTCGGCCGGGAGCCAGCCCCGCTCGCGCAGCGCCGCGACGAAGCGGCCGTGGGCGTCGTCCAGAGCGGGGCGCTCCCCCGGCACCGGCTCGACGAGGGCGCCGCCGCGCACCATCGCCGCGGCGCTCGCCGCGAGGTCCTCGTGGAGGGTGCCGGTCGCGGCGAGGAGTGCGGCGCCGAAGGCCGTCTCCGCACGCTCGACGACCCGGACCGGGCGGTCCAGGACGGTGGCCCGGATCGCCGTCCACACGGCGCTGCGGCTGCCCCCGCCGGCCGCGTGCAGGGGGCCCAGCACCGGGACGCCGAGTCGCTCGACCCGGTCCAGGGCCAGGCGTTCGACGAAGGCGACTCCTTCGAGTGCGGCCCGGTGGGCGTCCGCCTCGTCGCGGGGGCGGCCCAGCTCGAATCCGCGCGCCGCGCCGGAGACGAAGGGGAACCGCTCGCCGTCACGGCGCAGCGGGTAGCGCACGTACGAGGCGGGGCCCCGGGCCGCCGCGGCGGCGTCCAGCGCGGGCAGGCGGGCCGGGTCGATGTCGGCCAGGCACCCCCCTCCGGTGTTGGACGCACCGCCGGGGAGCCACCAGCCCTCGGGGTGCCGATGACTGTAGAACGCTCCGGTCGCGTCGCGGACCAGGTCCGCGGAGACCCCTTTGAGGACGTACGTGGTGCCGAGTACGCCCACGAAGCGGCCCGGCTCGACCGCCCCCGTGGCGATCTGGCCCGCGCAGCCGTCCGTCATCCCGAGGCGTACGGAGCACCCTTCGGGCAGGCCCGTGGCCTCGGCCGCCTCCGGGCCGACGACTCCGGCCTCCGTGGCGGGGGCGCGTACGGAGGGGAGCAGCGCGAGCGGGAAGGCGAAGGTGTCGAAGACCTCGTGAGCCCACTCCGAAGCGCGGGCGTCGTAGCCGGACTTGAGTGCGTGGCTCCAGTCCGTGGCAACGGGACGGCCTGTCAGCGCGCGCCCGACGACGTCGGGTGTGTGCAGGACCTGACGCAGGGCGGAGCCGTACGTCCGCAGGCACCAGACGGCCCGGCCCAGCGCCGCGGTGGGCCCCACGGACAGGCCGAGCGCCTCCCACCGGGCGCTGCCCGCCCGCTGCGCCTCGGCGTTGACGTCGGCGGCCCGCCGGTCGTCGTACATCAGGGCCGGGCCGAGCGGGACACCGTCGGTCCCGGTGGGCACGATGGTGCCGGACGTGGCGGACACGGCCACCGCGATCACCTCACGCCCGCCCCGGGGCAGCGCGCCCGTCGTGCGGCGCAGCGCCGAGCGTACGGCGGGCCACCACGACCGGGCGTCCTGCTCACTCGTCCCGGCGGCGGTCCGTACGGGGGGCGGCAGTTCGCCCCGCGCCTCGGCGAGTACGCGCCCCTGCCCGTCCACGCACACCGTGCGGACGGACGCGGTCGCCACGTCGATGCCGATCACGGCCGGGGCGTGGGGAGGGGGGCGACGGGATGCACTGCTCATGGCGGAAAGCGTCCTTCCCCGGCGGAACGGGCCTCAGGCGTCCACCTGTCAGGTGGACGGTCCCTTCGCGGTGGCTACGTGCGTGGGCAATCAACAGGTCTTTGACAGGCGTTCCGTCGTGGCGGGAGGAACGGCTTCATGGTGCGACGGCCGCCACCGTCACCCGGGTCCGCTCGCGGAGTTTGCCGAGCAGTTCGGCGTCCGCCCCGTCGTCCACGACGAGATGGTCCAGGTCGCCGACGGGCCCCACCCGGTGCAGCGCGGTCCGGGCGAGTTTGGTGTGGTCCATGAGCATCACCTTCGTGGCCGCCGACGTGAGCATCGCCCGTTTCACCAGCACCACGTCCTGCTCCTGGTGGTAGGCCGTCCTGGCGTCGAGGGCTGAGGTGGAGACCGCGACCAGGTCGACGGAGAGCGCCTCCACCGCCTCGACGCAGGGCATCCCGAGGAAGGAGTCATGGGTGCGCGAGTACTCGCCGCCCAGGGCGATCAGGCGGATGCCCTCGCACCCGGTGAAGACGTCGAGCACCCGGCGGGCGTTGGTGACGACGGTGAGGGGAGCGAGATCGACCAGCAGGCCGGCCATGACCAGGACCGTGGTGGAGTCGTCGAGCATCACCGACATCCCGGGCTCCACCAACGCGGCGGCGGCGCGCGCGACGGCGTTCTTCTCCGCCGTGTTGACGCCGAGCCGGTAGTCGAGGCTCGACTCGAACACGGTGGACGGCAGGGCGGACGCGCCGCCGCGGAAGCGGCGCAGCACCCCTTGCCGCGTGAGGTCGTCGAGGTCGCGGTGGACGGTCATCAGGCTCACGCCCGCGAGCTGGGCGAGGGCGGCGCCCGTGGCGGTCCCCTGCTCCACGACATGGTCGGCGATGAGCCGTCGCCGCTCTTCGGCGGATCTCTTGGTCATGGGGATCAGTCTCCCGCAGGGCTCGGGCCGGGCGCCGGGGCGGGGGGCACGACGGTGGGCACGTTGAGCGAGCGCAGCGCCGTCTCCGTGCCGCGGATCTCGATCTCCGTGACGGCCCCGTTGTCCAGGCGCGGAAAGATCCGCCGGTAACGCCCGAGGGGAAGTCCGAGGAGTTCGCACAGGGCGATGCGCAGCAGGGTGTTGTGAGCGACGACGAGCACCTTTCCCCCCTGGTGACGGTGTGCGAGGTCGCGCAGGGAGCCGGTCGCCCGCGCCGCGGCCAGGACGACCGGCTCGGAGCCGGGGAAGGCTCCGGAGTCGGCGTCCTCGCGGAACCGCCGTACGGCTTCGGGGTCCTCCAGGGCCATCTCCTCGATGGTCCTGCCCTCGCCCCATCCGAAGTCCACTTCCCGCAGCCCCTCCTGGACGTCCGCCGTCAGCCCCAGCGCCGCCGCCGCGGGTGCCGCGGTCAGTTGGGCGCGGCCGAGCGGGGAGCAGGCGACCGCGTCCACGCCGCTGCGGACGGCCCAGGAGCCGAGGTCGGTCCCCTGGGCCACGCCCTTGGGCGTCAGGGCGACGTCGGTGACACCGGCATACCGGTTCTCCGCGTGCCACTCGGTCTCGCCGTGGCGTACCAGCAGGAGACGAGAGGTCATGGAGAGGCCCTTTCGAGGTCGAGGCGCGTCCGAAGGATCAGCGACAGGCCGTACGCGCCGGGCGCATTGCCGGTTCACGTGAGCGCTGTTAAATTTAACAGAAATTCCACAACCCAGGGTCGGCCTGTGGCCGCCCGGATCACGCTCCGGCCCGCTCGCCCCGCAACCCCACCGGCTCTCCTCGCAGAAGGAATCCGACGTCATGCGCATCCTCGCCGCAGGCGACCACTTCGTCCGCCCCTCGTTGATCCGCGCGGCAGTGAGCCAGGAGCTGTCCCGCACGGGCCGGGAGCTGCCGGAGTTCACGGAGCTGACCCTCCCCTGGCCCCACGAGCCCTTCGGCCCGGTCGCGGAGGTCCGCGAGGCGAGCGGTACGGAGGACGAGCTCGTCGAGGCGCTGGCCGGGGCCCCGGTCTGCGTGACGCAGATGGCCCCGTTCACCGAGCGAGTGTTCGCCGCGTCGTCCGCACTGCGTCTCGTCGCCGTCTCCCGGGGTGGGCCGGTCAATGTGGACCTGGCCGCGGCCACCCGTCACGGAGTGCGGGTCAGCTTCGCCCCCGGCCGCAACGCCCAGGCCGCCGCGGAGTTCGCCGTGGGGCTGATGCTCGCCGCGATGCGCCGCGTCACCGCCGCCGACGCGGAGCTCAAGCGGGGCGTCTGGCGGGGCGATCTGTACGCGTACGAGGAGAGCGGCGGTGAGCTCGGCGGTGCCACGGTCGGGCTCGTGGGCTACGGCGCCATCGGCCGGATCGTGGCACGGGTGCTGCGCGCCTTCGGGGCCCGTGTGCTGGCGGCCGACCCGTACGCCGACCGTGCGGCGGCCGAGGCGGAGGGCGTTGAACTCGTCGACCTGGAAACCCTTCTGATCCATAGTCAGGTGGTGAGCCTGCATGCCCGCCTGACGGAGGAGACCCATCACCTGATCGACGCCCGCCGCCTCGGGCTGCTGCCGCGCGGTGCGGTCCTGGTGAACTCCGCCCGCGGCGGGCTGCTCGACCACGCGCCGCTGCCGGGGCTGCTGAGCGGCGGCGCTCTCGGGGCGCTCGCCCTCGACGTGTACGACATCGAGCCGATCCCCGCCGACTGGGCCCTGCGCGACGTGCCGAACGTGATCACCACACCCCATCTCGCGGGCGCGACCCGGCAGACGGCGCACCGAGCGGCGGCCATCACCGCCGCCGAGGTCGGCCGTTTCCTGCGCGGGGAGAAGCTGTCCCACCTCGCGAACCCCGACGTCCTGACGGCCGGTCGGCCCTGACGGCCGCCGCCGCCGTCGTCGTGCCCCTTCGTCCAGGAACCCCTCGGCTCGTATCGGCCGCTACCGGCTCGTACAGGAGGCACCACGCGTGAGCACCATCATCGGTGTGGACATCGGGACGTCGGTCACCAAGGCCGTGGCGTTCGACGGGACGGGCGGCGCCCTGGCCTCCGCGAGCCGGCGCTCGCGTCTGGACATGTTGCCGGGCGGACGGGTCGAGCAGGATCTCGATGACGTCGTGGCCGGTGTCGGCGAGGTCGTGCGCGAGGTCGCCGCCGCGGTCGGCCGGCCGCCGGACGCCGTGGCGCTCACCGGGCAGGGGGACGGTCTGTGGCTGCGGGACTCCGAGGGCCGCCCGGTGCGGCCCGCCATCTCCTGGATGGACGCGCGGGCCTCGGACCTGGTGACCCGCTGGCTGGTGGACGGCACGATCAGCACCGCTTTCGCCCACACCGGCTCCGGCATGTTCCCCGGGTGCCACGGCCCGCTGCTGAACTGGCTCCAGGAGCACGAGCCCGACTCGCTGGACCGGGCCGCCGTCGCGGGGTACTGCGTCGACGCGGTCGCCCAGCGCCTCACCGGCCGGGTGTGCCTCGACGCGTCCGACGCCACGCTGCCGTTCCTCGACCCGCGGACCCGCCGCTACGCACCCCGGGCCCTGGCCGCCTGCGGTGTCGGGGACCGGGCGGGGCTGCTGCCTCCTCCCGCCGCTCCGGGCACGGTGCTCGGGCTGGACGGCCGCGGCGCCGGACTCCTGGGGCTGCCCGAGGGACTGCCGGTCGTGGCGGGGCCGTACGACCTGCCGGCCTGCGCCATCGGCAGCGGGGTGCGCAAGGTGGGAGACGGCGTTCTCATCCTCGGCACGACCCTCGCGAGCCAGGTGCTGACCGACCGCGTCGATCTCGATCCGCTCGCCGAGCCCGCCGGCATGTGGCTGTGCACACCCACCCCCGGCCGGTGGCTGCGCGCCATGCCCGCCATGGTCGGAACGGCGGCACTGGAGTGGGTGCTCGCCCTCGTCGGCGCGACCACGGCCGACGTGGACGCCCTGCTCACCGACAGCCCGCCCGGAGCCCGGGGCGTCCACGCCTTCCCCTTCCTGTCCGAAGCGGGCGAACGGGCCCCGTTCGTCGAGCCGTCGGCCCAGGGCAGACTCGACGGGCTCAGCCTGGCGACGGGCCGGGAGGACGCCGTGCGGGCCGTCTGCGAGGCCATCGGCTACGCCGCGAGGCACTGCCTGGACACGGCGGGGCTGAGCGGCACCCTCGCCCTGTGCGGCGGCGGCACCCGGTCGGTGATGTGGGCCCGGCTGATCGCCGATGTCCTCGGCCGGCCCGTCCGCGTTCCGCTGGAGGAGCAGGTCGGGGCGCTCGGCGTGGTGTCCGTCGCCCGCGCCTCCCTGTCCCCCGGGTACGAGGCCCCTCCGGGACGCCACCGGGTCGTCGATCCGCGCGAGGACGTACGGGCGCTGTACGAGGACGGATACGAGCGGTACCGGGCGGAGTTGGTGACGGCCCGGGCGGAGTGGAGGGCTCGCGCGCGGTTGCCCGGACGGCTCTGAACGGCCGGCCACCCTGTTATTTATGACATGCCCATTGACACTACTAACACGTGCGCTGTTAATTTGACGCGAAGGAGGGCTCTCCGCCTGAAGACCAGGAGATTCCAGTGAAGCAACGCTCTGTCAGATCGTTCGCCGCTGCCCTGTCCGCGACGGCGGTGATCGTCGCCGCCGCCGCGTGTACGACGAAGGCGCCGGGCGGCACGGACGGCACGTCACCGGAGGACGCCAAGATCGCGTTCCTGATGCCCGATATCGCCTCCACCCGGTACGAGTTGTACGACGCTCCCCTCTTCAGGGCCAAGGTGAAGGATCTCTGCGGTGGTTGCGAGGTCCTGTACCAGAACGCGGGCGGCGACGCCGCGAAGCAACAGCAGCAGGCCGACTCCGCGCTCGCGCAGGGCGCCAACGTCATCGTGATCGATCCGGTCGACTCCGCCGCGGCGGCCAGCACCGTCCGTACGGCACAGGGCCGAGGGGTCCCGGTCATCGCGTACGACCGGCCGATCCCGGCGGTCAAGGCCGACTACTACGTCTCCTTCGACAACGAGAAGATCGGCTCCATGATCGGCGCGTCCCTGGTGGAGCACCTCAAGGCCACTTCGGCCGAGGGCGGCCTCCTCCAGGTCAACGGATCACCGACCGACGCGGCGGCGGGCCTGATCAAGAAGGGCATGCACAGCGCGGTCGACTCCAGCGGATTCGAGCTCCTCGCCGAGTACGACACCCCTGCCTGGGAACCAGGGAAGGCGCAGAGCTGGGTCAGCGGCCAGATAGCCAAGTTTCCGGGAAGGATCGCCGGAGTGGTCGCCGCCAACGACGGCACGGGCGGCGGATCCATCGCCGCGTTCAAAGCGGCCGGAGCTACCGTGCCGCCGGTGACCGGGAACGACGCCGAACTCGCCGCCGCCCAGCGGATCGTCAAGGGCGACCAGTACAACACCATCTCCAAGCCCATCAAGACCGTCGCGGAAGCCGCCGCCACCGCGGCGTTCGCCTTCGCCAGGGGAGAGAAGCCCCGGGGCGACACCACGCTCTTCGGCACCCCCTCGGAACTCTTCACCCCCACCGTGGTCACCCGGGAGAACATCGCGGAGGTTCTGGTGGGCGACGGGAAGCCGCTGAAGACCGCCGAGGTGTGCACGACGACGTACGCCGCCGCCTGTGCCGAGGCGGGCCTCACGTAGTCCCACCGGCCCGACCGTGCGGCGTCCACGACCGTCCGCGGCGGGGTGGGATGCCCGCCCCCGGGCCACCACTGTCCCCGCCCGCCCGCCTCCGGAAGGCCGGTCCATGTCCGCTGACTCCTTGCCCTCCCCTCACGAGGCGCCGGGCGGCTCATTGCTCTCCCTGCGCGGAATAAGCAAATCCTTCGGCGCCGTCGCCGCACTCACCGATGTCGACCTCGACGTCGCCGCGGGGCAGGTCGTGGCTCTGGTGGGCGACAACGGCGCGGGGAAGTCCACCCTGGTCAAGGTCCTCTCCGGGGTGCACCAGCCGGACGCCGGAACCGTCGGCTTCGGTGCCGGGACCGTGGCGATCACCTCCCCGGCCACCGCACAACGGCTCGGCATCGCGACCGTGTTCCAGGACCTCGCCCTGTGCGAGAACCTGAACGTGGTGGAGAACCTCTTCCTCGGGCGCGAGTCGCGTGGGCTGCGCCTGGACGAGGTGGGCATGGAGGTCCGCTCCCGTGCTCTGCTCGGGGAGCTGTCGGCGAAGATCCCCTCGGTACGCGTCCCGGTCGCGGCCCTGTCCGGCGGCCAACGGCAGACGGTGGCCATCGCGCGGACGCTCCTGGGCGACCCCAAGGTGATCATCCTGGACGAGCCGACGGCCGCCCTGGGCGTGGCGCAGACGGCGGAAGTCCTCAATCTGATCGAGCGTCTGAGGGAGCGTGGGCTGGGCGTCATCATGGTCAGCCACAACATGGCCGACGTGCGGGCCGTCGCCGACACCGTGGCCGTCCTGCGACTCGGCCGCAACAACGGAGTCTTCGAAGCGGCCGGGACGACAGCGTCGGAACTGGTGGCGGCCATCACCGGAGCCACCGACAACGTGGTCAGCCGCCGCGCCGGCCGCGACCGGGCCACGGGCGACAGAACGGAGCCGGCGTACCGGACCGGTACGGCGCACCAGGGGGAAGCATCATGACGGAACCGGCCGCTGTCACGAGCCCGGAGCTCTCCCCCTGCGAGCCCGTCGGGCCGGCGGCCCGGTCCGCCGGTGCGCGCGACCGCCTGCGAGCGGTTCTCGTCCGGCTGCGCGGCGGCGACCTCGGGCTCCTGCCCGTCCTCGCCGGGCTGGTCGTGATCTGGGGCGTGATGCAGGTCCTCAACCCCATCTTCCTGTCGAGCGCGAATCTCACGAACCTCGCCCTGGAGAGCGTGCCGGTCGGCATCATCGCCCTGGGAGTCGTCTGTGTCCTCCTCGTCGGCCAGATCGATCTGTCGGTCGGCTCGGTCAGCGGCCTCGGCGCTGCCGTACTGGCGGTCCTCTTCGTGGACCGGGGGCTGCCGGCCTGGCTCGCCGTCGCCGTCTCGCTGGCCCTCGCGGGTCTGATCGGCTGGTTCTACGCCCAGGTCCACAACCGGGTCGGGGTACCCAGCTTCGTCATCACCCTCGGCGGCCTCCTCGGCTTCCTCGGCGTGCAGCTGTGGATACTCGGGCCCAAGGGATCGATCAACCTGCCCTACGACTCGGGCCTGGTGGCCTTCGCGCAACTCCAGTTCCTGCCACCCTGGTTGGCGTACGCGCTGGTCGTCGCGGGTGCGGCGGCGCTGTACTCGACCGGTGCCGCGCGTGCGTCGGAGCGCCGCCGGGCGGGGCTCACCGCCGCCTCCCGGCGCCTGCTCGCCGGACGGAGTCTGGCGCTGCTGGCCGGCCTCGGCGCGGCGGTCTGGTATCTCAACCGGGACCGGGGGGTGGGCTGGATGTTCGTGTTCTTCCTGGCCCTGGTGCTGGCGCTGCACTATGTCCTGTCCCACACCTCCTTCGGCAAGTCGATGTACGCGGTCGGCGGCAACATGGAAGCCGCCCGGCGTGCGGGCGTGAACGTGAGGGCCGTCCTCACCACCGCCTTCGTGGTGTGCGCGACGCTCGCGTGCGTCGGCGGCGTCCTCTCCGCCTCACGGCTCGCGGCGGCCAACCAGAGCAGCGGCGGCGGTGACGTCAACCTCAACGCGATCGCGGCAGCCGTCATCGGCGGCACCAGTCTGTTCGGCGGCCGGGGCACCGCGTTCGCCGCACTGCTCGGCGTTCTCGTGATCCAGTCCATCTCCAGCGGGCTCACGCTGCTGAATCTCGACTCCGCGTACCGCTTCATGGTGACCGGCGGGGTACTGCTGCTGGCGGTGTCGTTGGATGCCGTGGCCCGGCGTTCGCGGGTCTCCCACGGCAGGGCCTGAGGCACCGCCCGTATGCGGTACCCAACCCCTTCACGGTGCTGGGACGCCCCTGACGAGCGTCATTCGCTTTCGTTCTCGGTCCGCCAGTGGTCCCACAGTGCCGACAGCTCCGCTTCCAGCGCCGGGGCCTCGGTGTCCAGCAGCCGGACCTGGGCCCCCGGGCCCGCGAGGTCCGTCCGGTAGGGGTGGGGCGGTCCCGGCGGGCGGGCGCCGAGGGCGGTGACGGAGCCGATGATCCGGTTCGGGCCGAGGACGCCGGGGAGTTCGCGTATGTCCGGGTCGGTCAGGTCGAGGTCCTCGACCAGCAGTTCCCGGTCCTCGTGCACGGCCCGGGTCCTGGCCCGGACGCGGCCGCCGCGTTCCCCGGAGCGGCCCAGGACGAGGGTGTCGCGCCACAGCATCCGGGCGCCGGGAGCGAGCGTCACCTCCATCGTGCGGTCGACCCACGCCCCGTGCGCGACGACGAACGGCTTCCCGTCCCAGTCCAGTCGGCCTCCCGCCGCGATGTCGATCCTGGCCCGCCACGCCGATCTCCCTCCCCGGTGGTCGTACGCCACCAGACCGGAGGGTTCGACCAGTTCCAGGCGGGCCCCCGGGCCGACCGAGACGTGCAGCCGGAGATCGTCGCCGGCCAGCAGCCCCGCCCGGGTGCCGACGAGGGCGATCCGCAGGCGGTCCGCGCAGGGCAGCAGGGGGCGGGGGGCGAGGAACGCCCCGGGAGACAGCTCGCGGGCGAGGTGCCGGCCGGAGGCGTCACGCTCGACGGCGACGACCGTGGGGTCGTCGGGCTCGGCCGGGCGGGCGGCGGGCGCGGGCGGGCCGGTCACGAGCCGTCGTGGCTGTGGCTGTGGGGCGCCATCGGGCCGGGGTCGGTCGGCACATGGGTGCCGGAGCGGTGGCGTACCAGCACGGCTCGCACCCAGTCGGCCAGTTGGGCGATCGACTCGGGGTCGTGCTTGGACAGCGCGAGGACGGGCAGACCGTCGCGGGCCCGTTCGGCGTCGGCGACCATCGCGGCCACGTCGACCTCCACGTGCGGGGCGAGGTCGGTCTTGTTGATGACCAGGAGGTCCGCGCCGGTGATGCCCGGGCCGCCCTTGCGGGCGACGTCCCCGCCGCCCGCGACGTCGATGCTGAAGAGCTGGGCGTCGGCGAGGGCGGGGCTGAACGTGGCGGTGAGGTTGTCGCCCCCGCTCTCGATGAGCACCAGGTCCAGCGGTCCGTAGGCCTCCTCCAGGTCCTCGACCGCGTCGAGGTTGGCGCTCACATCGTCGCGGATCGCGGTGTGGGGGCAGGCTCCGGTCTCGACGGCGCGGATGCGCTCGGTGGGCAGGACGCCGGCCGAGCGGAGGAATCGGGCGTCCTCGTCGGTGTAGATATCGTTGGTGACGACGGCCATGGAGAGCTCGCCGGCCAGTTCGCGGCAGAGGGTGGCGAGGATGGAGCTCTTGCCGGTGCCGACGGGGCCGGCGACGCCGATGCGCAGGGCGCGCGGCTGGTTGAGCGGCTGGTGATAGTGCTCGTTGGGGCCCTGGGCGGGTTGTCCGGGCTGCTGGGCGGAAGCGTTGTCAGGCAAGGAAGAGTCTCCGTTCGCGTCGGTCGTGTTCGAGTGCCCACTGCTCGGTGAGCGGTGGTGTACGGGCGGGGAGTTCGGCGGGGGTGCGCACGGCCAGTGCTTCGGTGACGGCTCGCGCGGCGTCCGCCTCGGCGGCGACGATCCACGCGACGGAGTCGAGGGGGTCGCCGGGCAGCAGCTTGAGCGCGGCGGAGGCGATGGTCTGCAGTTCGTCATAGACGACGCCGTGGGCCAGCGCCTCCTCCCCCACCCCCAGGGCCGCCCCGAGCGCCCCGAGGGTGACCGGCCGCAGGGGGCGCGGGTGGAGCCGGGTCAGGGCGGTGACCGCGGGATGGCCGGGGGCCAGCCGGCGGGCGAGGCGGTGCACGCCTCGGCCCAGTGCGGCGGAGGCCTCGCGCAGCGGGGCCGTCGGCGTCCGGGCGGCGAGCGCCTCCTGCACGGGCGTGTAGTCCACCGGATCGCGCTGGGCCGCCCGCAGGGCGAGTACGGCGCCGGCGGCTTCGGTGACGACGGTGGTGTGCAGGCGGGCCCTCAGCAGGGCGGGGATCTGCGCGCGGGTGAGGCCCGCCGCGACGGCCGGTTCGAGGCCCGCGCTGTAGGTGTGGGCGCCGACCGGGAGCCGCCCGTCGGCGAGGAGGTAGGGGGCGAGAAGCGACATCAGAACATGCTGTACCGCTGGGCCAGCGGCAGTTCGGCGGCGGGGGCGGGCTCGACGAGCTCCCCGTCGATGCGGATGGCGAAGGTCTCCGGATCCACGTCGATGGCCGGGAGCGCCGTGTTGTTCGGCAGGTCCGCCTTGGTGAGGTGCCTGGTGGGCCGTACGGCGACCAACTCCCGGACCAGGCCGAGACGTTCGGCCAGCCCGTCGGCCAGCGCCAACGGGGAGACGAAGCTGACCGACAGGTGCGGCGCGGCCTCGGCGGCGGCGGTGGCGCGCATGAGGACGGGCTGTGTGGTGGGGATCGCCGCGCCCGCGTCGCCGAGCGGCGCGTACACGGCCATGCCGCCCTTGATGACGGCGGCGGGCCGGATCCCGAAGAAGGCGGGGTCCCAGAGCACCAGGTCGGCGAGCTTTCCGGGCTCCACGGAGCCGACGACGTGGTCGATGCCGTGGGCGACGGCCGGGCAGATCGTGTACTTGGCGACGTACCGGCGCGCTCGCTCGTTGTCGGCGGGCAGTTCGCTGCCGCGGTCGCCGAAGCGCTGCTTCATGACGTGGGCGACCTGCCAGGTGCGGCAGACGACCTCGCCGATGCGGCCCATCGCCTGGGCGTCGGAGGAGGTGATGGACAGTGCGCCGATGTCGTGCAGCACGTCCTCGGCGGCGATGGTGGTGGCCCGGATCCGGGACTCGGCGAAGGCGAGGTCCTCGGGCACCCGGGGGTTGAGGTGGTGGCACACCATCAGCATGTCGAGGTGCTCGGCGACGGTGTTGACGGTGTGCGGGAGCGTCGGGTTGGTGGATGCCGGGAGGATGTTCGGGTGGGAGGCCACGGTGATGATGTCGGGAGCGTGGCCGCCGCCCGCGCCCTCCGCGTGGAAGACGTGGATACCGCGTCCGGCGATGGCGTCGAGGGTGCCTTCGACGTAGCCGACCTCGTTGAGGCTGTCCGCGTGCAGCGCCACCTGGAGGCCGTAGGCGTCGGCCGCCCGCAGCGCGGCGTCGATCGCGGCGGGGGTGGCTCCCCAGTCCTCGTGGACCTTGTAGCCGCCGGCGCCGCTGAGGGCCGCCTCGCGCAGGGCCTCCTCGCCGACGGTGGAGCCCTTGCCGAACAGCATGACGTTGAGCGGGACGCGGTCCAGGGACCGGTGCATCATGGCGAGGTTCCAGGCGCCGGGGGTGACGGTGGTGGCCTTGGAGCCCTCGGTGGCGCCGGTGCCGCCCCCGATGACGGTGGTGGTGCCGGTGGCGAGCGCCTCGTGGAGGGTCTCCGGCATCAGGAAGTGGACATGGGTGTCGACGGCTCCGGCCGTGAGGATGCGGCCCTCGCCGGAGATCACGTCGGTGCCCGGGCCGATCACCAGATCCGGATGGACGCCGTCGCTGATGTCGGGGTTGCCGGAGCGGCCGAGGGCGACGATCCGCCCGTCGCGAACGCCGATGTCGGTCTTGACGACGCCCCAGTGGTCCAGGACGACCGCGTTGGTGATGACCAGGTCGGGTGCGCCTTCGGCCCGGGACGCGGTGGCCTGGGCCATCGACTCGCGGATGGACTTGCCGCCCCCGAAGACGGCCTCGTCGCCGCCGAAGCAACGGTCCTCCTCGACCTCGATCCAGAGATCGGTGTCGGCGAGGCGGATCCGGTCCCCGGTGGTGGGGCCGTAGAGCGAGGCGTAGGCGGCACGGGTCAGCTGGGCCATGTCACTAGGTCCTCCGTTCGAGGTGTGGGGGCGGGGGCGGGCGCGGGGGTCCGGGCCTCGGGCAGCACGATGCCGGGAACGCGGCGGCGGCCGCGGAGTTCGACGAGGCTGACGTCGACGCCGACGCCCGGCTCGAAGCGCAGCGACGTCCCCGACGGAATATCGAGCCGAAATCCCCGGGCGGCGGTCCGGTCAAAAGAAAGAGCCGGATTCGCGTCGGAGAAATGCAGATGGGATCCGACCTGAATGGGCCGGTCTCCGTCGTTCACCACGGTGAGAGGCAATACCGTGCTTTCGGCATTGATGTGCACGACTCCGGAGCCCGTCCGGATCTCGCCGGGGATCACGGGATCGGCGAGGTGATCGTGACGAGCTTGCGCCCGTCCGGGAAGGTCGCCTCGACCTGGACGTCGTGCAGCATCTCGGGGACGCCTTCCAGCACTTCAGCACGGGTGAGCACGGCCCTTCCCGCCGTCATCAGCTCGCTGACCGGGGCTCCCTCACGGGCCCGCTCCATCGCCCAGCACGCGAGCAGGGCGACGGTCTCCGGGTAGTTGAGGCGGACGCCGCGGGCGCGCCGGTCACGGGCGATCATTCCGGCAACACTCAGTAGCAATTTCTCCGTGTCGGACGGAGTCAGAAACATGGGAAACCTCCATGGCGGCCTCCCCGGAATTCCCGGCGGCGCCTGAACCACATGCCTCTTATAGCTCTTCTCTTCGCGGCGTGGCAAATTCTCGCGCACGGCGAAAAGTCCCTTTTTGTGGTTACGACCCACTACATACGGGCAAAACGTACAAAATTCGGTCGGGCGACTACCGGGGTCAGCGCGTCACAGCGGGCCGACCGGAGGGTTCCGGTGGTGGTGCCTCGCCCTGTCCGCCCTGGTCCCGCGCGAGAGGCAGTGGTGACCGAACGGCGTCGCCGGTCCGCGCCCCCGGAAGGTCCGGCGTCTCGAAACGGGGCGGAAGATCAGGGGTGAGGAGTGATCGTGTCCGGGCCATCGATCCCACCTGCTCCTTCGGAAGAAGTCCGGGCCCGCCCTCACCAGTGATTCGGAGCCGGGCGCCGAAGGGATGGGTCCACCGGGTGACCCGGCTCACATCCGACCCCTGTCAGCAATCGGAGCGCTGTCCCGTTCAAGGGGTACGCGAACGAGACAGGAGCCATGTCATGAAGCACCGCATCGTCGTACTCGGCGCCGGCTACGCCGGGGCTTTCGCCGCCGGCAACCTGGCCCGCAGACTCTCCCCCGCCGACACCGAGATCACCGTCGTCAACGCCGCACCCGACTTCGTCGAACGGATGCGCCTCCACCAGCTCGCCAGTGGCCAGGAGCTCGCCTCCCGCAGGCTCGCCGACGTGTTCGCGGGCACCGGGGTGCGGTTGCGTCTGGCGCGTGTCACCGGTATCGACCCCGAGCACAGGACCGTCGCCGTGGCCGGCGAGGACGGCGCCGGTGAACTCGCCTACGACACCCTTCTCTACGCGCTCGGCAGCTCCGTCGCCCACCATGACGTCCCCGGCGCGGCCGAGTACGCCTTCGATGTGGCCGGCCGGTCCTCGGCGCTGCGTCTGCGCGAGCGCCTGGCCGGCCTGGGCGGGGGCGGCACCGTCGTGGTCGTCGGCGAGGGGCTGACCGGCATCGAGACCGCGACCGAGATCGCCGAGTCGCGGCCCGGGCTCTCGGTCGCGCTCGCGGCCCGCGGCGAGCTGGGCGCCTGGCTCTCCCCGAAGGCGCGTCGTCATCTGCGCGGCGCCTTCGACCGGCTCGGCGTCACCGTGCACGAACACACCGCCGTCGACGCCGTCGAGCCGACCCGGGTGCTCACCACCGACGGCAGGTCCGTCCCGGCCGATGTGACCGTGTGGTCGGCCGGGTTCGCCGTGCACCCCATGGCCGCCGCCGCCGGACTGGAGGTCGCCGGGACGGGCCAGATCGTCGTCGACCGCACCATGCGTTCGGTCTCCCACCCGGACGTCTACGCCGCGGGCGACTGCGCCTACGCGATCGGCGAGAACGGCCGGCCGCTGCCGATGTCCTGCGCCTCGGCCGGTCTCACCAACATGCGGGCGACCGCCGCGATCATCGCGCGCCTGACGGGCCGCGAGGTCCCGGCCACCGGGCTGAAGTACTTCGGCAACCACATCAGCCTCGGACGGCGGGACGCCATCTTCCAGATGGTGGACGGGGACGCCCGGTCCAAGGCCTGGTACCTGGGCGGCCGAACCGCCGCACGGCTCAAGTCGGGCGTGCTCAAGGGCGCCTGGTGGGGCATCCCCCATCCGACCTTCGGCCTGCCGAAGCGCAGGCACCGGCTTGCCCCCGCGCCCGGCCGGGCCGGTACGCGGGTCGCCTCCTAGGCTGTTGCGCATGGACAGCACAGCCGTCGATCAGTTCGAGGCCGGCCGGAGCAGGCTGGCCTCGCTCGCGTACCGTCTGCTCGGCTCGGCGGCCGACGCCGAGGACGCCGTGCAGGACACGTTCCTGCGCTGGCAGGCCGCGGACCGCGAGCGGATCGAGGTACCCGAGGCGTGGCTGACCAAGGTCGCCACCAACCTCTGCCTCGACCGGCTCCGCTCGGCACAGGCGCGTCACGAGCGATCGGCCGGCGCGTGGCTGCCCGAACCGCTCCTCGACGGCGACCCGATGCTCGGCCCTGCCGACACCTTCGAGCAGCGTGAATCGGTGACCCTGGCGGTACTGACCCTCCTGGAGCGCCTCTCGCCGGCCGAGCGGGCCGTCTACGTCCTGCGCGAGGCCTTCTCGTACAGCCACGCCGAGATCGCCGCGATCCTCGACATCACCGAGTCGGCGAGCCAGCAGCATGCCCATCGGGCCCGTACCCGGGTCGCCGCCGAGCGCCGCCGCGGCTGCGCGGCAGACCCCGCGTCCGCGCGCCGGGTCGTCGAGGAGTTCCTCGCCGCCGCCACGTCCGGGCGCACCGATCGGCTGGTGGCGCTGCTCACCGACGACGTGACGGCGGTCTCGGACGGCGCCGGACTGGCCAGGCGGCTGCTGCGGTACACGTCGCGCGAGCGGGTCGCCTCCTTCGTGCGGGCGGGTTTCAAGCCGACGCCGGCGAAGCGGCGGCTGGCCGGCGGCTCGCTCGCGATGCATCTCGCGCGGGTCAACGGCACCCTGGCCGTCGTCGCCGTGGTCGGGGGCCGGGTCGTGGGCGCCGTGGCTTTCGAGGTCAGCGACGGCAAGGTCGCGTCCCTGTACGGCATCGCCGCCACGGACCGGCTCGCGCGCCTCGACGAGGCGTGGCAGCACCACGAACCCGGCGTACCGGTCATCGACGCGTGGTGACCGGCCCGTGGGAGATGTCGCCGAGGGGGGCGGGGCGGCTCCTCGCGCGCCGTGCGATAGCTTGCCCGCCATGGCTGAACTCCCCAGCGCCACCTGGCCGCCCGCCCCGATCAGGACGCGACGGCTCGTGCTCCGTGAGTCCGAGGCGCGGGACCGCGCGGCGTTCGTCGAGCTGTTCGCATCACCGGAGGTGGGCGCTCACATCGGCGGTCCGCAACCGCGCGACGCTCTCGAACGCTCCGTCCCCGAGGTGCCGGGGCGACGGCGGGGCTTCTTCGTGGTCGAGCTCGACGGAGCGATGATCGGCACGATCACTCTCGACCGTCGGCCCGGGGAACTCCCGGATCGCCTCCGTCCGGATGCCGGGGAGACCGAACTCGGCTACCTGTTCCTGCCGGAAGCCTGGGGCTTCGGGTACGCCGCCGAGGCGTGCGCCGCCGTACTCGGCTGGTTCGCCGCCGCGCGGCCGGGCGAACCGGTGGTCCTCTGCACACAGATCGCCAACACCCCGTCGATGCGCCTCGCGCGGAAGCTGGGGTTCACCGAGGTGACCCGGTTCGAGGAGTACGGCGCCGAGCAGTGGTTGGGCGTGTGGAGTCCGGTCACGCCGTCCGGCTGATCCCGTGCCGTACGCCCTCGCGAGCAGGCCGTTTCCGGGTGCCCCGCTGTTACACAACGATCATTGAGTGCGCCCGAACAGCCTCTGCATACTTCAGGAATCCGGGGCCGAACGCGTATCCGAACGCGCCCCGTACGGCCGGGCCTTCGCCCGCCCGAACCACTCCTGAGCAGGGACAATCTTGCGAAAAAGATCAACGAGGGCGTACGCGCTCGTCGCCGCGGCCTCGGTCGCCCTGACCGCCGGCATGACCGCTCCGGCGTCCGGGAAGACCGGCGGCCCGGACACGGCATCCCCGACCAGCGCCAAGGCCTTAAAGGCAGACGACCGGGCCGTCGACACCGTCACCCTGATCACCGGTGACCGGGTCCTCGTGGACGCCAAGGGCCGGGTCGGTGGCATCCAGCGGGCCACGGGCCGGGAGGACATCCCCTTCTTCACCGAGATCCACGACGGCCGCACCCATGTGGTGCCGCGTGACGCCCGGCAGCTGATCGCCGACGGCAGGCTGGACCGGCGGCTGTTCGACATCACCGCTCTGGCCGAGC
This sequence comes from Streptomyces sp. NPDC026589, assembly GCF_040638385.1. Taxonomy (NCBI): domain Bacteria; kingdom Bacillati; phylum Actinomycetota; class Actinomycetes; order Kitasatosporales; family Streptomycetaceae; genus Streptomyces; species Streptomyces sp. NPDC026589. Next base: position 26,473 of record NZ_JBEZYG010000028.1, read on the forward strand.
CGGAGAGCCTCCAGGCCCACCGGGCCGGGCTCAAGGTGATCGTCGGATACCGGGGAGCGGCGGCCGGGTCAGCCCGTGCCGAAGTGCGGTCCGCCGACGGCACCACCGTCCGCCGGACCCTGTCGGCCCTCGACGCCGATGCCGTCACCAGTGCCGCGGCCACCGACAGCGAAGGCGCTCTGTGGGACGCCCTGACGCGTCAGCGGAAGGACGGTTCGGCGGCCACCGCGTCCGGCATCGCGCGGATCTGGCTCGACGGTGTGCGCAAGGCCTCGCTCGACCGCAGCACCGGTCGGATCGGCGCCCCGGCGGCCTGGGCCCGGTCGTTCGACGGCACCGGTGTGAAGATCGCCGTCGTGGACACGGGCATCGACGCCACCCATCCGGACCTGGCGGGCCGGGTCGCGGCTGAGCGCAACTTCAGCGGCTCCCCGGACGCCCGGGACCGTGACGGGCACGGCACACATGTGGCCTCGACGGCGGCCGGCACCGGGGCGAAGGACGCCCGGTTCAAGGGCGTGGCCCCCGGAGCCCGGCTGATCAACGCGAAGGTGCTGGACGACCGGGGCTTCGGTGACGACTCCAGCATCATCGCGGGGGTCGACTGGGCCGTCGCCCAGGGCGCCGACGTCATCAACATGAGCCTGGGCGGCCTCGACACCCCCGGCATCGACCCGCTGGAGGCCCAGGTCAACAAGGTCTCCGCGGAGAAGGGCGTCCTGTTCGCGATAGCCGCGGGCAACAACGGGCCGAGCCAGGGCACGGTCGCGTCGCCGGGCAGCGCCGACGCGGCCCTGACCGTCGGCGCCGTCGACGACAACGACCTGATGGCCGACTTCTCCAGCGTCGGTCCCCGTACCGGTGACAAGGCCGTCAAGCCCGACATCACCGCGCCGGGCGTCTCGATCACGGCGGCCGCGGCGGAGGGCGTGGCGGGGCAGAACCCGCCCGGATACCACAGCCTCAACGGCACGTCGATGGCGACTCCACACGTAGCGGGGGCCGCGGCGATACTCAAGCAGAAGAACCCCACCTGGACCGGCGCACAGATCAAGGCCGCCCTGACGGGCTCGGCCAAGGACGGCGCCCACTCGGTCTTCCAGCAGGGCGCGGGCCGGCTCACCGTCGACAGGGCGATTGACCAGACGGTCGTCGCCGAGCCGGTCTCCGTGAACCTGGGCACCCAGACCTGGCCCCACACCGACGACACCCCCGTCACCGAGCAGGTGACGTACCGCAACAACGGCAGCGCCGACGTGACGCTGGACCTGTCGCTGTCCGCGCCGACCGGCGGGGACGGACAGCCCGCCCCGGCCGGCTTCTTCACCCTCGGAGCCCAGCGGGTCACGGTCCCGGCGGGCGGGACCGCCGCCGTGGACCTGACGGCCGACACCCGCCTCGGCGGTACGGTCGACGGCTCCTACTCCGCCACGGTCGTGGCGTCCGGGGGCGGCCAGAGCGTGCGCACGGCGGCAGCGGTGGAGCGTGAGGCCGAGTCGTACGAGGTCACCTTCAACACCACCGGACGGAACGGCGCACCCAGCACAGGCTGGCAGGCGGACCTGAAGGGGTACGTTGGTCACGCCTCGGGCCTGCGGTTCTTCCCTGACCTGTCGTCCGGTTCCGCCACCGTCCGGCTGCCGCGCGGCACCTACAACCTGTCGGCCGACCTGCTGGTCGACCCCGCGGCTCCGGGCAAGGGCGCCGACCTGATCAACAACCCCCGGTTCTCGGTGACCGGCCCGACCACGGTCGACCTCGACGCCCGGACCACGCGGCCGGTGACGTTCAAGGTGCCGGACGCCTCGGCCACTCCGACGCGCGCGGGGATGATGTACTCCCTCAGCACGCCCGAGACGGGCATCACTCTGTGGAGCGACTTCACGAGTTTCGACAACGTCCGCACCGCGTACCAGGGTTCCCCGGTGACCGGCGACTCCTCGCTCTACCAGCAGTGGTCCGCCCATTGGAAGCAGGGGGCCACCGAGTACAACGCGCTCGCCGGCAGTCTGGTCCCGGAGCTGGCCACCGGCTACAGCAAGACGTACACGACCAAGAACATGGCCCTGGTGAAGGTGCGGATCGGATCGTCCGTGCCCGGCCTCGACGGCATCGTCAGGGCGGACGGTGAACTGGCCAACGGGGGGATCGCCCCGCTCTACTCGGCGCACCCCCTGCCGGGGACCCGGAAGGTGTACCTGTCCACGGACGACGACGCCGTCTGGAATATCGCGGCCGGTGTGCTGGGTGAGAAGGACGCGGCGGGCAACCGGCAGGTCGAAGGGGCCTACTCCTTCGCGCAGTCACGACGCTTCGAGCCGGGGACGACGCACACCGAGACCTTCCACGCCGGTGTGATGGGGCCACGGATCGAGGCCGGCGACGGGCTCGTGCGCGACGGCGACAACCTCTACGGCTCGCTGGCGCTGGTCAGTGACGGGCCGGGCCATCCCGGGTTCGCCCGGTACGCCGGTGCGACCACCACCATCCACCGTGACGGCGTGCTGTACGCGAAGGAGGACGCGGCCATCGACGAGCGGTTCTTCGCGCTGCCTGCGGAGTCCGCCACGTACAAGGTGGCGACCACCATCAACCGGAACCCGGCGGTGTACCGCGCCGGGAACCGGATCGACGCCTCGTGGACCTTCACCTCGGCCCGCACCGAAGCTCCGGCGACGCTGCCGGTCTCCACGGTCCGCTTCCAGCCGCGGCTCGCGCTGGACTCCACCGTTCCGGCAGGCTCCCAGCAGACGTTCCCCGTCGTGGTGCAGGGCGCGGCGGCCGGAGCCGGCCTGAAGTCGCTGCGGGTGACGGTGTCGTACGACAATGAGAAGTGGCTGCCCGCCAAGGTCACCGCGGGCAAGGTCACCGTGAGCGCCCCCGCGAAGGACAAGGCGATCTCGTTGAAGGCCGTCGTCACCGACAAGAGCGGCAACGAGTCGACAGTCACGATCCACAACGCCTTCCTCGGAAGGTGAGGCGCCCCCGGGCGGAACACCGCCCGGGGTGATCCCGGGCGAAGCGGCCCGCCGGAACGGAAGTTCCGGCGGGCCGCTGTCATGCCGTCGGCTGGGTGGCCCACTCCCTCCGCCCGTTCCCGCTCCCCCTTCGGGCGCTCAGCGTGCCGGGGCCGGGACCGGGCGGAGGGAGCAGTCGGCCGGAGCGAGGCGACCGTCCCGTCCGACCAGGGTGACGGGCAGGGCCCCCTGCGTCTGGGCGGCGAAGGCGGCCGTGCAGACGAGTTGGTCGCGGGCGGGGGCGGACAGCCGCCTCACCCGCAGGTCCAGCCTGACCTCGACGGTGGAATTCCCCGTCACGACCCGGTCCACGGCGGACGCCTCATGCGGCAGTGTGGGGGCGTTGCGGAGTCCGGCCCGCCGTTCGGCCTTGTTCGGCCCGTCGAGCAGGGCGGTGACAGCCGTCAGGGGCGACAGGGCCTTGCTCGCCTCCTCTCTCTCCGAGGCCGAAATCTCCGGGTCGCCCTGCCAGGGGACGTCGACGATCCGTGGCACGGGCAGCAGTTCGTCGTCGGGGGAGAAGAAGAACAACAGCACCCGTGTGTCACGCGGGGGCAACAGGTCGCCGACCGGCGGCCTCCCGGCCCCGACCACGCCCGTCTCCTGGATACCGCAGCCGGAGAGCGGCGCCCCGGCGAGCACCAGCAGCGTGGTCAGCCCGGCCGCGCGCAACGCCCGCTGCCTCACGCGTGGGCCCCCATGTCCTTGTCGGAGCCGGCCCCCGGCCGTTCGCCGAGTGCGGCAGCCTGACCGTCCGGCACGCCGTGGCCCGAGGCGGCGGGCCCGTCGAAGGGCAGTTCCACGGTGAACAGCGCGCCGCCGCCGGGCGGGCTCGAAGCACGGATCGTGCCGCCGTGGAGGCGCACGTTCTCCTGGGTGATAGCGAGTCCGAGGCCGCTGCCCGACGAGCGGGAACGTGCGGCGTCCGCCTTGTAGAAGCGGTCGAAGACGTTCGGCAGCGCTTCGGGGGCGATTCCGGGGCCGCTGTCGCGCACCTCGGTGATCAGCGCACCCGCTCGGGCCGACAGCCGGACGGTGACGGGTTCGGCCCCGTGGTGCAGGGCGTTGCCGACGAGGTTGGCCACGATGACGTCGAAGCGTCGCGGGTCGAGGCGGATGCGGACGCCCTCGGGCAGCTCCGCACGGACCCGGTCCTGCCACTGCCTGCCGGACAGGGTTCTCCGTACGGCCTCCGCCGCGTCCACCTCGTCGGTGCTGAGTCCGGCCGCGCGGGCGTCGAAGCGGGACATCTCCATCAGGTCCTCCACCAGCACGGCCAGTTTCCCGGTCTCGGCGCTGATCAGGCGCACCGCCCGGGCGGTGTCCGGGTCGAGCGTCCCGGCCTCCTCGTCCAGAACGTCCGTGACGGCGAGCATCCCCGCGAGGGGGGTGCGCAGTTCGTGCGAGACGTCCGAGGCGAAACGCCGGGCCCGCCCCCCGGCGTCCCGGAGTTCCTGTACGGAGTGTTCGAGGCGGGCCGCCGAGCTGTTGAACGTCCGGGCGAGGTCGGCCATTTCGTCCCTGCCGCGCACGGTGATCCGCGCGTCGAGCTGCCCGCCGCCCATGGAGTCCGCGGCACGGCGCAGTTCACGGACGGGGCGCAGCACGCTGCGCGCCGCGAACAGGGCGGGCACCAGGGCCACGACCAGCCCTGGCAGCGCACCGTCGCGCGCGGCGGTCACCAGTGCGTCGATGTCCGTCTCCTCGTTCGTCATGGGCATCACGGCGAAGAGGACCAGACCGCTGGGCACCGCGCCGCCGCCCGCGACGACCCGTGTCATCACCGGCATCCCGATCGTCAGATACGCGTTCCCGTCCTTGACGACCCGCTGGAAGCCGCCGTGCGGCGCGGTCCGCGCGGCACGGCGCAGCTCCCCGGTCAGCACACCGGAGACGGGCCGGTCTCCCGAGGAGACGCGCACGGAGCCGTACTCGGCGAACACGATCCACGGATGGGGTTTGGAACGGGCCGCGATGTCGTACAGGTCCCACCGGACCGATTCCGGGTCCAGGGGCAGGCCGGGGACGAACCGCTCGACCTCCTCGCGGAAGGAGGCGACGGCCGTGTCCTGTGCGCGTTCGAGGACCGCGCTGCGCGCCTCCCGGTAGGTCAACGCGGCCGTCGTGGCCGCGCTGACCGCGGCCACCAGAAGGAACGCGAGCACCAGCCGGGTGCGCACCCCGAACGCGGCGGCCGCTCCGGGTATCTTCACAGCGGGCCGAAGCGGTAGCCGAATCCCCGCACGGTCTGAATGTAGCGAGGGCTGTCGGACGGGTCTTCGATCTTGATGCGGAGTCGGCGCACGCAGGCGTCCACCAGGCGCACATCGCTGTGGTAGCTGTGGTCCCAGACCTCTTCCAGGAGCCGCTGCCGGCTGAAGACCTTTCCCGAAGCCGCGGACAGGAACAGCAGCAGCTTCAGCTCGGAAGGTGCGAGCGGGACCGGCCGGCCCGACTTCAGGACGGTGTGACCGGAACGGTCGATGTCCAGGTAGGCGTGGTGTTCGACGGCGGGCCGGGTGCCGGGCGGGGCTTCGATACGGCGCAGCACAGCACGGATACGGGCTTCGATGACCTCGGTACGGGCGGGCTTGACGACGTAGTCGTCGGCACCGGCCTCCAGACCGACGATGATGTCCACGTCATCGCCGCGCGCGGTGAGCATGATGATCGGCAGCTGGCTTTTCGCGCGTACGCGGCGGCACACCTCGACACCGTCCATCAGGGGCAGCATCAGATCGAGCAGCAGGAGGTCGGGGCGGAAGACGTCCAGCGCCTCCAGGCCGGCCTCGCCGGTCGCGGTGGCGAGGACCTCGTGGCCGCGGCGGCGCAGCCCCATCTCGACGCCGTCGCGTACGGACGGATCATCTTCGACGAGGACGACGCGTGGCATGCCGGTATCTCCAGGTCCTGGGACAGGAAGGATCGCGAAGGGGGACTTTCGGTGAGCGAGCGGTGGGGAGCGGACTCCCCGAGAGGCCGCGGGGTCACGTGGCCGGTCGGGTGTGCACGCTGACCGCGTAGCCGCCGCCGTCCTCGTACGGGTCGCCGTTCCAGGTCGCGTAGCGCTGCCGCAGGTTCAGTCCGGCCCGGGCGCACCACCGGTCGAACTCGGTGATGGTGACCGGAGCTTCGTCGAGGGGCAGGTGTGCCGCGTCCAGTCCCATGCCGGTGACCAGCAGACCGCCGGGGCGCAGGGCGGCGGCCAGGTGCCCGACAACGGTCGCTCCGGTGCCGGGGGCCAGCAGCGGGATGACGTTTCCGGCGGCGAGCACCAGGTCGAAGTCGGGATCCAGGCCGAGGGCGTCCAGCCGGGCCAGATCGCCGAGGAGCCAGTCCTGTGCGGGTGCTTCGCGGCGCGCGACGGCGAGCATCGAGGAGTCGACGTCCACGCCGGTGCAGTGGTGGCCCAGTTCGGCGAGGCGGATCGCGATCCGGCCGGTGCCGCAGCCCGCGTCGAGCACGCGGGCGGCCGGTTCCAGCAACGCGGCGCAGAAGGAGGCCTCACCGTGGATGTCGTGGCCCGACTCGGCGAGCCGTGCGAACCGCTGGGCGTACTCCTCCCCCGCCTGTCCACCGGTCAGTTCCGCCCAACGGTCGCGTTGCCCAGTCATGTTCAGCTTGCCTTCCGGTCAGCCCCCAGCGGGAGCATAAACGAGCCTGTCACACGGAGTCCGGTTCGGGTGGCTCCGGGCCGGCCCGGTACGCCGGGCTGGCTAGAGTCTCCGCCATGAGTGATCACCGCGATCCCGGGGCCGTCTCTCCGGTGCTGTTCGGCGTGGGGGGCGACTGGCTGCCTGTCGCCGCGGGCGAATCGGGTGCCTCCGTCTTTCGCTCCGTGGACGCCACCCGGTACGCCAAGTGCGTGCCCGCCACGGACGCGGCGGGACTTGAGGCGGAACGCGACCGGATCGCCTGGCTGAGCGATCAGGGCGTGCCAGGTCCCCGGGTGCTCGACTGGTACACCGCCGACGCGGGCGCCTGCCTGGTCACCCGTGCTGTCTCCGGCGTGCCCGCTGATCAGGTGAGCGCCAAGGATCTTCGCGCTTCCTGGGGGCACATCGCGGACGCGGTCCGTGGGCTTCACGAGGTGGCCGTGGTCTCGTGTCCGTTCCGCCGGGGGCTGGACTCCGTGGTCGCCGTCGCACGTGACGTCGTGGCCCGGGGGGCCGTGCATCCGGAGTTCCTCCCGGTCGAGCAGCAACTCGTGCCCCCCGCCGAGCTGCTGGCCCGCCTCACCGGGGAGATCCCTCGGCGACGGGATCAGGAGGCCGCCGACTCGGTCGTCTGCCACGGCGATCTGTGTCTGCCCAACATCATCCTCGATCCGGAGACCCTGGAGGTGTCGGGCTTCATCGACCTGGGCCGTCTCGGAGCGGCCGACCGTCACGCCGACCTGGCGTTGCTGCTCGCCAACGCACGCGAGACATGGGGGGACGAGGAGCGGGCGCAGGTCGCGGACGCGGCGTTCGCCGAGCGGTACGGCATCGCCCCGGATCAGGAGCGCCTGCGCTTCTACCTCCATCTCGACCCGCTCACCTGGGGCTGAGGGCTGTCCCGCAATCCCCGGCGGCGACCGTGGGCAGATTATGGTGGTCCGTCGCGACGACCACCACCTGGTCCTCGGCGTGCCAGACGCGCCGCTCGCCCTTCGTCGGGTTGAGTCTGATGCCGTGGTCCCCGGGTCCGGTGCGGGCGACATCGTGCCGACGGTAGCCGATCGCGCATTCGCCCCGGTCCCGCGCGGCGGCGACGACATCGGCGAACGTGGCCTCGGCTCCTGGGTGGATGTAGGCACCGGCAGGCCGCAGACAGACGTTGTTGCCCTCTGCGGAGAACAACTCCTCGAAGACGGGAGCCATATGCCGGTTCTGGGCGATCTGAGCCATGAGAAGACCGATGAGCATCCCGCTGACGATGACGTCGGAGCCGCTGTTGACGGGTGCCAGGGGGCGGTTCCGGTCATCGAGGAGCTCGGTGACGACACGCGTCTCGCGTCCGGTTCGCTGCTCCAGCAGTCGCACCGCCAGCAGCGTGACCAGGGTCCAGTCGTCCGGGTGGTCGGGGCCGTCGCCCCGGTCCGGGCCCAGGACGACCACCGTTTCGTACGGATCGAGGTCGAGGCCGAGCACGGTCTCGGGCCGCGACAGGGGAGCCGACCGGAAGCGCACGTCCGGCCCGGACGGCTCCCCGCCCTCCGGCTCTCTCGGCCCGGGTACGGCGCTGTCGGCGACCACGTCCACGACGGAGCCCGGGCGGGCCGTGCTCCGTAACTGGTCCAGGACCAGGGGGGCCCGGCGGTTCCAGCCGAGCAGCAACAGCCGGGAGGGGCCGGTCGGCTCGGCCCGTGCAGCGGCGATCACCGAGGCGTCGACGAGGTTCCGGCAGTCCTCCACGCGGGGACCGGCGTCATCGCGGGCGAGCACGATCAGGCGGCTTCCGGGGCGGACGACGGTGTCGGCGGGCGGATTCAGCAGCGTACGGCTCTCGGGCGTGAGCAGCCCCACCACGCAGGAGTCCGGGTGGCTCAGCAGGGTCGCTCCGAAGGGGCCGTCGTGGAACGCGGTGGCGTCGGCGACATGGAACTCGTCGCCCGCGAAGTCGAGAAGGTCGCGCAGTACGAGGGAGAGGCCCGGGCGGCCGACGCACTGCGCGATCAGCCGGGCCGTGACGGTGTCGGTCTCCAGGACCGTGCCGCGGGGGCCCGCGGCCAGCCGGGCCGGGGCCCGGTACCGGTCGTCCCGGACCGCGGCGAGTACCGGCGGCCCGTCCGTGTCCTCGCCGAGGACCGCCCGCAGGGCCAGCAGGATGCGCAGCACCTCGGCGTCGGCCGTCGGTTCCGCCGACGGCAGCACCACCACGGTGCTCGCCGACCGCGGGCTGACGAGTGCGAGAACGTCCGGATCACTGGCGGGACCACTGCGGCAGATGATCCGGGCGCGGGCAGCCGGGGCGGCCCGCGCGGTCAGCGCCTCCTCCATCTCCGCCTTGTCGCGGTCGGCGAGCAGCACGATGGCGCGCGGCCGCCGCGGGGCCCGGGCGGCGACCAGCTCGCTCACCACGGTGGTCACCTGGTCGGACCAGCCGAGCACCAGGACGTGCCCCTCCTCCAGGACCGTGGACCGCCCCCTGCTCAACTCCGCCATCCGCTCGGCCAGTCCGGTCGTGATCACCCCGACGAGGGTCGACACGCAGAGCAGCGCGACCAACCCGAGCACCGCGGAGAGCACCAGGCGCAGTGGCGTACCGGTGGCCGCGCCCAAGCGCAGCGTCTCGGCGCTGATCCGCCATGTCGCGATCAGCCGCTCCGAGAGGGACGTGGGCGATCCGGGATCGGTCCACACCAGCAGCAGGCTGACCGGGACGACGACGGCCAGGCAGGTGATCACCAGCCAGCCCATCAGCGTGCCGGGGGAACGGGCGAGCGTGCGGTCGAACCGGTAGCGCGCCCGGTCCCGCAACGGCACCCGCGGCCGGCCCTTGGCTGATTCCACTGCCCACTCCCCCTCGCCGCCGCCGCGCACCGCACGGCGGGTGCGGCATCGGCCGTCCCTCTCGGCAGAGTGCGGCCTCCGTCCTCGGGGCACGCCGGGTTCGGCGGTCGATTCATCCTTTCGGGCGCTCGGTCGCGGCGCGCCCGCATGAGTCCGGCCGGCGGCCCGCGCCGGTCAGCCCGTGGGTCCCCCGGGCTTCCGGGCCCCGGACAGACCTTCCGTACGATCGGGCAGCGACGGACGACGACACACGGAGGACTCCATGGGCGGCCTGGTCACCGCGGTGAGCCGCAACGAGCGGTACGGGTTCAGCAAACCCACCCACCCGTTCATCACGCTGCTCGCCGGACTCGGCGTGGAGGGGGATGTGCACGCGGGCACCACGATCCGCCACCAGTTCCGCATGACGTACGAACCGGACCTGCCCAACCTGCGCCAGGTCCACCTGATGCACGAGGAACTCTTCGAGGAGCTCGCCCTCAAGGGCTTCGATGTGTCGGCGGGCCAGCTCGGCGAGAACGTCACCACCGCGGGAGTGGATCTCCTCGGCCTCCCCACCGGAACCCTGCTGCGCCTCGGCGAGGAAACGGTGCTGGAGGTGACCGGGCTGCGCAATCCGTGCGCGAAGATCAATGACTTCCGCCCGGGGCTGCTGGGTGAGGTCTTCGCCCTGGATCCCGTGTCGGGCGAATTCACCTTCAAGTCGGGCGTCATGGCCGTGGTCCGTAACGGCGGGACGGTCCGCGCCGGCGACACCATCGGGGTCGAGCTGCCGACGCCCCCTTACCGGGCCCTGGAACGCGTCTGAGGGCTGTCCCGAGCACGCGGAGTACCCGCCTTGTCGGGGCCGCCCGGTCGCGGCCGGCGCCCGGCTCCCGTGGCGGACGCGGCCCCGTCGCGACCGGAGAGCCGGCGCCGGGGCCACGTTTACGCCCCGTCTCAGTCCTGCTGCTCCAAGGAGTCCGCGAACGCGCGCAGCGCATCGGCCAGATCCTTCTTCGTGGGCAGCTCGTCGACCTTCTTCTCCAGGTCGTCGATCCGCTGGGCGACCTCCGCGAGATCGACCGGAGCCGTCGGCGAGGGGCTCGGTCCGCCCGTGGGATCCGGGCCGCTCGGGTGGGCGCTGGGCTCGGGCCCCCCGATGGATCCGGCATCGCCGCCCTCCGACCCGCCGGACCCACTGACGCTTCCGCCACCGTCGGACCCTCCGTCGACGCCGCCGGAGCCACTCACGCTTCCGCCACCGTCAGACCCTCCGTCGACGCCGCCGGAGCCACTCACGCTTCCGCCACCGTCAGAGCCGCCCGAGACGTCGCCGCCACCGCTCGGTCCTGGGGGCACGCTCTCCGCGGGTACCGGGTCCCGGCCGGTCCGCCCCTCGTCCGACGTACCCGCGGCCAGCGCACCGCCGACTCCGAACACCACCGCAGCAGCGGCTCCTACCAAGGCCGCCGTCACACGTCTCGCCCGCCGATTTCCCATGGTCTCCATTCGTCAGACCCTAGCCATCGCATCTGGCGGAGGGACGGGTTCCCACATTCACGCGAATTCTCCACCCCTAACCGCCGCAGCTCCCGTTGACCGGTTAGATGCGAGCGGCGCGATGGAACTAACCAACAAATCAAAGTAGAGGGGTTAGCCATGGTTGCGGTCCACCACCGCTACGCGGACGTACAGGGACAGCGGAACTTCTCCTGGGAGGCCGGCGCCGGGCGCACGCGCGTGCTCGCCCGCCCTTGCGGCCGACGCGACCCCGCCGCCCCGCCGGGTCGGTGGACGTACGGCCCCGGCAGCGCGTGAGCCGTACGGAGAAATGCGCTTCAGGTTCGGTTCAGTTCGGGCTGTTAGAGTGCAGTCCTGCGGCGGCAATTCGCCGAGCGGCTTTGGCACTTCGCCCTACGGGCCGAATCGACCGGGACAGGGAGCGTAGGAATGCGCTGCAGGAAGATGCTGGCCTTCTACGCCGGTATCGCCGTGCTCCTGATGATTTCCGCGTTCGCTCTCGGCGGCTCCTCCCAGACCCCGCAGACCGTCGACACGGCAACTCATTCTCACTCCGTGTCCGTATTCGACGGGTCAGGGCCGAGCGCTCCGCTGGAGGGCGTCGACGGTGACGTCACGCTCCAGCACCGTCACAAGGCGGGGAGCACGACGGCCTCACCCCCCGTGCAGGCAGGTATTCCCTCCTCAGCACCGGATCTCCACGCCTGCGCGACGGAGGTCACCCGGCAGCATTCTTCGCACTCAGGATCGCGAAGCCCTGTCCGTGTCCAGATCCTTCTCTGCTGAGCGGAACCTCCGATCGTCGTGCGGCAGCCCCCGGGTCCCGCACAGCGCGAGGCGCTGTTGCGGCTCGGCGTTCGCCCGGTGAACTGCGCCTCGCCCGACCTCTTCCGTGAGCAGGCCCCCGGTGGCCCCAGGCCTCGATCTCCCGATCGCGGATACGTGCCATCACGTTCCTCGTCATGCGGAATCCGCCGCGATTCAGTCGTGATGGACCTCGGATTCCTCTCTCGGTATCCGACCGGCCTTTGCGGGATTTCCGACCCCCAAAAGATGTGACGCCGAATTGGCCGGCCCCGGCCTCGGCCCCCTACTCAGCCCTGGAGCAGACGCACATGCAGCATTTCCCCCTCGCCTCGGAACCGGCGAGCGGCATCGCAGGGTGGGCGACCAGCCTTGTCGAAACCATGGGCGGCCCCGGGGCCGGGCTGGCGATCGCCTTGGAGAATCTCTTTCCGCCGTTGCCTAGCGAAATCATCCTGCCGCTGACGGGCTTCGCCGCGGGACAGGGAGTGATCAGCCTGTTCTCCGCTCTGTTCTGGACGACGCTGGGGTCGGTGGTGGGGGCTGTCGCCCTCTACCAGATCGGCGCTCTCTTCGGCCGGGACCGCATGTACGCCCTGTGGGCGCGGCTTCCCCTGGTGAAGGTCTCCGACCTCAAGAAGACCGAGGAATGGTTCGTCAAGCACGGCATGAAGGCCATCTTCTTCGGTCGGATGATTCCGATCTTCCGCAGCCTGATCAGCGTCCCGGCCGGCCTTGAGCGGATGCCTCTGCCGCTCTTCATCCTCCTCACCGCGCTGGGCAGCTTCATATGGAACTTCATCCTCGTCATGGCCGGATATCTGCTGGGTGATCAGTGGGAGCTCGTGGAGAGTTACGTCGGGGTGCTCTCGAAGGTTGTTCTGGTACTGGTGGTCGTGGCGCTGGCCGTGGCGGTCGGTCGCCGGCTGCGTTCCCGTCGAGGTGATCGGCAGAAGGACCACGCGTGACCGGTTCGCCGAACCTTCCGGAGCCGCCTGCTCCGGGAGGCCCACCGGTCACCGGGCGAGGGCCGCCGACGGGCGGACCACGAAGAATGGTTGCAAGCGGCCGCGCACACTGCGCGGACCATCGATCCGATCGACAGGGTGGCACGCATGGCTATGTGGGACCGCATCAAGGACCAGGCCAAGGGGCTGCAGCAGCAGCAGTCGCAGGGCACGAGGGGCCCCGCCGGCCAGCGGCAGGCGGGTACGGGAGCCGCGGGCGGCTCGAAGGAGAAGTTGGTGGGGCTGCTCAAGTCGCAGCTCGGCTCGCTCAAGACGGAGCTCAAGAGCGGGGCGTACCGGGACGCCAGTATGGCGATGTGCGCTCTGGTCGCGGCCGCCGACGGCTCTGTCGACCCCGCCGAGCGGCACCACGTGGAGACGTTGATCCTGCAGAACGACGTCCTGCAGAACTTCCCTCCGGAGCAGTTGCGGCAGAGGTTCAACAAGCACGTCGACCAGATGATGTTCAACTTCCAGCAGGGCAAGACCGAGGCCATGCAGGAGATCGCCAAGGCCGCGAAGAAGCCTGTGGAGGCCAAGGCGGTCGTCCAGACCGGTTTCGTGATCGCCGGCGCGGACGGGTACATCGCCCCGGCGGAGGCTCAGGTTCTGCGGGAAGCATGCATGGCGCTCGGGGTGTCCCCGCAGGAGTTCGGCCTCTGAACCGGCCGGTGCCTCTGAACCGGCCGGCGCGTGTGAACCGGCCGGCGCGTGTGAACCGGCCGGTGCCTCTGAACCGGCCGGCGCGTTTTCCGTAGCGGTGGGAACCCGGCGGGCGCGACCGTGTCGCGTCCCGCCGGGCCCGGCCCGTCAGTCGTCGGTCAGGGACACCGCCCCGACCGGGCAGGCCCGGACGGCCTCCCGCACCAGCGGATGGTCCACCGCCGTGTGGCCGGGTAGCATCTCGCCGAATCCGTCGTCGTCCTGAGTGAACACGTCCGGCGCGGTCAGCGCGCACATGCCGGCCCCCACACAGCGTTCCTTGTCGACCTGGACGCCCATGCCGCTCACCAGGCCACGGGCAGTTCCAGGAGACCCTGGATCGTGTCCCCGGGTTTGTGCTGGATCTCGTCCGCGGGCACGGCGAGCCTGAGCGCCGGCAGCCGCTCGAAGAGCGTACGCAGCGCGATGTCGAGTTCGGTGCGGGCCAGGTTCTGGCCCAGGCACTGGTGGACGCCGAAGCCGAAGGCGAGGTGGTGGCGGGATGTCCGGTCCCAGTCGAGCGTCTCCGGGTTATCGAACACCTCGGTGTCGCGGTTGATGAGCGAGGTCGAGAAGAGCACGCCCTCTCCCTCGCGGATCGTCGTCCCGGCCACCTCGATGTCCTCGGTGGCCAGCCGCTGCAGACCGTCGGCGATGGACAGGAACCGCAGCAGCTCCTCGACCACCGCGGCCGTAGTCGTCTCTCCGGACCGCAGCGCCGCCAGTTGCCCCGGGTGCCTCAGCAGAGTGAACGTGCCGAGCGAGATCATGTTCGCGGTCGTCTCGTGCCCCGCGATGAGCAGGATCACCGCGAACGAGACGAGGTCGTCGCGGTCGACGGGCCCGCCGGGATGGTCCCGGTGGATCAGCTCGTCCAGGAGCCCCTCACCCGGCTCCACCCGCTTGCGGTCGATCAGGGCGCCCAGATAGCCCTCCAGTTCGGTCCGGGCCTTGTCCACGTCGGCCGCGCCGGGACCCCGCAGGAGCCGCCGCGAGCAGCCCTCGAAGAACTCGTGGTCGACGTACGGCACACCGAGGAGCGCGCAGATCACCATCGAAGGCACCGGCAGTGCGAAGTCGGCGACCAGCTCGGACGGCGGCCCCTGCCGCTCCATCGCGTCCAGCAGTCCGTCCACCGTTTCCTGGATGCGGGGGCGCAGCGCGGCGATCCGCTTGACGGAGAAGCTCGGGATGAGCATCCTGCGCTGGGCGTTGTGCTCGGGGTCGTCGACACCGAGCAGAGCCACGCGCCGCCCCTGCGCGTTCACGAACCGCTCGGCCGGAACGGGGAAGTCGGGATGGGTGCGATCGGTGGACAGCCGCGGATCCGCGAGCAGCCGACGTGCCAGGGCATGGCCGGTGACCGCCCAGACCGGGCGCCCGTCGAAGAGGGTGACCCGGCTCAACGGCCGGTCCGCGCGCAGTGGTTCGTAGCCGGTGGGCGGGTGGTAGGGGCACTCTCGGTCCTGCGGGAACGGTGTCGCGGAGGTCGGTTGCGTCGAAGGGGCGGTGAGAGCGTGGTCCTGGCGGGCCGGTTCCGTCGTGGATTCCGTCATGGGAGCGGTCGCCTCGCAGTGCTCGGTGATAGGTGCGGAGCGGGTCGCTCCGCACCTCACCGCAATTGGATGCCCCAGGCACCTATTGGGTAACGTCCGGACCGGCCACATCGCGGGATCGCGGATCTGGCCGGTGCCTTTCGTACACGGTCGAACGGTTTCGCATCCGCCCAGGTCCAGAGGGTGCGGCGGAGTGGTATCGGAGCGGGCGCCGCCCCTTCCACGGCCGGAACCGTTCAGCGCGGCGTCCGGAACCTTGCCGTCGGCCATGTCGTCCGCGATCGGCGGAGGCGCGCGCGTGCTGTCCGTGCCGCACGGCGACACCTCAGCCGGCCGTGTCGGGTCACGCCGTCACTCTGGCGATGAACGCCTCGACGTTCACCACGGTTCGCTCGATCTGCTGCTCCAGGGTGAGGGACTCGCGGAGCCGCGACCCGACGCCCGCGTCCTTCTTCCCGCGTACGTAGAGCGAGCAGGCGAGATCGCTGCACATGTAGGCACCGACCGAGTTGCCCTGCTGGCCCGCCTTCCCGGCCCTGGGGGCCACCAGCAGGGAGACGCCTCCGGTGTGCACGGTCACGCACAGCGAGCACATGCTGCGGCGGGTCTGCCAGGACCCGGCGTCGGAGGAGCGCAGCTGGATGCCGACGGGACCCTCGCCCGAGGCGAGCACCAGATAGGCCCGGTCGGGAGCCTGCGGGTCGCGCCAGCCCAGGAAGTCCAGGTCGCCCCAGGGGCGGTCGGCGAGGTCACGGGGAACGGAGAGGCGCTTGGCCTCGCCCTTGGTGCAGTTCACGAAGGCGGTACGGATCTCTTGCTCGGTCAGGGGCTTCATGGAACTCACGCTAATTTGCCTAATCCTATTAGGCAAACATATATTTTCTTAGCCAATCGCAGGTGAGCGTTCGGAGGGTCGCATGGCACGAGCAGGACTGGCCGCGGAGCGCGTCGTACGGGCCGGGGCCGAACTGGCGGACGAGATCGGCTTCGAGCAGGTGACCCCGTCGGAGCTCGCCCGGAAGCTGGGCATCAGGACCGCGAGCCTGTACTCGCACGTCAAGAACGCCCATGACCTCAAGACGAAGATCGCCCTGCTGGCCCTGGAGGAACTCGCCGACGAGGCGTCGGCGGCACTCGCGGGGCGGGCGGGCCGGGACGCGCTCGGCGCCTTCGCCAACGCCTACCGCGACTACGCCCTCCAGCACCCGGGGCGCTTCGCCGCGGCCGGGTTCCGGCTCGAAGCGGACGCGGCGGCCGCGAGCGCCGGCGTCCGGCACTCCCGGATGATGCGGGCGATCCTGCGCGACTACGACCTGACCGAGCTCCAGCAGACCCACGCGGTGCGCCTCCTGGGCAGCTTCTTCAACGGCTACGTGGGACTGGAGACGGCCGGCGGATTCCGCCACAGCTCCCCCGACTCCCAGGAGAGCTGGACGGAGATTCTCGACGCGCTCGACTCCCTGCTGCGCAGCTGGCCCGCCCCCTCCTGACCCGCCCCTCGTGACCCCGCTTCCCGCCCCTCGACGAACGAGAAGACCGAGAACATGACCACCCGGCACGACTGGACGACGACCCCCATCAGCACCGACATCCTGCGGGGCGTGCTCGACCTGGAGCGGACCGGGCGCGGCATGCTGCCGCACCGGCTGCCCGAGCGGGCACGGCGGCAGATTCCCGACGGCCAGCTGGCCATGGCCGAATCACAGCCCTCCGGGGTCCGGCTGGCGTTCCGCACCCGGGCCACCGCCGTCGAGCTGGACGTGGTGGCCACCAAGCGGGTCTATCCCGGTGCGCCGCCGCGCCCCGACGGCGTGTACGAGCTCCTCGTGGACGGCCGCCCCGCCGCCCGGGCCAGTGCCCCCGACGGCGACACGCTCACCATCGATCTGGCCTCGATGACCTCGCGGACCCGGCCGGGCCCCATGGAAACGCTCCGGTTCACCGGGCTGCCGGCCGAGGAGAAGGACGTCGAGATCTGGCTGCCCCACAACGAGACCACGCTCCTGGTCGCCCTGCGTACCGACGCACCGCTCCGGAGCCCCGGGCCGAGCGGCCGGCCTATCTGGCTGCACCACGGCAGTTCCATCAGTCACGGGTCCAACGCCACCACCCCGACCGGCACCTGGCCCGCTCTGGCCGCGAGCCTCGGCGGAGCCGAGCTGATCAACCTGGGGTTCAGCGGCAGCGCCCTGCTGGACCCGTTCACCGCCCGCACCATGCGCGACACCCCCGCCGACCTGATCAGCGTCAAGATCGGCATCAACCTCGTCAACGCCGACCTGATGCGGTTGCGCGCGTTCGGCCCGGCGGTGCACGGCTTCCTCGACACCATCCGTGAAGGCCACCCCACCGCGCCCCTGCTGGTGGTCTCGCCGATCTACTGCCCCATACACGAGACCACTCCGGGTCCCTGCGCCCCGGACTACAGCGCGACGGGCGAGGGGCGACTCCGGTTCGTGGCCATGGGCGACCCCGCGGAGAGCGCCGCCGGGAAGCTGACCCTCACGGTCATCCGCGACGAGCTCGCCCGGATCGTCGCGGACCGCGCCGCCACCGACCCCCATCTGCACTACCTCGACGGCCTCCGCCTCTACGGCGAGAGCGACCACGCCGAGCTTCCGCTCCCCGACGACCTGCACCCGGACCCGGCCGCCCATCGGCGCATTGCCGAATGCTTCGCCCGCCTCGCCTTCGGCCACGACGGACCGTTCACGCCAAGGAACAGCTGACACCGGGGCGGACCGGCGTGTCACCCCGTTCCCGGGTTCCGGCGGCGGGCCGGCCGGGAACGGGGTGGCCCGCCGCCGGTTCAGGACGGGGCCGGCGTCTCGCGTGTCCTCGTACGACCGGTTACGAGGCGTCCACCAGGACGCGTCCGTCCGCCGGCACACGCGAGGCGAGACCGCCCGCGTAGGCGTACTCGACGCGGGACTGCTCGGCCGCGTTCGGTACGGCGTTCTTGCAGCTGATGCCGGCGCTGGATCCCGACATCAGCTGGGAGCAGGGACCGGGCTTGGTGTCCGGCAGCCCCAGACTGTGGCCGATCTCGTGAGCGGCGATACGGGTCTTGTCGTGGCCCTGGGCGACTGCCTGGCTGCCCAGCTCCACCCTGACCTGGCCACCGGGCCGGACCGGGCCGAGTGTGGCCTGCGGCCAGCCGCTGGTGGCCACGATCTGTATCTCGGCGCGCGCACCGGGTGCGGCCTCCACCAGCTTGACGTTGTCGACGTTGGAGTTCCACGAGGCGACCCCTGCCGCGATCGCCGACTCCCAGCCGCCTGCCCGGCTGTCGTCGTACCGGAGCGTCACCACCGCCGACGTGCGCTCCGCCGCCGGGTCCGGCGCGGGAGCGGCCTGCGCCGCCGTAGCTGTGGCCAGGGTGATCGCCGCGGCGACACCGACTGCCTTGAGCCATCTGGATTCCAGCATTGCTGTCCCTTCACTCTCATGGGGGCTCGGCTCCGCGCGGAGCCGAGGGAGTGGGAGGACGGTCACCGCGAACCGTAGGGACACAAGGGCCGGTGGCCTGTCCTCCCGGGGCCGCAGAAGCTATGCCGCGATCACAGCTTGATCATGCACCTGTCACAAAATGAGGCCGGAAACGCACCCTGCCGGGATCTTCGGCCCGGGCCCTTCGTCCCATCGGGTCGCCCCCGCGGCCCCGTCGCCCGGCATCGTCGCCATCGGGGGCATGTTCCGTACCCTGAGGACATGCGCATGCGACCCACCCTGAGCTGGACCTCCACCGAGGAGCCCCTGCCGGGCACCACGGACCTGGAGCCGGCCGTCGAGGCGTTGGGCGGTGGCGGTGTGCTGATCCTGAGCGGTGCGGGCATCTCCACGGAGTCGGGCATCCCCGACTACCGGGGCGAGGGCGGGAGCCTGAGCCGCCACACCCCGATGACCTACCAGGACTTCACCGCCGACGCCGGGGCCCGTCGCCGGTACTGGGCGCGCAGCCATCTCGGCTGGCGTACGTTCGGCCGCGCCCGGCCCAACGCCGGGCACCGGGCCGTGGCCGCGTTCGGGCGCCAGGGGCTGCTGTCGGGTGTCATCACCCAGAACGTCGACGGCCTGCACCAGGCCGCCGGCAGCGCGGACGTCGTGGACCTCCACGGCCGTCTGGACCGGGTCGTCTGTCTGTCCTGCGACGCCTTCAGCCCACGCGCCGAGCTGGCACGCCGGCTGGAGGAGGCCAACGAGGGCTTCGCGCCGGTGGCCGCCTCGATGAACCCGGACGGGGACGCCGATCTCACGGACGAGCAGGTCGGGGACTTCCGCGTGGTGCCTTGCGCGGTCTGCGGCGGCGTCCTCAAACCGGACGTGGTGTTCTTCGGCGAGTCCGTGCCCCCGCAGCGGGTCGAGCACTGCCGCGCACTGGTCCGCGGAGCGAGCGCCCTGGTGGTCCTGGGCTCCTCGCTGACGGTGATGTCCGGGCTCCGGTTCGTCCGCCAGGCCGAACGGGCGGGGGTTCCGGTGCTGATCGTCAACAGGGACCCGACCCGGGGCGACCGGCACGCCCTGACCCGTATCGCTCTCCCGCTGGGCGACGCCCTCACCACCGCGGCCGACCTGCTGGGCGTTCCCGTCGACCTCCCGTAGGGCCTCGGAGAGGGCGAAGCGGGGCAGGAGAGCGCGAGCCTGCGGTTCCACGACTCTGCGTGAGTGCACCCTTACCGATATAGGTGCTTATAGGCAGTTTTCTGCCTGCCCAGTCGGGTACCCCGCAGTAAGGCGGAGCGCATCGTTCCGCCCCTGCACCAAAATCGTCGTTCTGGAGATTCCATGTCGGAGCAGCGCAAGAGTTCGTTCGCCACCGTCAATCCGTACACCGGGAAAACGCTCGCGGAGTTCCCGGCCATCGAGGGTCGGGAAGTCGACGCGGCGCTGGAAACAGCCGACGGTGCCTTCGAGGCGTGGCGGAAGCGGCCCGTCGAGGAGCGTGCCGAGCTGGTCGGCCGTGTTGCCGGGCTGATGAGGGAGCGCAAGGAGACCTTGGCGCAACTCATCACCCTGGAGATGGGAAAGCTCATCTCCGAGGCACGGGGAGAAGTGGATCTCGCCGCCTCCATCCTCGCGTACTACGCGGAGCACGGGCCCGGTTTCGCGGCCCGAGAACCTCTCGACGTCGAGGAGGGGGAGGCGTACCTCGTCAACGAGCCGCTCGGAGTCCTGCTCGGCGTCATGCCGTGGAACTTCCCGCTCTATCAGGTGGTGCGCTTCGCGGGACCCAACCTGGTCCTGGGCAACACCGTCCTGGTCAAGCACGCCGGGATCTGCCCGCAGTCCGCCCTGGCCCTGGAAGTGCTCTTCCGTGACGCGGGCGCGCCCGAGGGCGTCTACACCAACCTGTTCGTGAGCCACGAGGAGATCTCCCGCATCATCGACAGTCCGGTGGTGAAGGGCGCGTCGCTGACCGGCAGCGAACGCGCGGGGGCCCAGGTCGCCGAGCGGGCCGGGCGGAACATGAAGCCCAGCCTGCTGGAGCTGGGTGGCAGTGATGTCTTCATCGTCCTCGACGGTGAGGGGCTGGAGCGTACGGTCGGCGCCGCGGTAGCCGGCCGGATGGCGAACACCGGGCAGAGCTGCGTGGCAGCGAAGCGGTTCATCGTGCTGGCGGACGTCTACGACGACTTCGTGGAGCGCATGCGACGCGCCTTCGAGGCACTGGAGCCCGGCGACCCGGCCGACGAGGCGACGACGCTGGGGCCGCTCTCGTCCGAACGGGCCGCCTCCGGCCTGGTCGAGCAGATCCGCGAAACAGTGGAGCAGGGAGCCGAGCTGCTGACCGGCGGCGACCGGATCGACCGTCCCGGAGCCTTCGTCCGGCCGACGATCCTCACCGGCGTCAAGCCGGGCATGCGTGCGTACGCGGAAGAACTGTTCGGCCCGGCCGCGGTGATCTACCGGGTCGAGGACGAGGACGGAGCCGTCGCGCTCGCCAACGACAGCCAGTACGGCCTGGGCGGATCCGTCTTCTGCGCGGATGTGGAGCGGGGCCGCCGGGTGGCCGAGCGGGTGGAGACCGGCATGGTCTGGGTCAACCACCCGACCTCGACCCAGCCCGATCTGCCGTTCGGCGGGATCAAGCGGTCCGGCTACGGCCGGGAGCTGTCGAAGCTCGGTATGCGGGAGTTCGTCAACCGCAAGCTCGTCCGGGTGTTGCCGCCCGACGCCGAACTCCGCGGCATCGCCGGCTGAGCGGCGGCCCCGCCACCCGTACCTCTCACACCGCCTTCCGAGGCTTCGACACAGCAAGGAGCAACCATGCCCCCAGTACCCTCCATCACGCTCAACAACGGTGTGACGATCCCCCAGCTCGGCTTCGGGACCTTCCAGATCCCGCCGGACGAGACCTGTGAGACCACGCTGGCCGCCCTGGAGACCGGCTACCGGCACATCGACACGGCGCAGATGTACGGCAACGAGAAGGAGGTCGGCCAGGCGGTCCGCGCATCGGGACTCGACCGCGCCGACGTCTTCGTGACGAGCAAGCTGAACAACGGCGCGCACGCACCCGACGAGGCGCTCCGGGCGTTCGACCGCTCCATGGAGGAACTGGACCTCGATCACCTGGACCTCTTCCTCATCCACTGGCCCCTGCCGGGGGGTTCGGGGGACTTCGTGGAGACGTGGAAGGCCCTGGAGGAGATCTACCGGTCCGGACGCGTCAAGGCGATCGGGGTCTCCAACTTCCAGGAGAACCACCTGCGGCGGCTGCTGGACAACAGCACGGTGGTGCCCGCCGTCAACCAGATCGAGGTGCACCCGTACCTCACGCAGAACGTCCTGCGCGCCTTCGGGGCGGAACACGGCGTCGCCACGGAGGCGTGGTCGCCCATCGCCCAGGGCAAGGTGCTCGCGGACCCGACGGTCACGCGCATCGCCGAGCGGCTGGGCAGGACCCCCGCGCAGGTGGTGCTGCGCTGGCACCTGCAGCGTGGGGACATCGTGTTCCCCAAGTCCGTGACGCTCAAGCGCATCCAGGACAACTTCGCACTCTTCGACTTCGAGCTCACCGAAGGGGACATCGGCGAGATCGCCGCCCTCGACCGGGGCGAGCGCACCGGGCCCGATCCGTACACGTTCAACGGCTGAGCCGACCGAGCGGGGCCCGGCCCGGGAGGTGCCCCGGGCCGGGCCCGCCCCGCTTCACGCGGCGGGCGTACCTACCGGGCGAACTCCCTCAGCTCCTCCGCCAGCGAGCTGATCGCCGCGGGATTGCGCGGGCTCTCCACCAGGTCGACGTAGTCGAGCACGACGATCCGGTCGTTCTGAATCGCGGATACACCGGCGAGCGGCTTGTAGGACTTCAGGAACCTCCGCTTCTCGTCCGCTCCGGTGTCCCCGTAGTTGTTGATGACGATGACCTCGGGGTCCCGGTCGACCACGGTCTCCCAGCCCACCGTCGTCCAGCTGTCCTTGAGGTCCTTCATGATGTGGTCGCCGCCGGCCTTGGTGATGATGTCGTGCGGTCCGGCGTACGCACCCGAGGTCAACGGCTTGTCCTTCCCGTCGTCGTACAGGAAGACGCGGAGGCGGTCGCCGCCCTCGGGCGCCTTCGCCCGCGCGTCGGCGACCTCCTCGCGGAACGACGTGATGAGGGTGTCCGCCCGGTCCTCGACGTCGAAGATCTTTCCGAGGTTCCGCAGGTCGGTGTAGAGCGCTTCGAGCGGGGGCATGACTCCGCGGGCCTTGCCCTGCCCGTTGCGGCACGACTCGCTGAGCAGGTACGAGTCGACGCCCACGCGCTCCAGTTCGGCGGGGGTGAAACCCTCACCCTCGTTGAACCCGTAGTTCCAGCCGGCGAAGACCAGGTCGGCGCGGGCGTCGAGGACCAGTTCCTTGTTGATCCGCTCCTTGGAGAGCCACTTGGTCTTCTTGTAGCCGTCCTTCCAGGGGACGGACGTCATGTCGCCCTTGTCGTCGGGCATCACGTACCCGGCCATGTGGTCCTCCAGCCCGAGGGCGAACATGATCTCGGTGATGCCGGTGTCGTTGGTGACGACGCGCTGCGGGGCCCTGTCGTACGTCTTCTTCTCCCCGCAGTTCTCGACGGTCACCGGATAGTGGCGGTCGGCCTCCAACGTGCGGTCCTTCCCGTCGGCCTGTGAGGTGACGTCCGCTCCACAGCCGGTGAGGACCAGGGCGGCCGCGAGCACGAGCGCCGCGGGACGCAGGGGGTTGGGCATGGTGGTCGAGGCTCCTTCAGGAGGTGGGGCGGGCGGGAGGGAGGTCGAAGAGCAGTTGGAGCGCGCCGGTCTCCGGATGCGCGACCCGGTGCGCCCGTACGCCGAAGACATCGGCCAGCAGCTCGGTGGTCAGGACCTCGTACGGGGCCCCGGAGGCGACGATCCGGCCGCTGTCGATGACGTGGACCAGGTCGCAGTGCAGGGCCGCGAGGTTGAGGTCGTGCAGGGCGGTGAGCACGGTCAGGCCGCTGCCGCGGACCAGGGCGAGGACCTCCAACTGGTGGGCGATGTCCAGGTGGTTGGTGGGTTCGTCGAGCACCAGGACCCGGGGCTGCTGGGCGAGGGCGCGGGCGATCAGGACACGCTGCCGCTCACCGCCGGAGAGGGTGAGGAAGCCGCGTTCGGCCAGGTGTTCCGCGCCGACCCCCGCCAGCGCCTCGTCGCAGAGGCGGCGGTCCTCGTCGGATGCCCGCGCCACCGGCCCCTGGTGCGGCAGCCGCCCCATGGCGACGATCTCGGCGACGGTGAAGTCGAATTCGGCGACCGCGTCCTGCGGAAGGGCCGCGAGCCGTCGGGCGCCTTCCCGCGTGCTCAGGGCGTGAAGGTCCTCACCGCCGATCCTCACGGCGCCGGCCGAGGGGCGCAGGGCCCGGTAGACACAGCGCAACAGGGTCGACTTCCCGCTGCCGTTGGGACCGACCAGGCCGACGAGCTGCCCGTCGGCCGCGCCCAGGGTGACCTGGTCCACGAGCCGTGCACCGGCGATCTCGACGGTCAGCGCGTCGATGTCGATCCGCATCAGATGCCTCCGAAGGAGTAGGAGCGCCGGCGCATGAGGAGAATGAAGCAGGGAACGCCGATGACCGCGGTGAGGACGCCCACCGGCAGCTCGGCCGGTGCCAGCACCACGCGCGAGAGGACATCCACCCAGATCAGCAGGACGGCTCCCGCCAGAGGGGCTACGGCCAGGAGCCGGCGGTGGTCCGCGCCGACCAGCATCCGTGCGGCGTGCGGGACCATCAGGCCGACGAAGCCGATCGCTCCGCTCACCGCGACGACCGCCCCGGTGACGGCCGCGGAGACGAGGAAGAGCTCCTTGCGCAGCCTCCCGGGATCGACCCCGAGTGCGGCGGCGGTCTCGTCGCCCATGGCGAGGGCGTTCAGGCGCCGTGCCGACCAGCCGAGGTGCGCGAGGCCGGCGAGCACCGCTCCGGCGGCGATCGGCACGGCGGCCCAGTTGGCCCCGCTCAGGCTGCCGAGCAGCCACATCATCGCGGAGCGGGCCGCTTCCCCGCGCTCGGCAGCGAACACCATGAACGTGGTGACGGCGGAGAACCCGTAGTACATCGCGGTCCCCGTCAGGACGAGCCGCAGCGGGGTCAGTCCGCGTTCGGTACGGGCCACCGCGTACACGAGCAGCATGGCGAGGAGCGCGGAGAGGAACGCCGCCGTGGACAGCGCCCAGATGCCCAGCGCCCCCAAGGCACCGAAGATGAGTACGGCGTTGGCGCCGACCGCCGCGCCCGAGGAGATACCGAGGACGAACGGGTCGGCCAGCGCGTTGCGCACCATGGCCTGGACGGCGACGCCAATGGCGGACAGGCCGGCCCCGACGACGGCCGCCAGCACGGCTCGTGGCAGGCGCAGTTCCCAGACGATGGTGTAGGCCGGGACCTCGTCGGGGCCGATGGCCCCGCCGGTCAGCCCTGCCCACAGGTAGCGCGTCACCTCCGCCCAGGAGAGCCCCGACGCCCCGAGTGCCGCCCCGCAGAGGAGGGAGAGGGGCAGGGCCGCGCACAGGCCGGCCAGGAGGAAC
Source organism: Streptomyces sp. NPDC026589 (assembly GCF_040638385.1). Classification (NCBI taxonomy): domain Bacteria; kingdom Bacillati; phylum Actinomycetota; class Actinomycetes; order Kitasatosporales; family Streptomycetaceae; genus Streptomyces; species Streptomyces sp. NPDC026589. Next base: position 51,564 of record NZ_JBEZYG010000028.1, read on the forward strand.
GGCAGGGGTACGCGCCGGGGTGGAGCCGGTCCGGTGCCGACGTACGCGGGGCGCGACGGCTTGGAGGGTATGCGGTCGAGTGACGTGGCCACAGGCCGGTCGCTTTCGCCTCGGGCCGTGCGTCGCGCGATGAGGAGCGGCCCCGGACGGCGGCCGCCCCGCGCAGCGCCCATTCGCAGTCCACGGCGAATCGTCAGGAGCCTTCTCGGCCACGGGTGATCGGGCTCACGGAGCCTGGAGGCTCCGTCTACCGTTGCGGGTCAGCGCCGGATTTCGACCGGACTTCCCCCGTGGCGGAACGCAGCCTAGCGCGTGCGTTCCCCCTCCCCCGGCGGAGGGTGAACGGCAGCGGCACACGGAAGGTTCTGTCGCCCTCCCCGAGGCGGGAGGGAGGCCCGGATGAGTCCGGATGCCTCCACGGTGTTCACCAGCTGATGCGGGCCGCCACCGGGAGGTGGTCGCTGCCGGTCGCGGGCAGCAGCCACGAGCTCTCCGGCTCCACGCCCCGGACCAGGATCTGGTCGATCCGCACCACCGGGAAGGCGGCGGGCCAGCTGAAGCCGAACCCGTCGCCCGCCGCCTCCTGCACCGATCGCATCCGCGAGGTGATGCCCGCGTACGCGCGGTCGTCCAGGGTTCCGTTCAGATCGCCGAGCAGCACCACCCGCTCGTTCCGCTCGGCGGCGACGGCCCGGCCGAGCGACTGCGCGCCGGCGTCCCGTTGGCCCGACGAGAGGCCCGCCCGGGGATTCACCCGTACGGATCCGAGGTGCGTCACGTACACCGCCAGGGGCCCGTGGTCCGTGGCCACCGTGGTGCGCAGCCCCCGGTTGTACTCCAGTCTGACGTCGTCGGGCTTCGCGTCCCCCAGCGGTCCGGCGTCCATCTCGACGTCGACCGGGCGGGTGTCCGACAGCGGCAGCCCGCTCCACACGCCGACCGTGCCCAGCACCGTGTGGTGCGGGTACGTCGTCGCCAGCTCCTTCTCGTACGTCCTCCGGACCGCCGGGTCCAGCTCCTCCAGTGCCAGCACATCCGCACCGGAGGCGGCCAGGGCGCGTGCGGTGCCCGCCGCGTCGGGGTTGTCGGCGCCGACGTTGTGGCTGACCACGGTGAGGTCGCCGCCCGGGTGGGACTTGTCGGTGAGCAGCCCGCCGAAGAGGTTCAGCCACACGGCGGCCGGCAGCAGCAGCGCGACGAGTGCGGGGACGGCGCGGCGCAGCAGCGCCCCGGCCAGCAGCACCGGGATGAACAGGCCGAACCAGGGGAGGAAGGTCTCCACCAGGCTGCCGAGGTTCCCGATCCGGTTCGGGATGCTCGCGTGCAGCAGCAGGAAGAGGCCCAGCAGCAGCGCCGCCGCCGCGAGCACCCGGCCGCGCTTCCAGGGGCCGGTCCTCGCGCCGGTGTGCCGGGGACCGGCGCCCCCGGGGCCGGCGTCGCTCCGCCCGGAACCGGAGGTGTCCATGCCGCTCTGCGCCGTCCCGGCTGTGGCCATGTCGCCCTGGGCGGTGCCCGCTGTGTCCACCTGCGTCATCGTCTGTCCTCGCTCGGCGTCGGTCACTGTCGCATCCTGGGGTCCTGGGTGGGGTCCGCGTACATGCGCGGGCAGCCCCGGTCGATCGCTTCCGTGCGCAGCTCGTAGTGCCAGGGTTCGTTCCGGTAGGTCTGGCACAGTCCGTACGCGGCGCCGTGCTCGGTCAGCCACTCCGTCGCGTCGGCCGGCCCGATGTCGACCGCGTCCCCCGACACGTGCGGTGACGTCGTCGCGGTGGCCACCCATCGGGCGGCCTCGGCCTCGGACCCGTACCGCGCGATCGCCTTGCGGAGCAGCTGATTCTGGTACTCCGGTGATCGCCAGCCGCTGTTGACGGCGAACTCGACGCCGTCCCGCGCCGCCTCCCGCGCCGCCCGACGGAGGGCCGCGAGCAGATCCGCATCGAGGTTGGTGACGGCCGGGATCCCGTCGTCGAGCACCGTCACGCCGTCGGGTACGGCCCCGTCGGCCGCTCCCAGCGCTCCACGGAGTTCACGGTGAAGTGGAGGAGGCAGCGATGCCGGCGCCGAAGAGGGGGCGGCGGACGGGGGGCGCGGTGAGGTCGAGGCCGACGGGGCGTGCGTCGGGTTCAGCAGGGAGTGGCCGAGGGCTGCCGCGATCGCTGCCACGACGGCTACCGCGCCGACGACAAGGGGCCCGCGTCTCCGGTGGGGTGTTGTTCGCACTGACGGCGGTGGTCGAGTCATACCGCGAGTCAAGGCAGCGAGGTGTTGCGGACATGTATGCGGTTTTCGATACGCCGACGATAGGTGCCGGCTCGTAGCATCGGCCCATGCGCGTGCTGATCGTCGAGGACGAGCCCTATCTGGCGGAGGCCGTCCGCGACGGCCTGCGTCTCGAAGCGATCGCGGCGGACATCGCGGGGGACGGGGACAGCGCTCTGGAGCTGCTGAGCGTCAACACCTACGACATCGCCGTCCTGGACCGCGACGTCCCCGGGCCGTCCGGCGACGAGATCGCCGAACACATCGTCGCCTCCGGCAGTGGCATGCCGATCCTCATGCTCACTGCGGCCGACCGCCTCGACGACAAGGCTTCCGGGTTCGGACTCGGCGCCGACGACTACCTCACGAAACCGTTCGATCTGCGGGAGCTCGTGCTCAGGCTCAGAGCGCTCGACCGCAGACGCGCCCACAGCAGACCGCCCGTGCGGGAGATCGCGGGTCTGCGGCTGGACACCTTCCGCAGGGAGGTCTACCGGGACGGCCGCTACGTCGCGCTGACCAGGAAGCAGTTCGCGGTACTCGATGTCCTCGTCGCCGCCGACGGCGGTGTCGTCAGCGCCGAAGAGCTCCTGGAACGCGCGTGGGACGAGAACGCCGACCCGTTCACCAACGCCGTACGCATCACCGTCTCGGCCCTGCGCAAGCGCCTCGGCGAACCGTGGATCATCGCCACCGTGCCGGGCGTCGGCTACCGCATCGGCACAGCGTCCGGCACCGGTCGCGGCGACGGTTGGGACCGTGGCTAGGCGGCCCGGGTTGAGCGTCCGCCTCAAGCTCACCCTCAGCTACGCCGGATTCCTCATGGTCGCCGGCGTCCTGCTGCTCACAGCGGTGTGGGTGTTCCTCCTGGAGTACGTTCCCGACGACTGGGACAAGCGGATGCTCCACGAGAATCCCAACCGCCAGCTCCTCGCGTACACGTTCGCCCCGGCGGCGGCCACCGTCCTGGCGGTCCTCCTCGTCTTCGGCCTCCTGGGAGGATGGGTCCTCGCCGGCCGTATGCTCGCCCCGCTGACCCGGATCACCGATGCCACCCGCGCGGCCACGCACGGGTCGCTCTCCCACCGGATCCGGCTGCCGGGCCGCAGGGACGAGTTCCGGGAACTCGCCGACGCCTTCGACACGATGCTCGCCCGGCTCGAAGCAGACGTCGCCGAGCAGGAGAGGTTCGCGGCCAACGCCTCCCATGAGCTGCGCACCCCGCTGGCGATCTCGAAGACGCTTCTCGAGGTGGCCCGCACCGATCCGCATCGCGACACCGACGAGATCATCGACCGCCTGTACGCCGTCAACGGGAGAGCGATCGACCTCACCGAGGCGCTGCTCGTGCTCAGCCGCGCCGACCGGCGTTCCTTCACCCGAGAGCCCGTCGACCTGTCGCTGCTGGCGGAGGAGGCCACCGAGACCCTCCTCCCCCTCGCGGAAGAGCAGGGCGTCACCGTCGAGACACGCGGCGAGATCGCCCCCGCGATCGGATCTCCGGCGCTCCTGCTGCAACTGATGACGAACCTCGTGCACAACGCGATCGTCCACAATCTGCCCGACCGGGGCACTGTCCGGGTCACTTCCGGCGTCCGCCGCGAGACCGTGGTGCTCACGGTCGAGAACACCGGTGCGAAGGTCACCCCGCAGCTGGCCGCGACGCTCACCGAACCGTTCCGGCGCGGAGCCGAACGGTTGCGCACCCACCACGCGGGTGTCGGGCTCGGCCTGGCCATCGTCGAGACCATCACCCGCGCGCACGACGGAACGCTCACCCTCACCCCGCGCCCGGACGGCGGGCTGCGCATCACGGTGGAACTCCCCGCGACAGCCCCGCCCGCCGACGGGATCAGGACCGCGTACGGCAGGATGGAGCCATGAGCGTAGTCAAGATCAATGTGCTGACCGTCCCCCAGGAACAACGCGAGACGCTGGAGAAGCGCTTCGCTTCCCGGGCCCATGCAGTGGAGGGCTCCGACGGATTCGAGTGGTTCGAGCTGCTCCGGCCCGTCGAGGGCACGGACGACTACCTCGTCTACACCCGCTGGCGTGACGAGGCCTCCTTCCAGGCATGGATGGAGGGGCCGATGAAGGCGGCCCATCAGGGCGGCGGTGCCGAGAGCGGTGAGCGCCCCAAGCCGGCGGCCAGCGGGTCCACGGTGTGGTCCTTCGAGGTCGTGCAGCAGGCCGCCCCGACCGGCGCGTAGCCGAGTGGTCGCAGCTGTGTGACCCGCCCGGTCCGGCCGACGTGGCCGGCCGGGCAGGTCTCTGCCGTCTTCCGGGTCCGGACAGGTCAGCGGTCGACCGCTGACAGCCGGGCCAGGCCGGTGTCACGCATGATGCGGTGGACGGTCCCGGCCAGGATGCTGTCGGGACCGATCACGGTCTCGACACCGTCGGGCAGCACGTCGCGGGGGCGGTACCAGTCCCGCAGTTGGTTCTCGTCGACCTCGTCGGCGATCGGCTTGGTGGTGTGCCGGGCCACGGTCTCGGCGAAGGGGACGTCCAGGTAGTACCCGTGGGTCGGGCCCCGGTGGTCGGCGCGCAGCCGGGCGAGCATGTCGCCGTAGTGGTCGGCGTAGAGGATGCCCTCGACCACCACGTGGTAGCCGGCGTCCAGGGCGTAGCGGGCGGTCAGGTCGATCAGACCGATGTTCGCCGCTCCGGGCCGGTCGCGTTCGCGCAGCACGGTGCGGCGGAGGTTGTCCTGGCCGACCACGGCCAGTCCGCGGCCGAAGCTGTCGCGGAGACCGGCCGCCACACTCGACTTCCCCGACGCGCTGTTGCCGCGCAGGACGATCAGCCGGGTCTCCTCTGTCCCCACGTTCACGGTGGACACGCTAGCCGCTGCCGGGCCCGGCCCGGTCCTGAACCGAGGCTCTTCCCTGCAGGTCACTCCCAGGGTGCATGCGCTCTCCTCCCGGCGGCTGATTCCCCACGACCTGAGCGTTTTTAAGATCATTCTCCGAGGAACGGACCGACGGACCGGTGGAGCACTACATGACACTGCTGGATGTACTACTGGACGCGGTGCGTGAGGCTCCCGGGCAGGTCGTCGTGCATGTGCGCGGCGACGGCGGCGAGCTGACGGTCAGCCTGCGCGAACTCCTGGACGCGTCCCTCCGTGTGGCGGGGGGCTTCCGGGAGGCGGGGGTGGCGCCAGGGACCTGTGTGCCGTTGCTCGCCGATCGCAGCGAGGACTTCCAGCCGATGTTCTGGGGTGCGGTGGCGGCCGGCCTCGTTCCGGTTCCGCTGGCGCCGGACGCCCGTCGGGTGCTCCCGGTCTGGGAGCACCTCGGGCGGCCACCCGTCGTCGTGGACGCCTCGACCGCGTCGCTGTCCGGTGAACTCCCCGACGCCGTTCGCACCCTGACCCTCGATGTCCTCCGGGAAGGACCGGTACTGCGGGAGACCTCCACCGCCGGGCTCGACGACGTGGCGTTCGTGCAGTTCTCCTCGGGAAGCACCGGTGCCCCCAAGGGGGTGGAGGTGACGCATGGCGCGGTGCTGGCCAACCTGGAGCAGATACGGGCCGCCTCGGCGCTGGGCCCCGACGACGTGGTGGTCAGCTGGATGCCGTACTTCCACGACATGGGGCTCATCGGCACCCACCTCGCTCCGCTGGCCGCCCGGGCCCGGCAGGTCAAGATCGGTCCGCTGACGTTCGCCAAGCGGCCCCGCCTGTGGTTCGAGGTGGCGGCCCGGCACCGGGCCACGGTGCTGTCCGCGGCCAACTTCGCCCTGGCGCTGGCCGTACGCCGTGTTCCCGAGGAGGTCCTGGCCCGGCTGGACCTCTCGGCCGTGCGGCTGATCCTGGTCGGGGCGGAGCCGATCGCGCCCGCGGTGTGGCGTGCCTTCGCCGACAGGACCCGGCCGTCGGGGCTGGACCCGGCGGCGGCCCAGCCGGTCTACGGCCTGGCGGAGGCGACGCTGGCGGTGACCTTCCCGCCGCCGGGAGAGGTGGCCGAGCCCCTGGTCCTGGACCGGGCGTCGTTGAGCCGTGGAGTGGCGGTGGACGCCGAACCGGGCGAAGGGGCCGTCGAGTTGATGGACGTGGGGCTGCCGGTGGCGGGCTGCGCCGTGCGCGTCGTCGACGACGCGGGCACCGTCCTCGGGGACCGGCGGACCGGGCACATCATGGTGCGCGGACCCCAGCTCGCCCGTGGCTACCACGGCCTTCCCGACGCGAGCGCGGAGGTGTTCGCCGGGGGGTGGCTCCGCACCGGTGATCTCGGGTTCCTGCGGGACGGCCGGCTGTGCGTCACGGGCCGGCACAAGGACGTGCTGTTCCTCAACGGCCGCACCTTCCACGCCACGGACATGGAGGAGGTCGCGGCCACGACTCCCGGGCTGCCTCCCGGCGCCCCGGCGGTGGTCGGGTCGACGGACCCGGTCACCGGTGCGGAGCGCGTCGTGGTGTTCGTCCCCTGGGCACGGCCCGCGCGCGAGGCGGCGGACGTACTCGAACGCGTCGCGGCCCGGGTGCGCGAGGCCCTGCTCCATGACGATGTGCGGGTGCTGGCCCTGCCGCCGGGCGCGTTCCCCCGGACGACGAGCGGCAAGCTGCAACGTCGGCGGCTGCGGGAGCGTTTCGAGGAGGGCGCGTTCGGGACCGGTGACGGTGATGGCGATGGTGGCGTTTTGTCCGGAACTCCCCGGACTGCGGCGGAACCTCACGAGAAGGCACCCCGTGCGAAGGCGCCCCGCGCCCGCGCGGAGACCGCCGAGGTCGTGCGGCAGGCGTGGGCGCGGGTGCTGGGCCGGCCCGCCGGTTCGATCGGGGCGCACGAGCCGTTCGGGAGCCTCGGAGGGACGTCGCTCAAGGCCATGGAGGTGCTGGTGGCGCTGGAGGACGCCTTCGGTGTGACCCTGCCGCCGGCGGTCATCCGCGACCACGGCACAGTGGACGCGCTGGCCGGTCATCTTCTGACGCCGGCGCCCGGTCCGGGGCCGTCCGACGCGGACGCCGCGGACGCCGCGGAGAGCGCCATACAGCGGGCCGGACGATCTGCCGCCGGGCCGACCCCGGCGCTCTCCCTCCCCACCGACGGTGCCGCCACCGCCGCGGCCGTCATCGGGATGGCGTGCCGGTTCCCCGGCGCCGACACCCCCGAGGCCTTCTGGGACCTGCTCGTCGACGGGCACGACGCCGTCGCTCCCGTACCGCGTGGACGATGGGACGACGGCCAGGAGGACCCGTCGGGGAGCCTGCCGACGAAGCCGGCGGCTCCAGGAGGTCCCGCAGCTCCGGCAGCTCTGACAGCTCCCCGGAGGCGATGGGCCGCACTGCTGGAGGACCCGGCCGGGTTCGACGCCGGCTACTTCGGCATCGGCGAGGACGAGGCACGCACGCTCGATCCGCAGGCCCGGCTCTTCCTGGAACTCGCGCACGAGGCTCTCGAACGTGCCGGATACGCGGGGCCCCGACGGAGCGGTCGCAGGATCGGTGTGTTCGCGGCGGTCGGGGACAGCGGCTACCGGGAGGTCCTGGAGCGGGCCACGGCCGGCGGCTCCCCGCTGCCCGCCGCGCTCACCGGGAACCTGCCCGCCCTCGTCGCCGCCCGGGTCTCGCAGAGCCTCGACCTCGACGGTCCCGCACTCGCCGTGGACACCGCCTGCTCGTCGGGGCTGGTGGCTCTGCACCTGGCCCGGCGCAGCCTCCTGGACGGCGAGTGCGACCTCGCCGTCGTCGGCGGGGTCAACCTCCACCTGACCTCGACCCCGCACCGGCTGCTGGAAGAAGCGGGGGCCCTGTCCCCCACCGGGCGCGGCCGCGCCTTCAGCGCCGACGCCGACGGCTTCGTGCCCGGCGAGGGAGGCGCGGCCATCGTCCTGACGCGGCTCGACGCCGCCCGCCTCGCGAACGATCAGGTGCTCGCGGTGGTCCGGGGCACGGCCGTCAACAACGACGGCCGGTCGATGAGCCTCATGGCGCCCAACCCGCTGCGGCAGCGCGAGGTCATCACCCGGGCGTACGAGGCGGCGGGGGTCGATCCCGCCTCGGTGACCTACGTGGAGGCCCACGGCACCGGCACGGCCGTGGGGGATCCGATCGAGCTGCGTTCGCTGGCCCACGCGTTTCCCGAACGCGCCGACGGCGAGCCGCGGTTGGTCGGCTCGGTGAAGTCCAACATCGGGCATCTGCTGAACGCCGCCGCACTTCCGGCGCTGGTGAAGGTCGTCCTGGCCCTGGGCCACCGCAGGCTGCCGCCGTCGCTGCACCATGCCCCGGCCTCGCCGGGCCTCGCCCCCGCGGGCTTCTCCGTGGTGACCGAGGCCCGGGACTGGACGTCGTCCGCCGGGCCCCTCGTCGCGGGGATCAACGCGTTCGGTTTCGGCGGCACCAACGCCCATGCCGTTCTCGAACAGGCCCCACCCCCGGCTGCCCCGGACTCGCCTCATTCTGGTGTCTCGCGTGAAGTCGCGGTCGACGGGCCTCACTTGCTTACCCTGTCGGCGCGCGGTCCGGGCGCGCTGCGGGACGCCGTGACCCGGCTCGCCACACATCTGGAAAGCCGTCCGCGGCTGCGCGAGGGCGATGTCTGCCGCACCGCGAGCACGTCCCGGGACGAGGGGCCCCACCGGCTCGCCGTCGTCGCCGACGGTGATCTGCGGGAGCGGCTCGCCGCCATCGCCGCCGCCACGACGGGAGAATCGGGCGGGCAGATCGGGAGCCTCGTCCGTTCCCGGCCGCGTGTGGTCTTCCTGTTCCCCGGGCAGGGCTCGCGGTTCCCCGGCCAGGACCGGGCGCTGTACCGGACGGCGCAGGTGTTCCGGGAGACGTTCGACGAGGCGTCCGCCTTCCTCGGGCCCGTGTGCGGGCGGTCCCTGCTGGACTGGGCCCTCGATCCGGAGGTGGACCCCACCGCCCAGGACGCGACGGAGAAGGCGCAACCGCTCCTCGTCGCCTCCGGGGTGGCGCTCGCCCGCCAGCTGCGGGCCTGGGGCGTGGAGCCCGACGCGGTCGCCGGGCACAGCGTCGGGGAGATCACCGCCGCCTGCGTCAGCGGGGTGCTGACCCTCCGGGAGGCGGTGCGGTTCGCGGCCGAACGCGGCCGTCTCATGGGCGCGTTCACCGAGCCCGGGGCCATGATCGCCGTCCGCGGGGGTGAGGAGGCCGTCGCCGCGGCGGTGGCGGAGTCCGACGGGACGCTCACCGTGGCCGCGTACAACGGTCCTGGGCTCCAGGTCCTCTCCGGGGGCGTCCGTGCGGTGGAGCGCGCCGCCGCCGGTCTCGAAGCCCTGGGCGTCCCCACCCGTCGCCTGCGGGTCTCCCGGGCCTTCCACTCGCCGCTGATGCGGCCGGTGGCGGACCGGATCGCCGACGCGGCCCGTGCGTTGACCCCGCAGCTCCCGTCCGTCCCCCTCATGAGCACCGTCACCGCCGAGTGGCAGCCGGTCCTCGGCCCCGAGTACCTGCGTGAGCACGCCGAGCGTCCCGTGCTGTTCGGGGCGGCCGTGGAACGCCTGGCCCGGGAGGGGTACGACACGTTCGTGGAGGTCGGCCACGGCGCGACGCTGTCGGGTGCGGTCCGCGCGACGACGGAGGTGTACGCGGCCGACGCCCCGGCGGCAGGCGCGGGAGGGCCCGGAGCTTCCGGGACCTCCAGAACGTCCGAATCATCTGAAACGTCCGGAACCACTGACGACCCCGGCGCCTCCGGTGGCACGACGACGGTGATGTGCGCCCTGCCGGGACGTTCCGACGACCGCGGCACGGATACGGAACGGCTCGCCGATGACCGGCACGGCGGGCGCGGGGCCCTGCTGGGAACCATCGGCCGCCTGTGGTCGCACGGCGTGCCGCTGGACCGTACGGCGCTCGACGCGGAGCACCAAGGGATTACCCTGCCCACCTATCCTTTCCAGCGCCGCCGGTACTGGGCCGATCCGCCCGCGAACGCGCTGCTTCACCGGGTCCTGTGGGACGACGCCGCGCTGCCCGGGCAGGCGGCGGCAGCCGTACGTTCGGTGCTGCTGACAGGTCCCGACTCCGCGTACGTCGCCGGGCTCGCCTCGCAGCTCTCCGCCGAGGGCGTCCGGATGCACGAAACGGGCGACGGGCCGCCGGATGCCGTGGTCCTGGTGACGGGTCCCGCTCCCGGCCAGGACACCGCGGACGCCCTCGGCCGGGCCCAGGACTCCGCGCTGGCCGCCTTCGCCGAGGCCCTCGTACGGTTCGACGCGTCAGGCGCGGACCGGCTGCTGGTACTGACCGAGGACGTCCACGCGACGGGGGTCGTACGGGAGAGGCCGCGGCCTGCCCATGCCGTCCTCGGCGGGCTGCTGATGGCGTTGCCGCAGGAGACTCCGGGCGCTTCGGCCACCGCTCTCGACCTCTGCTCGCTGGACGCCCCGTCCCAGCGGCTGGCCGCCGTGCTGGCCGAACTCGCCGAACTGACGTCGGCGGGCGGCAGCACTCCGGGCAGGGCCGCCACCGTCGCCTGGCGCGCCGGGCGCAGGCTCACCCGTCGTTTCGCACCGCTGCCGAGCGGCGCCGCCGCACCTGCGGGGGTGACGCGGTCACCGCTGCCGCCCGACGGCACCTACCTCATCACCGGGGGCGGCGGCGGCGTAGGTGCCGCGCTCGCCCGGGACCTCGCCGGCCGAGGTCGCCCGACCCTCCTGCTCGCCGGGCGCTCCCCCCGCCCGCCCGCCGGGTTGGCCGAGGAACTCCGCTCGCTGGGCGCCACCGTGCACTACCGCGTGGCCGACGTCTCGGTGGAGCAGGACGTGGACGCGCTCCTCACCGGACTCCCCCACCTCGACGGGCTCTTCCACGCCGCGGGGACCGTGCGACCCGGCACCCTGCGTGACCGGCATGCGGAGGAGACGGCGGAGACCTTGGCCGCCAAGACCCGGGGCAGTCTGCTGCTCTCGCTGGCCCTGCGCCGGCACGGGCTCGACCCGGCGGTCCGTGTCGCGTTCTCCTCCGTCAGCGCCGTGCTGCCCGGACTGGCGGGAGCGCTGGGCGACTACGCCGGCGCCAACGCCTTCCTCGACGCGTTCGCCGCGTCGGAACGGCACGCGGGCAGGCCCTGGCAGTCGGTGAACCTCGCGGCGCTCGCCGGTACGGGCATGGCGGCGGCCCTCGGAACCGGGGCAGGAGGCGGCTCCGCCACCGTACCGAGCGCCGGGGGCGGGCCCATCGCCCTCCAGCCCGCGCTGGCGGCGCTCCGCACGGCATGCGGCGTCGACGCGGCGCAGCTGCTGCTCGCCGACCTGACGCCGTCCCCGGGGCCCGCGGTCAGGGCGGACCCGGCCGCTTCGGCGGCAGCCACGGGAAAAGGCCCCTCCGCGGAATCCGTGGCGGAACCGCCCGCCTCGGGCCGGGCACCCCGTACCACTGTGAACAGCGGTACGCGGGCGGGAACCGGGCCCCGTGCCGATCCCGGTAGCGGCAGCGGTACCGCGGCGTTGCTCCGGCGGCTGCTCGCCTCGGCGCTGCGTCTGCCTGCCGCCGGGGTCCCTGACGACGAGCCGTTTCTCGCCCTCGGCCTCGACTCGCTCGCCGCCGTCGACCTCGTCAGGCAGCTCGAACGGGAGCTGGGCAGGCCGCTGCCCGCCACGCTCTTCTTCGAGTACCGCACGGTCGCCGAACTGGCCGCCCACCTCGACAGCGCGCCCTCCCCCGAACCGCCGACCGACGCTTCCCGCTCCTTCTCCCCCTCGCCCACCCCGTCTCCCGTGCCGGACGGGGTCGCCTTCCCGCTCACCCCCGTCCAACTGGCCCTGCACACCAGCGGTCGGCTCCACCCGGACGTCCCGGCTCACGGTTACGTCCGCCAGACCGTACGGGGGCCCCTGGACACCCGGCTCCTGGGTCAGGCACTCGCCGCGCTCGCCGACCGGCACACCATGCTCCGGATCCGCATCGAGAACACCGGAAACACCGGAAGCACAGGGAGCACCGACGGCGGGATCGGCGACGGGATCGGCTCGGTGACACCGGGGCAGTACGTCGCGCCGCCCGCCGCGCTGTCCGCCTGGTACGAGGTCCGCGAGCTGACCGGCCGAATCGAAGAGCTCGAAACGGCGTTGCGCAACCGGCCGTTCGACCTCTCGGCCGAGCCTCCCGTGCGTGCGCTCCTCGCCCGGGAAAGCCCTGAGCTCTCCCATCTGGTGCTGGTGATCCACCACGCGGCCGGCGACGGGTACAGCCTCAACATCCTCGCCGGAGAACTCTGGTCGCTCTACACCGCCCTCGCCGACGGGCACGCACCGACACTGCCCCCGCTCGGCACCGACTTCGCGCGGTACGCCGCCGCCACCGCCGATGGGCGGTCCTCCACGGACGGCATGAGGACCCTCACCACCGACCGCCTGTACTGGACGGGTCGGCTCGCCTCCCGGGGCGAACCGCTGCGACTGCCGTACGACGGTGATCCGTGCGCCCTGCCCGCGCCGCCGATGACCACACACCAGAGCGCCCTCGCCCCGGTGCCGACCGCCGCGTTGGAGCAGCGCGCCGCCGCTCACGGGGTGAGCCTCTTCCAGCTGCTGCTCGCCGCGCACGTGCGCTGTCTGGCCCGCTGGAGCGGGCAGCGGGAGATCGCGGTGAACGTCGCCCGCGCCCGGCGGGACGACCGCATGACGGGACTGGACCGGCTCGTGGGGCCTCTCGCCGACACCCTGCCCCTGCTGTGCGTGACGGACCCGGACGAGTCGGTGGGGGCCCTGGCCGCGCGGCTGGCGGGGATCTGGCTGGAGAGCGAGCGGCACGCGAGCCTCACCGGCCTGGACCTGGCACGGCTGCTGCCGGCGGACCCGTCCGGGGCCGGCCCCCGCACGGTGAGCCCGGCCGGCTTCAGCTTCTCGCGCTTCCCCGCCGCTCTCGACGGGCGTTGTCCGGTGAGCGTGCGGCCGACGGCGGCCGGCACCGCCACCGCCGCGACCCGCCTGAGCCTGCTGTGCTGGCAGGACGAGGCGGTCCTGCGCTTCTCGTGGAACTTCCCCGTCCGGCTCTTCGACCCGGCGACGGTGGCACGCCTGGACCGGGAATTCCACGACGAGTTGGCCACGCTCGTCGAGCCTCGGCCCGGCCTCCCGGCAGTCACGGAGCCCATGCCGGTCCACGGCAACGACACCGGCACCGGCACCGGCACCGCCACGCTCGTGCGTCGGCTGGTCGAGCGGTTCCGGGCCGCCCCGGACGCGGTCGCCGTCGACACCGGCGCCGCCACCCTGACGTACGCCGAACTCGACCGTGCCTCCCACGCCCTCGCGGCCTCTCTCCTGGCCCGGGGCGTCACCCCGGGAAGCCTCGTCGGGCTCCTCACCGAACCCGGCGCCGACACCGTCGTCTCGGTCGTCGCGGCCCTGCGCGCCGGGGCGGGCTGGGTTCCGCTGGACGCCGGCCACCCGACCGCGCGGCTGACGGACCAGCTCAGGCGCTCGGGCGCCCGTACGGTGCTCTGCCACGCCGCCACCCGGACGGTGGGGGAAACGCTCGGCGACGTCGCCCTGGTGCATGTCGACGCTTCGGCACCGCCGTACCGGGGTGTGGCGGTTCCCGGACCCGTCGCAGGCCCGGACCGGGTCGCGGGCCCCCTCCTGTCACCGGACGAACTCCCCACCCCCGACGGCCCGGTCGACGCCGACGGCATCGCCTACGTGATCTTCACTTCCGGATCCACCGGCCGGCCCAAGGCCGTGCCCATCACCCATCGGTCGATGGAGAACTACCTCGACTGGGCGATCGGCGCCTTCGGATACGACGAGCACGACCGGCTCGCCCAGACCGCGTCGCCCTGCTTCGACGCGTCCGTCCGCCAGCTCCTCGCCCCGCTTCTCGTCGGCGCCACCGTGGTCACGGTGGCCTGGGACCTGCTGCGCGATCCCGACCGGCTGCTGACCCACGTCGTACGCGGTCGCATCACCGTATGGAGCTCGGTTCCCACGCTCTGGGAACAGCTCCTCAGCGCTTCCGAGGAACGCGTACGCAACGGCGCGCCGCCGCCGGACCTGTCCGCGCTCCGGTGGATCCATGTCGGCGGCGAGGCCCTGTCACCCGCCCATGTACGCCGCTGGTTCGACCTCTTCGGCGACGGCCAGCACATCGCCAACCTGTACGGCCCGACCGAGGCCACGATCAACACGAGCTGCCACATCATCCGGGCCCGGCCCGGCGACCAGGTGCGGCGGCTGCCCATCGGCCGCCCCGTCTCGGGCACGGAGGTGGAGGTCGTCGGCCCGGACGGGGAGCCCGTGCGGCCCGGCGGGGCCGGTGAGCTCCTCATCTCCGGAGTCGGCCTCACCTCGGGCTACCTCGGCGAACCGGCCCTCACAGAGACCGCGTTCACGGTCCGGCGCGGTCGCCGCTGGTACCGCAGTGGCGACCGGGTGCGGTGGACCGAGGACGGCGTCCTGGAATTCCTCGGTCGACTGGACGACCAGGTGAAGATCCGTGGCAACCGGGTCGAGCCGGGAGAGATCGAGGCGGTGCTCCAGACCCACCCGGACGTCACCCACGCCGTCGTCCTCGCCGAGGACGGACGCCTCACCGCCTTCGTGACGCCGGGGCCGGGACCTGCCGGAGCGGATGCCGTGGCGCTCCGGCTCCATCTCGCGGAGTCGCTGCCCGCCTACATGCTTCCGTCCCGGATCACCCGCGTCGGCAGGATGCCGCTCACCAGAACGGGCAAGATCGACCGGCGTGGGCTTCCGGCGCTCCAGGAGGCGACCGAACCGCCCGGGGCGGACACGGACACCGGCATCGGCGCGCGTACGGGCGACGTCCGTACGCCGCCCCGCACTCCCACCGAAGTCCGGCTGGCCGCCATCTGGACCGCTCTGCTCCAGGCCGAGAACGTGTCCCGTGAGGACGACTTCTTCGTCCTGGGCGGCGACTCCCTGCTCGTGCTGGAAGTGTTCGCCAGACTGGAGCAGCAGGGCGGTCCGCTCCCCCGGCCGACCGTCATCTACCGCAACCGCACACTCGCGTCCCTCGCCTCCGCGGTGGACACCGCAGCGGACAGCGCCGTCGTCCCGGGAGTGACCGCCGCAGCGGACAGCGCCGTCAGCCTCACCGTCGATACCGCGGCGGGCGCCGGGAGCGCCCCTGCCGACGCCACCGTCGGGGCCGTCGGCACCGCGGCGGACCCGTCGGGCCGGGAACACCATCCACGGGGCGACCGCCCGGGGGCGACCGGTCCGACCGTCGTTCCCCCGCCCTTCCAGCTGACACCCACCCAGCGGGGCTTCCTGCTGGCCGAAGCCCTCGCCCCGGGCAACACATCGGCGTGGCTCACACGGTTGCGGCTGCACGGCCGCCTCGACACCGCTCGCTTCCAGAGCGCGGTGGACACGCTCGTCGGACGCCACCCGATGCTCCGCACCGTCTTCCCCGCCGGGGCGCGCCCGGCCGTCCAGCAGGAGCTTCCGTCCTCACTGCGCCTACCGGTCGACTTCGAGGTCCTCACCGACCCGGATCAGGTGGAGGAGCGGGTCGCCGCCGAACGGGCGCGCCGCTTCGAACCCTGGGCCTGGCCCCTGTTGCGCCTGCGGGTGCTCACCGTCGCTCCCGACGAGCACGTCCTGGTCGCCCACGCCCACCACATCATCGGCGACGGCTACAGCGCCGCGCTCCTGGTACGGGAGCTGACGGCCGTGTACGACGCCCTGTCCAGCGGCGAAGAACCGGCGCCGGCCCCGCCGCGCAGCACCTTCCGCGACCACGCCCGCCAGCTCGCGGCGCGCACGGACGCCGTCACGGCCACGGCCCCCGGTACCACCGTCGGCAGAGACTCCGTCACCCGGGCCCCGTCACTTCGGCCGGGCGCCCCGACCGGCGATGACCGGTGGGAGCGACTGAGCGCGCCCTACCGGCCGCCCCTGCTCGCTGCCGGTGCGACCACCACCGGCACGCCGTCGGGCAACGCCCCCGGCCCGCTCTTCCACACCTGCGGGTTCACGGTCGACGCCGGCCGGGTTGAGGCGCTGCGCGGGCTCGCCGTGCGTACCGGGTCCACCCTCCACGCCCCGGTACTCACCGCCTACTACCGGGCCCTCGTGTCCGTCACGGGCCGGGCGGATCTGGTGCTCGGTATGGCGGTGAGCGGCCGGGACCACTCCCTGCCCGACGCACACCGGGTGTTCGGTCCCTTCGCCACGGCTGTTCCCCTGCGGCCGGCAGGCCCGGCGTCGGGCCGGACCGACGGCGCGGGTTTCGAAGACGATCTGCGGCGCGTCGCCACCGAGGCCGCCGAGGCGCGAGCATACGAGGGGGCTGTGCCGCCGCTGCCCAACGGGCTGCCCATGGCCTCGCAGTTCTTCTTCACCTATCTGGACTTCTCCGCCCTGGGTCCGGAGAGCGGCAGGACGCTGACGGTCGCCCGGGAGGGCGGCGACGGCGTGTTCACACCGCCGCCTGCCGGTACGGACGTGTTCCTGGCGGCCGGTCCGGACGGGGGGCGGCTGCGGATCACCGTCCGGGCGGCGGCGACGGCGTTCACCCCGGAGGAGCTGGCCGCGTTCACGGACGCGGTGCGCGACGGTCTGGCGCATGCGGCGGCCTCGACCGTGCGCGATGCCGGCCACCTCGGCGCCCCGGGTGGCCCCGACCGGGACGCGCGGATGGATGCCGCACTCATCGGCTATCTGCCGTCCCCTGCCGACCTCGCCGGGCTGGCGGGTCTGCCGGAGGCGGCGCTGCCGCGCGAGCAGCTGCGGACCTTGCTGTTTCCGGACGGGCTGCCACGGCTTCTGGAGACGCTGAGGACGCCGCTGGGCCGTTCGGGCTTCGTGTGCGTCCCGCTGTTCGCGGACGAACTCGCCCCCGGCGACGGCCTGCTCGGGCACACCACGCGGGGGGTGGAGCTCGCCTCGTCGCTCGGTGCGCGGGCCGTGTCCCTGGCGGGCATGATCCCCTCGCTCACGGGCTACGGCTACGACGTGCTGCGGGCCGCCGGCACGACCGGAGCCGTCACCACTAAGGCCGCCGGCCCCGCCGTCACCACCGGTCACGCGGCGACCGTCGTGTCCGTCGTCAGGACCGTGCACGCGGCTCTCGACGCGACGGGGCAGCGACTGGGCTCTCTCACCGTCGCGTTCGTGGGCCTCGGCTCGATCGGCTCCTCCTCACTGGAGTTGCTGCTCACCCGGGCCCAGCAGCCGCCCGCCCGACTGCTGCTCTGTGACGTACCGGGCAGCGGGCCACGGCTGAAGGAGCTGGCCGAGAACCTCCTGGAACGCCGTCTCGTCGAGTGCGTCGAGGTGGTCGAGTCGGATCACGGTCTGCCCGACGCCGTGTACGACGCCCGCCTGATCGTCGCGGCGGTCAGCGGGGGCGGCACACTCCTGGACGTCGACCGTCTGCCACCGGGCACGACGGTGGTCGACGACTCGTTCCCGCACTGCTTCGACACGTCCCGTGCCATCGGCCGGATGGAACGGGCGAAGGACGTCCTGGTCGTCGGTGGCGGGCTGCTGAGCGCCGGCCCCGCGGAACGGCAGGTGGCCGAGGGCCTCCCGGCCGCCGCGGTGGCCGGATACCTCGCGCAGCCGATGGTGCCCGACACCATCGCGTCCTGCCGACTGGAGTCCCTGCTCCATGCCTCGGGTACCGGCGTGCCGCTCGTCCACGGTCCGGTCGACGCGGCCACCGCACTGGCCTACTGGGAAGCGGCGGAGGCGACCGGCATCCACGCCGCCCCCCTCCACCTGCTCACCCGCACCGTCGACCCGGAGATGTTCACGCGACGCCCTTGGAGTTCATGACCCTTTCCCCGTGCCGGATGGCGGACGCAGGGCGTCGCGGGCCGTCGGACGCGTTGTCAGTGGTCGGGATTAAGTTCGTTCATGTCCCGCCGCGATGGTGTGGACGCCCCCTTTCGCATGCATGGGAGTTGGCGCGTTGTCGTTCTGGGAGAAGTCGAGTACGGCGCGGGTGATGCCGCCCGCGCGCCCACGGAAGCTGGCCAAGGTGCCGTTCGTCGAACTGGCCGACGGACGGTTGCAGGGAGTCGTCTCCAGCGGGTCGGACATCGGCCGGGTGTACGTGTCGTCCGTGGCGGCCCGGACGTACGCGTTCGCCTGCAGCACCAACAACAACCGGCCCTGCGGCGGGGCACGCGGCATGTTCTGCAAGCACATCGAGGCGCTCGTCGGCGAGGCGGTGCTGCAGTACGGTGCTGAGCGCGTCGCCCGCTACCTCGCGGTGGAGACCCCGGACGGGGAGCCCGACGCGCGGTCCCTCACCGCCGCCATGACCGCGGCGCGGCCGGTGCAGGGCGACTCGTCGTCGGCCGCCCAGGTGTTCAGCCGGTTCCTGCGGCAGCTGGCCTATCTCGAACTGGACACGGTCACCGCACCGTTGCCCGAGATGCAGTGGTTCCCGCCGACGCGGGCGGTGGCCTGATGCGTGGCGACCTGTTGTCCGATCCGGTCGAGGGGCTCGACGAGGCGCTCGCCGCCGTGGACGCCTTCGACGAGGCGCTGGTGGCCGGTCTGCTGCGGCCGGGCCCCGCCCAGGCCGCAGCGTTTGCCGGTCTCGCCGACGCCGTCGCCGGGACCCCGCTGGCCGCGCGGGTCGCGGAGGCGGCCGGCCGGGCGACGGCCGGGGTCGCCGGTGAGGATCACTTCGTGGCGCTCGCCGCCGCCCGCTGCGCGCTGCTCGGCTCCGTGCACGACGCCCTGACGCAGCGGATCGACGAGGCGGTCGGCCGGCCCACCGCGGAGGACGGCGCGGAGGAATCCCGAGCGGGGTCCGCCGCGGCGGACCCCGGGACCAACCTCCTTGCGGCGGCCCGCAGTTGGCTGTGCGACCTCGCGCGCGGCGGCTGGCGGGGCATCGACCACGAGCTGGTCGCAGGGGCCGCGCCGGTGGTCTCCGCGATGCTGCCCGATCCGGGCCTGCGTCGTCGGGCGACGCTGCTCGACGGGTTCGCCGCCGAGCTCGCGGCGTCCTGCCCGGGGGCGACCCTGGAACGCGTGCCGGTGCGCCGGTGGGCCGACCTGTGGTCACGCGCCCTGCTGTTGACGGTGCCCGGCTCCGCCGGGGAACGTTCCGTCACGCCGGTGACCGGTCGCCTGTTGCCGCTCGGCGTCGATGTGCAGGAGCACGCGACGGCCGTACAGGCCCAGGTCCACGCCGTGTTCGAACCGGCGGACGGAGGCGCGCCCCGTCTGGTGCGCGCCGGAGTGTCGGCGCCCAAGCCCGACACGGTCGTCGGGGCGGGTCTGTGGCAGCTGCTGCGTCCCCGCATATCCTTGCTCGGCGCCGTGAGCGAGGGCCGCTCGATGGAGCTGGACGCCATGCCGGTGACCGCCGAGGGGGATCTGCTCTGGGACGACGGGCGCGCCCGCCCGGGTGAGCCCGCCGACACCTTCGCCACCGCGCGCGTGATGCTGTCCACCGCGATCGCCGCCCGCGTCACCCCGCTGGACCGGCATCCTGTCCGGATCGCCGTACCGGTGCTGCTGGAGGGGTACACCGCCCGGAGCGAGGAGGACCGGCTCGTGTTCGATCTGGCGGGGTGGTCTCTGGCCGTCGACCCCGACCGGGCGCCCGCCGCCGGTCCGCTGACACCCGAGGCGGTCGCGGCCTCCCACTCCTGTGTCGGGCTGCTGCGCTGGGATGCCGGAGAGTTCCTCCTACAGCCGCTCGCGGTCGAGGCGACCGTGCGGAAGAAGGCCGTCGCCGCCCACGCCGGGGCGTGGGCGGGCGGTACCACCGACAAAGCCGGTGTCCGGGCGGAGAGGGCCGCCACCGACGCCGTCGCCGTGCTGCGCGAGCGCGCCGGAAGGCTGTTGCGGAAATGACCGACCACCTCACCGGGCAGCCGCCCGGCCCCGCCGCGCCCGGCCCGTCCCCCGCCGGTCCCGACCCGTACGACAACCGCCGTCAGGTGCTGTACTGGCGGCTCCTGGCCCGTCTTTTCGACGGGGAGGAGCAGCCCGCCCTGGAGTCGGCGAGCCTGGGGGTGGTCGAGGACATCGGGCTGCCGTCCGCGCTGCTGGATCCCGGGACGTCGCTCGACTCCGTCGTGCAACGCCATCCGGAGCTGGCCGCCGAGTTCGACGGGCTGATGACACCGGACGACGACGCGGCCGGCGACCGCGACCGGGCGGCGGAGGTAAGGCGTGCCGCACTGGTTTCGAAGGTGCTGCTCAATGTCTTCGCGACGGGTTCGAGCACGGTGACCGCCGAGCAGCTGACACGCTGGCAGTCCGACGCGGGCTGGCTGGAGCGTGCGCTGGGCGGCCCGCCCGGCGGGCTTCGCGGCGGGCGGGCGGCGGGCGCGGGCCTGGACGCCGGCGGCCTCGGGCCCGAGCTGGCGGCGATCGAGGCGGATCTCGTGGGCCGTATGCGGCTGCGGGAGGTGCTGGCCGACCCGGCGCTGGCCGCGCGGCTGACGCCCAGCATGTCGCTGATCGAGCAGCTGCTGCGGGACAAGGGCAATCTGTCGGGTGTGGCCCTCGCCAACGCCAAGTCGCTGATCCGCCGTTACGTCGACGAGGTGGCCGAGGTGCTGCGTACGCAGGTGGAGAAGGCATCCGTCGGCGAGCTGGATCGTTCGGTGCCGCCCAAGCGCGTCTTCCGCAATCTCGACCTGGACCGCACGATCTGGAAGAACCTCACCAACTGGAGCCCGGAGGAGGAGCGGCTCTACGTCGATCGCCTCTACTACCGGCACACCGTCCGCAGGACGACGCCGCAACGGCTGATCGTCGTGGTGGACCAGTCCGGCTCCATGGTCGACTCGATGGTGAACTGCACCGTCCTCGCCTCCATCTTCGCCGGGCTGCCGAAGGTGGACGTCCACCTCATCGCCTACGACACCCGCTCGATCGACCTCACGCCGTGGGTGCACGACCCGTTCGACGTACTGCTGCGCACGAATCTCGGCGGTGGGAACGACGGCCCCGTCGCGATGGCGATGGCCCGCCCGAAGATAGCCGAGCCGAAGAACACCGTCATGGTCTGGATCTCGGACTTCTACGAGTTCGACCGCTCCCAGCCGCTGTTCGAAGGCATCGAGGCCGTTCACCGTTCCGGGGTGAAGTTCATCCCCGTCGGCTCGGTGACCAGCTCCGGACGGCAGGAGGTCAATCCCTGGTTCCGGGAGCGGTTCAAGGCCCTGGGCACGCCCGTGGTCTCCGGGCATGTGAACAAGCTCGTGCACGAGCTGAAGACGTTCCTGACCTGAGGCCCGGCGGGGCGGGGGAGCCCTCCCGCCCGCCGCATGCCTCTTCTCCTCACCCCCTTTCTCCTTCCCGCTTTCCCGCCTGTTCAGAAAGGCCTTCTGATGTCCGACGTGTTGCGCGCCCCCGCCGAGACCAAGTACGCGGAGGAGCTCGACTGGCTGGAGTCGATCGACGACGGTCCCAAGCCGTTCTCCTGGCGGCTGTCCCCGAAGATGGTCCGGCTGTTCATCCTGGGGTCCGAGCGCGCCGACGGCCTGGACCGGGAGATCTCACAGAAGTGGTTCGGCGACCGGAGCTTCGTCGAGCGCTCGATCGTCACTCTCGCCTCGGACCGCGGTCTGCTGCTGATAGGTGACCCAGGCACCGGCAAGAGCTGGCTGGCGGAGCTGCTGTCCGCCGCGATCTCCCGCAACTCCACGTTGGTGGTGCAGGGTACGGCCGGCACGACCGAGGACCACATCAAGTACTCGTGGAACGTGTCCATGGTCATCGCCAGGGGGCAGTCGCGTGAGTCGATGATCCCGTCGCCGATCATGACCGCGATGGAGACGGGCGCCATCGGCCGCTTCGAGGAACTGACGCGTTCCACCAGCGACGTACAGGACGCGCTGATCTCGATTCTCTCGGAGAAGTACATCTCCGTTCCCGAGCTGCAGAGCGACGGAGGGGACGCGGGCGACAACATCGTCTTCGCCAAGCCGGGCTTCTCGATCATCGCGACCGCCAACAGCCGCGACCGGGGCGTCAACGATCTGTCGTCCGCGTTGAAGCGCCGCTTCAACTTCGTCCGCATCCCGGTCGTGACGAACAGGAAGAGCGAGGCGGAGATCGTCCGCTTCCGCACGGAGGAGCTGCTGCGCCGCCACGCGATCGACCTGGACGTGCCGCCGACGCTGCTCGACGTCCTTCTCCAGAGCTTCGCCGATCTGCGGGCCTCGGCCGCCGCCGCGGGCAGCGACGACGAGAAACTGGAGTCCGCGCTGTCGACGGCGGAGCAGATCGGCGTGCTGGAGGACGCCGTCCTGCACAGCAACTTCTTCGGCGAGAGCACGCTGACCGCCCGGACCCTCGCCTCCTCACTGGTCGGCTCGCTCGCCCGGCGGGACCCGGAGGACCTGGCCATCTTCAACAAGTATCTGCACGGCGTGGTCGAACCGCGCAGCAAGGAGGAGGGTGGCTCGTGGCCGGAGTTCCTGGACGGCGGCCGTGACACGATCGCCACGCTGTCATGAGCGGGTCCCCCACGAATGGCCCCGGGGAGAACGGCCCCGGGGAGGCGTCGTTCGCGGCGCTGCGCGGGCAGCTGCACGAGGCCGCCACCGCCTTCGCGGGCGGGCCCGACGCGCTGGAGGGCATCCTCCTCGGCATGGTCGACGACGTCGACCGGGCGGTGCGCGAGCCGTTGGAGATCTTCCCGGTCTGCCACCACTCGCCCGCCTCCGCCCTCGCCATGGCCCGCCGACTGCGCGAGAAGCAGCCCAAGGTCGTCTATCTGGAGCTGTGCGAGGATATGGCGCCGCTCCTCGACGAGCTGCGCAACTGCCGCCTGCCGGTGGCGGTCCAGGCGTTCGCGAGCGATATCGACGGGTTCCCCGCCGAGTGGGCCCCGCTGTCGGTCGTCGCCCCGATCACCGAGGCCTCCGCCGAGTACCAGGCCATCGCGTACGCCCTCGACACCCCGGGCGTCGAGCTGGTCCTCGTCGACCGGTCCTCCGACCACGTCTTCCAGTGGGACGGCCGGCACGGCGAGGGCGCCCCCGAGGGGGCGCCCGGTCCTGTGGACGGGTCTCCGGAGCCCGAAGCGGCGCTGCACGGTGAGGCGGTCGGCGTGGAGATCGGTGACCTGCGGCCCCGCTTCGCGGAGCTGGAGGAGCATCTGCTGCGCCACGGCAAGGTGCGGCACTGGTCGGAGTGGTGGCACCAGTACGTCGAGATCCCGCTCGGCGACAGCGACCACGCCGCCTACCGCCAGGTCATGTTCCTCGTCGGCAGCCTGTTCCGGCGACTCGCCCCCGGCGACGGGGAACGGCTCCGGGTGGACGAGGACCGCGAGCGGTACATGTGGACCCGGATGCGCGAGCACCTGGCGTCGAGCGGGGCGGACCCCGAGGACTGCCTCTATGTGTGCGGCGCCTTCCACGCGGCCAGCCGGGTCGAGGAGTTCGGGGTGGCGGGCGGCGGGTCGTTCCTGATCTCCCCGCGCTCCGCCACCGCCTGGCAGCACGGGCTGATCCCGTCCAGCCACGCGGCGATCGAGGCACAGTTCGGGCTGGCCTCCGGGTCGGTGTCGATCGCCGCGACCCAGTGGGCGAAGAACCTCAAGCGCACCCGGGTGCAGCCGTACCGGCTGGCCGGTCAGGACGGGGCGAAGAAGCCTCGCACACCGAAGAAGGCCGTGGCGGCCATCCCTGCTCCCCCGGAGCCGGCCGCCACGGACCGGCTCTCCGGGTTTCTGCGTCGGCCGCCGGTCCTCGACACGCTGGACGAGGCCGAGCTGCTCGGCTGGTCGGTGGACATCGTGCGCGCGGCGCGGCGCGGCGGCTATCTGGCGTCCACCGCCGACGCCATCGCGGTGTTCGAGACGTCGATCCTGCTCGCCGGGATGCGGGACCGGGCCAAGCCCACTCCGTACGACTTCCAGGACGCGGCGATCACCTGCATCGAGAAGGACTCGGTGCCGGGCCGACGGGACGTGCGCCGGCTCGTCGAGATCATGATGGGCGGCGACCGGATCGGGCGGGTCGGCTACGACGCGCTGCCGCCGCTGGCCCGCGATGTGCACGACCGGCTCGCACCGCTGGAGCTGAAGCTCCAGCAGCGTGGTGTGCGGCGCGCCCTGCTGGACATGGGTTCCCGTCCGGAGCTCGAGGCGTGCTCCGACGTGCTGTGGATGCTCCGCCGTCTGATGCCGCACGGCGCGGCCCGGCCGATCATGGGTGAGCGAAAGCTCGGCGGGCGTTCGATCCAGGAGTCGTGGGACCTGGCGCTGGGCACCCATCAGCGGGCGCTGATCGAGCTCGGCTACGAGGGCGTGAGCATCGAGCAGGTCCTGGAGCAGCGGCTGCGCCGCGACGCGTACGGGCCGCGGGCGACGACGGCGGTCGTCCTCGCCGCCGTCGAGGACGCGACGCTGTATCTCCGCAGTCGCCGTCTCGCCGACGAGCTGGGCACCCGCGCCCTGGAGGTCCTCAGCGCCGAACGCACCGTGGACGGGGCCCCGGAGGTGCTGCGCCGGGTGCGGGGGCTGCTGGCCTACTACCGGACCGGCGAGCCGGTCCTGCCGCCGTGGGTGGAGTCGTTCGTCAAGACCGGCTACGCGCACTACTGCACCTTGCTGCCGACGGCGTTCACCGACGAGGACGTCACCGCGGGGCAGGTGGCGGCGATGCTGGGCTTCCTGTTCAGCATGGAGAGCCTGGCGCTGTCCCTGGGCTGCGACCGGGCGCAGCTGGAGCTGGCCGTCGCCCAGTCCCGTCCCACGGACCCGGAGCGGACAGCGCTCCTGTGGGCGGCGCAGGTGCAGCTCGGCGCCCTGTCCCGGGCCGATCTGCGGGAGCGCTGCGGCGAGCTGCTGGCGAACCCGATGGTGGTGCCCGCGTATCCGCGTTATCTCAGCGGCTTCGTGCACGCGCTGGTGCCGGCGCCGGGGCTCGCGGACGTGGTGGTGGAGGCCGTGTCGAACGCGTTCGGGCGGCTGCCGGACCCGGTGCTGCTGCCGTGGCTGCCGACCTTGATCACCACGCTGCGCGCCGGAGCGGCGGACCTGGCTCCCCTGTTGATCCGGGAGGCGGGGCGGATCTTCCCGGGCCGCCTCCCGGCGCTGGACGCATGGGTGCCGCCGTGGCGCGAGGCGCCGGAAGCCGGTGCGCCCGCCGCCGGCCGTGCGAAGGCGGGCGGCGGCGGGGACCGTGGCTCCGCGCTGCTCTTCACCCACCCGGGAACGCTCGACGCGGTCGCGGAGCTGCTCGGCTGCGACGGCACGTGGGCCGCGCCCGGCGCGGGTCCGGCGAAGCCGGGCGGCGCGGTGCTGACAGCCCGCCACCCGGACACCGCGACCGCGTGGGAGTCGCTGCTCGCGGGCGCGTGAGGGCTGTGCGCGACGCCGGGGAGGCCGACCTCACCCCGGCGCCGCGCCCCTTCCGTCCCTCGGAACCCCCGACCGCTCCATCGGCCGGACATCGCACGGCGACTCCCCCCTGCCTGCTTGATATTGCTTGAAATGCTTGCCTAATATGCAGCTTCGAGCATCTACCGCCGGAACAGGGAGCACAGATGACGCACGTGGCTCAGGAGCTGGCCAGTCAGCCGGCCTGCTGGCAGGTGGCCGCCGGCATGGCGGACGGGCTCGCCCACCGGCTTCCGGCGGCCGGCGAGCGCATCGCCGTGGTCGGCTGCGGTACGTCGTACTTCATGGCCCAGGCCTACGCGGCCCTCCGGGAGGGCAGCGGCCAGGGCGAGACCGACGCCTTCGCCGCTTCGGAGTTCCCGGCCGGCCGCCCGTACGACCGGGTCGTGGCGCTGAGCCGCTCCGGCACCACGACCGAAGTACTCGGACTCCTCGGGAAGATCGGTGACACGACCCGCCGCACGGTGGTCATCGGCGACCCCGACACCCCGATGGCGGCGATGGCCGACGACACGATCGTGCTCGAGTTCGCCGACGAGAAGTCCGTCGTCCAGACCCGCTTCGCCACCTCGGCACTGACCCTGCTCCGCGCCCATCTGGGCCTGCACACCGACGCGGTCGTCGAGGACGCCCAGGTCGCGCTCGCCGAGCCGCTGCCCAGCGGTCTTGTGGAGTGCAGCCAGTTCACCTTCCTCGGGCAGGGGTGGAGCGTGGGGCTCGCCAACGAGGCCGCGCTGAAGATGCGCGAGGCAGCGCTGGCCTGGACCGAGGCGTACCCGGCGATGGAGTACCGCCACGGCCCGATCAGCATCTCCACCCGCTCCACCGCGACGTGGATGCTCGGCGAGGCCCCGTCCGGACTGATGGACGAGGTGCACGCGACGGGCGCCCGGTGGGTGGCCGGCGGCCTCGACCCGCTGGCGGAGCTGGTCCGTGTGCAGCGTCTGGCCCTGGCCATCGCGAACGCCCGCGGTCTCGACCCGGACCGGCCGCGCCACCTCACCCGCTCGGTCATCCTCAGCAGCACGGTCTGACGGCCCCGGCCGCCCCCTCCCCGCCTGACGGGCCCTCACCCCGGAGTCGCCATGCCCATCGCCGCCACCGGCGATCTGATCGCCGAGGCCACCGCACAGCACCGTGCGGTCGCCGCGTTCAACGTCATCACCCTGGAACACGCGGAAGCCATCGCCGAGGGCGCGGAGGCGGCTGGATCGCCGGTGATCCTGCAGATCAGCGAGAACGCCGTCGCCTACCACCGGGGCCGGCCGCGGCCGCTGGCGCGTGCCGCGGCGGAGGTGGCCGACCAGGCCGCCGTCCCCGTCTCCCTGCACCTCGACCATGTGCAGTCGACCGAGCTGCTGCACCGGGCGGCGGACTGCGGTTTCAGTTCGGCGATGTTCGACGCCGCCCGGCTCCCGTACACGGAGAACCTGGCGGCCACCCGGGCCGCCGTCATGTGGGCGCACGAGCGGGGCCTGTGGCTGGAGGCCGAGCTGGGGCAGGTCGGCGGGAAGAACGGGGAGCCTGCGCTCGACGCCCACGCGCCCGGGGCCCGTACGGATCCCGACGAGGCACGGTCGTTCGTCGCGGCCACCGGCGTCGACGCGCTGGCCGTGGCGGTCGGCACCTCGCACGCCATGACCTCGCGGGACGCCGTCATCGACCACGGTCTGCTGGACAGGCTGCGAGAGGCCGTGCCGGTCCCCCTGGTGCTGCACGGTTCGTCCGGGGCCTCCGACGAGGAACTGGCCCGCGCCGTGGCGGGCGGGATCCGCAAGGTCAACATCGGTACCGCGCTCAACATCGCGATGACCGGAGCGATAAGGGAGCGACTGGCCCGGGACGACCGGAGCGTGGACCCGCGCCGCTATCTGGCGGACGGCCGGGACGCGATGGCCCGCACCGTGGCCCGGATGATCACGGTGCTGCCTTCGGGGCGGGCGTACGCCGCGTGACGCTGCGCCAGGGGCACACCCGACGGGGCGCGTCCCCCGGCGGATGCTCCCGGCAGGCAGGAATGGTGCACGGGTACGCGTACGGGTCAGGCCTGCTGGTGCAGGGTGCCCGGATCCACCGCGTGGGCGAACGGCAGACCGTGCGCGTAACGTTCGAGCTCGTCGACGGCGGCGTCCGCGAGCCGGTGGAGTTCGCCGCCCTGGGACCCGGCGATGTGCGGGGTGAGAAGGACGTTCGGCAGGTCGTAGAGGGGTGAGTCGGCGGGCAGGACTTCCGGCTCCGTGTGGTCGAGCACGGCGTTCAGGCGCCCGGCGACCAGCTCCCGCACGAGCGCGTCGGTGTCCACCAGGGAGCCGCGTGCGGTGTTGACGAGGGTCGCCCCGTCCCGCATGAGGGCAAGTCGCCCGGCGTCGAACAGATGCCGGGTCGCCGGGAGTTCGGGGGCGTGGATGCTGACGACGTCGCTCTGTGCCGCCAGGACGTCGAGGGTGGCGCGCTCCACTCCCAAGGCCCGGGCCCCGTCCTCGTCCAGGTACGGATCGTGGACCAGGACGCGCAGATCGTAGAGGCGCAGCAGTTCGACGACGCGGCGTCCGATGCGGGAGGCGCCGACGATGCCCACGGTGCGCCGGTAGTTGCCGACGGCGGGGAACCGCCTCAGGAGGTTCACCCGGGAGCGGGCCTCGCGGTAGACGCGGGCGCTCTCCAGGATCCGCTTGTTGGCGAAGAGGATCGCCGCGACCGTGTACTCGGCGACCGGGAAAGCGTTGGCCGTGGCGGCGGTGCTGACGGCGATGCCCCGGTCCCAGACGTCCTGGGTGATGTGGTGCTTGACGGAGCCGGCGGCGTGGACGACCGCGCGCAGCCGGGGCATGGCGCTCAGCGCCGCCGGGCCGAGCGGCGGGCAGCCCCAGCCGGTGAACAGGACCTCGGCCTCGTGGAGCCCGGTGCGCTGGGCGGGGTCGTCGGCGCCGAAGTCGGTGACGAGGAGGCCGGGGACGAGGTCGGCGACGCGGGTGAGCCGGTCCAGGACCTCCGGGGCCAGGATCGCCGCACGGGTCTCGCCGCTCATCGCCAGGACGGTGCGGGGGCGGGTCCGCTGGGGCGTGGCGGAGTGGCTCACTTGACGGCTCCTGCGGTGAGGCCCGAGCGCCAGAAGCGCTGGAGGCAGAGGAAGGCGACGATCAGGGGGACGACGGCGACGAGCGAGCCGATGATGACCAGCGGGTAGAGCTCCGGCTGCTGATAGACGTTCTGGTTCCACATGTAAAGGCCCAGGTTGACCGGGTAGAGCCGGTCGTCGTTGAGCATCATGAGCGCGCCGTAGAAGTTGTTCCAGCTCGCGGTGAAGGAGAACAGGAAGATGGTCACGAAGCCGGGTGCCAGCATCGGCAGGGCGACCTTGGTGAAGGTCCGCACCTCTCCCGCCCCGTCCATCCGAGCCGCTTCCAGGACCTCGCCCGGTACGTACCCCTCGGAGAAGACACGGGCCAGGTAGACGCCGAACGGGTTCACCAGGCTGGGGATCAGGACGGCCCAGTAGGTGTTGACGAGGCCCAGTTCGGAGGCCATGAGGTAGAGCGGGAGCTGGACGACGGTCGAAGGGATGAGGACGCCGACGAGGACGACCCCGAACCACCTCTCCCGGCCGCGGAAGGCGTACTTGTCGAAGGCGTAGCCGCAGGCCACCGAGATGAGGGTGGAGAGTCCGGAGGCGACGACGGTGTACAGGAGGCTGTTGAGCAGCCAGCGGACGAAGACCCCGTCGTTGTAGTCGAGGAGAGCGTTCAGATTGGCCAGGAACTGGAAGTCGCCGAGGCTGAACGGGTTGGTGGCGAACAGGTCCCGGTAGCTCTTGGTGGAGGCGATGAGGAGCCAGGTCAGCGGCATCAGGGTGTAGACGGCGACGACGGCGAGGACGCCGTTGACCATGACGCGGGAGGTGATCCCCCGGCCCCGGCGGTCGGGCGGCGGGGCGGAACGGCCTCCGGCGCGGCGGGGCGGCGTCGGCGCGGGCGGTGCGTCGGGGGTGGCTGTCTGGGTGCTCATGAGGCCTTCCACCGGTTGCCGAGCTTGGTGACGACGAAGGACAGCAGGCCGGCGACGAGGGCGAGCAGGAGGGAGCTCGCGGCGGCCAGGCCGTAGTCGTGGCCCTTGAAGGCCGCGGTGTAGATGAACATGGTCGGTGACCAGTCCTCGCCCATGGTGTTGGCGCGCAGCTGTACGAGTTTGGGGGCGTCGAAGAGCTGGATGGCGCCGACGCACGTGAACAGCAGGGTCAGGACGACGGTGGGCCGGATCATGGGAATCTTGACCTGGAGGGCGGTGCGCAGGGCTCCGGCTCCGTCGACGGTCGCCGCTTCCAGGACCTCGCGGGGAACAGCCTGGAGACCCGCGTAGAAGATGATCATGTTGTAGCCGATCCACTGCCAGGCGGAGATGTTGACGACCGAGAAGATCGCCTCGTCCTGGCCGAAGAAGTTCCACTGGGCGCCGAGCGCGTCGAGGGCGTCGGTGATCGGGCTGAGCCCCGGTGTGTAGAGGTAGAGCCAGATCAGCGACGCGATCAGGCCGGGTACCGCGTGCGGCAGGAAGTAGGCGATCTGGAAGAAGCGCCGGGCCCGCGCCATGGTCGAGTCGACGAGCAGGGCCAGGATGAGCGCTCCGCCGACCATGGCGGGGATGTAGAGCGCGCAGTAGAGCGCGATGTTGCCGAACGAGCGGAGGAACGCCTCGTTGCCCAGGGCTTCGGTGAAGTTGCCCAGTCCGGCGAAGACCCGCTCGGTGCCGCCGAAGCCCAGGCCGGAGGACTCCTCGCGGTAGAGGCTCATCCAGGCCGCGTAGAGCATCGGCAGGACCGTGACGGCGGTGAACAGGGCGAAGAACGGGATCGTGAACAGGGCGACCGCCCGGCGCTGTCCGCTTCGGGTGCCGGGGCCGCCCGGCTTTCCCGGTCCGGCGGAAACGGCCGGACCGGCGGGAACCGCGGGCCCCGTGGGCGGCGGCGCGGTCTGGGGCGCCGGGGTCTTGGCCGGCCGGGCGAGTGGGGCTGCCACCTGATGCTCCTTCGGCTGGATGGGGTGGGCGGGGAGAGGGGGCGGGCTGCCCGGCACGGTCTGTCCCGGGCAGCCGTGCGGCTACTTGGCGAGCTTCAGGCCGCGGTCGGTGACCGCCCTCTCGCCCTTCGCCTGACCGGAGCTGAGCATCTTGGTGTGGTCGCTGCCCGCGGCCATCTGTGCCGAGACGACCTGCTGCTGCACCGGGCCCCAGGTCCAGCCGGGCACGATGGTGTCGGCGGCCTCGCCGGCCACGGCGTAGACGTCCTGGCCGGCGAAGTAGGAGGTGTCGAACTCCTTCGCCGCCGCGGCGCGCATGCCCTCGTTGGCGGGCAGGGCGCTGCTGGGGGCTTTGAGGGAGCTGAGGCGGGCGGTCATGGCCGCGGGGTCGGTGGTGACCCACTTGATGAACTCGGCGGCCGCCTCGGTGTGTTTGCTGCCCTTGGGCACGATGTAGGAGGTTCCGCCGTACATGCCGGTGCTCGGCTTGCCGTCCCAGGTGGGCAGGGGGGCTATGCCCCACTTGCCTTTGCTGTCGGGGTAGCTGACGGGGAAGGTCCCGGCGCTCCAGGCTGCTCCGATCACGGTGGCGACCTTGCCGGTGGAGCGCTCCTTGGCCTCGCCCTCGCCCCAGAGCGGGGTCTTCGACGCGAGGCCGTCGTCAAGGAGGCCGTCCCAGTAGGCGGCGACCTTGCGGGAGGCCGGGTCGTCGATGTTCACCTTCCAGGCGTCGCCCTTGGTGCCGTACCACTGGGCGCCGGCCTGCCAGGCGAGGCCGGAGAGCAGGGCGGGGTCACCGCCGCCGAAGTTGGTGATGGCGACGTCGGGGTCGGCCCGCTGGATCTTCTCGGCGGCCGTACGGTATTCGGCCCAGGTAGTCGGCACCTCGACACCGTGCTTCTTGAACAGGTCCTTGCGGTAGAAGAGCTGGATGGGCGTGACGTCGAACGGGACCGCCCAGGTGGAGCCGCCCAGGTTGACGAGGGACTGGACCGCTTCGGGGAACTCCTTCTTCACCAGCTCTCCGGAGGTGGGCGTGAGGTTCACCAGGTTGCCCTCGCTGGCGTACTCGGGCAGGGCGGAGTAGTCCATGGTGGCCACGTCGGGGGCGTTGCCGCCCTTGACCGCGTTGGACAGCTTGGTGACGCCCTCGGGCCCCGCGGGCACCAAGGAGAACGTGACCTCGATGCCGGTCTGCGTCTTGTTGAACGCGTCGGCCGTCTCCTTGGCGCCCAGGGCGGAGGACCAGAAGGTGAGGGTGATGGGCTTGCCGTCGCCGGGGCCCGAGGCGTCCGCCCCCGACCCGCCGCCGCAGGCGGTGACGAGCAGGGCGAGTGAGGCGGCGGACGCCGCGAGGGCGAGGCGGGACGTGCGGGCGTTACGGGGCATGGGCCGACTCCTACGGGACCTCGAACTGCGGGAGAAGAGGTGAACGGCACACATCATTTTGCGCGGAAGCGATCGCAGTCAAGAGCAAATGACCAATTCAATCGAATCGATCATCTATGAGTCGGAGCGCCGGCTCCGCACCATCACCCCCCGGGCACACGAAGAGCCGTACTCTCAGGGCCTGTTGACCCGGGCACGGCTCCTCGTGCGGCACTTCTTCCATCAGGAGGCGACGGCGACCGCCCCGCAGGAGACCCGGATCCGCAGGCTGGGCAGGATGTCCAGGTGCCTGCGGGCGGTGGAACTCCGACCCGGCTCCCCCGCCCTCGGGTCCGTTACGCCGGGCTCCGTCACGCCCAGGCGGTCCAACAGGAGCCGGGCGGCGGCGGCCCCCACGGCGTGCTTGTCCGGGGCCACGGCGGTGAGCGGCAGGTCGGCGAGGCCGGCGACCTCGTCGTCGTACGCGATCACCGCGAGGTCCTCGGGCACCCGCACACCCCGGGCCTGGAGCCGTGGGATGAGAACGATCGCGTCCGCGTCGCTGTGCACGATCGCGGCGGTCACGTTGCCGCTCGCCACGGCCTCGCACAAATACTCCAGGGTCCGCTCGAAACGCTTCGCCTCCGACCTCGACGGAGCCTCGTCCAGCGGCGCGGCCGACACCGGGGTCAGCCCCAGCGCCTCCACGGCGGCCCGGTATCCCACCCGGAGCCGGGGAGCGGTCGGGCTGTCCTGCACGGCGAGCGCGATCGCCCGGTGCCCGAGCCCGGCCAGATGCGCCACCGCTTCGGCCGCGCCGTGCGCATGGTCCGAACGCACCCGGTCCAGGCCCGCCGCAGGATGGCCGAGGGGCGCCGAGCGTTCCACCAGGACGACCGGGACCTCCTGCTCCACCGCCCACAGCCCCTCCCCCGGCTCCGGGCAGCCGCGCTCCCAGCTGGGCGTCAGCAGGAGTCCGTCGGCACCGGTGGACAGCAGTCGGCGGGCCTGGGCCGCGTCCTCGTCGGGGAGGTAGCGGGAGAGCCCGATCGTCAGGCGAGCACCGGCGGCCTCGACGGCCTGCCGGGCGCCGCGCACCACGTCGGCGTAGTAGTAGTCGGTGGTCGGCACCACCATGCCCACTACCAGCCCTTCGGCGGGGGGCGCGGCGGCGGGGGCGGGCCGGGACTGCCCGGTGGGCCACACCACCGCGCCGTGCAGCCGCTCCACCAGGCCCTGCGCGGCCAGCGCCTCGACGTCCCGGCGCAGGGTGACGGCGGACATGCCGAGTTCTTCGGCGAGTTCGGCGACGCGCAGGCTGCCGCGCTCGCGGACGAGCTCGAGCACCCGCTCGTGGCGCTGGTCGACGTGCAGTCGCATGGATCCCCCTGGACTCGGAAACGGCTGGGCTCGGGCCTGACGGTGTTCCGGCGGCCGATCGGCCGCCGCCCGGGCGACGGAACCGCTCGGACTCCTGTTCCCGCACGGTGCCTCCCGGGTCCCGTCCGGCATGCCTCAACCATATCGATCACATCCGCTCGAAACGATCCGAGCGGGATTTTGCTCCGGCGCGACGGGCGCACGCCGGTTCACGGCCGGACCGGACATACACACCCCGAGAAACGATCGACACGATCAATTCGGCCAAAGTCATTGAGCGAGTCGTCTGAAGGCTGCTAGAAAGTGCCCGCCCGCTCAGAACAGTCGGATCCCGGGAACAGTTCAGCGCCCCGCGCGCCGGGTTCCCGGCGGAGACACGTCACCGACCCGGAGCTCCCCCATGACTTCTGCCTGGTCCCGCCGTACCTTCCTGGCCACCTCAGCGGCGCTCACCGCCGCGGGCGGCGGAGTGCTGACGCTCGCCACGCCCACCGCCGCCGCCGCCACCGCCACCGCCACCGCCACCGCCACCGCCACCGCCACCGCCACCGCCACCGAGGACGATCCGTACGCGGCGCTCCGCACCACCTGGAGCACGCTGATCCTCGGCGAGGGGTTCAGCCCGACCGCCGAACCCTTCAAGAGCCGACTGGCCGATCTCGGCGCGAAGGCCTCGCGCCTGCTGGAGACCATGGCGCCGGCGGAGGGCTCGCTCTGGCCCGACGCCGTGTTCGCGGATCCGGACCCGGACACGGACGCCGAGTCGTACGTCCTCTCGGGACGGATGGCCGACAGCTTCGTCCGCCTGAACACCCTGGCCCAGGCCTACCGCCAGCAGGGCACCGGCCTGACCGGGAACACGGGGCTGCGCGACGCGGTGCTCACCGGACTGGAACATCTCAACACCCAGGTCTACAACGACGGCCGGGCCCGGTACGGAAACTGGTACAGCTGGCAGATCGGCGCGCCGCAGGCCCTGCTGGACGTCTGCGTGCTGATGTACGAGGCCATCGCGCCGGAGCGGCTCACGCGCTACTGCGCCGCCGTCGACCATTTCGTACCGGACTCAGCGGTCGCCTCGTACACCGGGACCAGCACCGGGGCGAACCGGGTCGACCTGTGCCGGGTCCTGGCCCTGCGCGGGGTCGTCGGAGGGAGCGCGGCGAAGATCGCACTGGCCCGGGACGCCCTCTCCCCCGTCTTTCCGCTGGTGACGAGGGGCGACGGTCTGTACGCCGACGGCTCGTTCGTCCAGCACACCACCGTGCCGTACACCGGCAGTTATGGATCGGTGATGCTCGGCGGCCTCGGCCTGCTGTTCGCGCTGCTCAAGGGGACCACCTGGGAGGTCACCGACCCGAAGCGGCAGGTGGTGTTCGACGCGGTGGAGAACGCCTGGGCCCCGTTCCTCTTCAACGGCCTCGTGATGGACGCCGTCGCGGGGCGTGCCATCAGCCGGGGCGAGGTCGGCGACCACCGGCGCGGACACCCGATCCTCGCCTCCGTCGTGCTGCTGGGCCGGGGCGCGTCGGACGCGGAGAACAACCGGTGGCGGGGGCTCGTCAAGGGCTGGGCGCAGCGCGACCACTACAGTCCGCCGCTGAGCAACCCCTCCCTCGGGCTCACCGCGCTGGCCCGGATCAAGGACGTCCTGGACGACACCTCGCTGACTCCGGTCCCGGAGCCGGTGGGCCACCGGCTCTTCCCCGACATGGCGCGGGCCACCCACCGCCGTCCGGGCTGGGCGGCGTCGCTGAGCATGGCCGACCGGCGGATCACCTATTACGAGACCGGCAACGGCGAGAATCTGCGCGGCTGGCACACCGGGTCGGGAATGCTCTACTGGTGGGGCGACACCTTCGCCCACGGCCAGTACAGCGACGCCTTCTGGCCCACCGTCGACCCGTACCGGCTGCCCGGCACCACGGCTTCGCGCAGAGTGCTCGCCGACGGAGCGGGCGGCGACTGGGGCACCTCGCTCCCCGATGTGCACTGGGTCGGCGGAGTCACCGACGGGAAGCGGGCCGCCGTGGGCCAGTACCTCAAGGGGCTCTCCAGCACGCTGATGGCGAAGAAGTCGTGGTTCTTCCTCGACGACACCGTCGTGTGCCTGGGCGCGGGCATCCACGGCCGCGACGGCGCGGCCGTGGAGACGACCGTCGACAACCGCAATCTAGGGCCGACGGGCAACGCCCCGTTCACCGTCGACGGCTCGGTGAAGCCCCTCACGTTCCCGTGGTCGGCGACCCTGACCGGAGCGTCCTGGGCGCATCTCGCCGGTCATGGCGGCTACGTTTTCCCGGGCGGGGCCACCGTGAAGGCACTGCGGGAGAACCGGACGGGCCGCTGGCGCGACATCAACACGGCGGGCTCCACGGATCCGGTCTCCCGGAAATACCTCACCCTCTGGTTCGACCACGGCCAGGACCCGTCGGACGCCACGTACGCGTACCAGCTCCTGCCCGGCGCGTCCGAACAGCGCACCGCGGCACGTGCCGCGGACAGCGGCTGGCTGCGGGTGCTCGCCAACACGGACGACCAGCAGGGGGTGACGGTCCCCTCGCTCGGACTGACCGCCGTCAACTTCTGGTTCGGCGGGAGCGTCGGGCCGCTGGTGGCCGACGCCCCGTGCTCGGTGATGGTCACCGAGCACGCCGACGGAACGGCGACGGTATGCGTGAGTGACCCCATGCGGATGCGGACGAGCCTGACGCTCACGTGGAACCGGCCCGTCGCCTCGGTCGTGTCGAAGCCGGCGACGGTGACATCGGCGACCGCGGGGGCGTCGCTGCGCCTCGTCCTCGGCGACCTCTCCGGGACGCGCGGGGCGACGCAGACGGTCAAGGTACGGCTGTCCTGAACCCTGCCGACGGCGGGTTCCGGTGCGTGAGTGCAGGCAGGCGGGTTCGGTCGGCCGGGACGTTCGGGTGTTCCTCGATCCAGGACATCGGCCGGTCATACTGTCGGCCGGAACACGGAGTGGGGAACATCATCATGACGGACGACGACCGGATCGCGCCTCCGCCGCTGGGGAGCGAGCGCGAGACGCTGCGGGCCTTTCTCGACTACCAGCGGGAGACCCTCGCCAGGAAGTGCGCGGGGCTGGGCGACGACGAGTTGCGCGAGCGGTCGATGCCGCCGTCCGCCTTGTCCCTGCTGGCTCTGGTGCGGCATCTGGCCGAAGTGGAACGCGCTTGGTTCCGGCGGGTGTTCGAGGACGAGGCGGCCCCCATGGTGTGGTCCGTGAAGCCCTTCGACTTCCAGGCGGCGTACGACGCGAGCGCCTCGACCCGGGCCGAGGCGTTCGCCGCCTGGGAGGCCGAGGTGGAGACCTCGCGCCGTATCGAACGGGAGGCGCCCTCACTGGATCTGGTGGGGCGTCAGCCACGCTGGGAGAAGGAGGTCTCGCTGCGCATGGTCATGGTGCACGTCCTGCTGGAGTACGGCCGCCACAACGGTCACGCGGACCTGCTGCGGGAAGGGGTGGACGGCACGGTGGGGGCCTGAGGCCCCGGAGGGCGGCCGGACCCGCGTCCTGCGACCGCGGCGGACAGAGGGGCAGCCGTCCGGTACAACCCTCGGCCCGTTCCATACGCCCCGGCCCCGGTGGATCCAGTGAGGTCGAGGTGGCGGCCGGTATCCGGCAGTTGCTGGAGGCCGAGGCCGCACGGGCCGGGGGCGTACGGGTACTGCCGGGGCGGTTCATGGTGATCCGGCAGGTCATGGGGGTACCGGCCGGGCGAGGGGCTGCGGCGCAGGAGCTGCTGGCGTCGTGCGTGGAGGAGATGAAGGCGGCCGGTTTCGTCGCCGACGCCCTGAAGCGTCATGGCGTGGAGGGTGCGATCGTGGCGCCTGTGGCCTGGACCCCCCGCCGGGCGGCCGCCGTTTTGCGGGCGTGGCGACGGGGATACCGAGGTCGAGCTGGACGGGGCGGGCATCGGGCGGCTCTGCGGTCCGGCCGGGCGAAGGGCGCGTTCTTCGCCTCAGCGGTGACGGGTCAGCACGCGGGTGGTGCTGCCGTCGTCCTCCTCGATGTCCCTCATGTACTCGAAGCCGATTCTGTGCAGCAGGGTCAGCGAGGCCTCGTTCGCGGCGGCGACCGTGGCGTGGACCTCGGTCAGTCCAAGGGTGCCGAAACCGTGGGCGACGACGGCCTGTGCCAGCTCGGTCCCCAGGCCGGATCCCCACGCGGTGGAGGCCAGGGCATAGATGATCTCGTGGCCGTCGACGGCATCGGTCCGCTTGATCTCGGCGTGCCCGATGAGGATCCCGTCGCGGCGCACAGCCCAGACGGAGAACAGATCCTGGGCGTAGACCTTGGTGAAGACCCGCCCGAACAGGGCCCGGTCCTCCGCCTCGGTGGAAGGGCCGTCACCCATCCACCGGGACACCTCGGTGTCCTGGAACAGGGCGACGAAGCCCTCTTCGTCCTCGGAGGCGTACGGCTCCAGCAGGAGCCTCTCGGTGCGCAGAGTCGGGGTCACGGCGCGTGACGCTACCCGGGCGACGACCGCCCGGGCAATCGACATCTCCCGCACACCGGCGAGACGCCGGCAGACGTACGAGCGCCCTGCGTCTCGACGGGGAATCATCCACTCTAACGGGGTAATGCCTGACAGATCACGGGACAGTACCTTGGAGATGGCAACGAAGAAGCCAAGTGACCGAGCATCAGGTAGGTCACCGTCCAAGCGCCCGGAGCGGTTTGCCCCGTAGCGGCATCGCGGAAGTGGGCCGACATGGCCACTTCCCTTTCCCACCCCAAGGACATGACCGGCTGCGGGAACACGCAGCCGGATGACGGTCGACGCGTCACGTCGGACACACCCGCGGCGAAACGGGCCGCCGGACGGTCTTCTTCCGCTCCTCTTCTTCCGCTCCTCGGCCGCACGGAGCTCGGCGAAACCACTAACACCTCTTCCTTCCCATGGAGTTGACCCATGAGCGCATGCGGCTGCGGGCAGCCACCGATCACCATCGGCGACTGTCGGCCCTCCCAACCGGCCTGCCCTCCCGTGGCTTGTCCCGGCACCAAGCCGTGCGAGCACTGCGAGACGACCCCACTGCGCGATTCCGCGCCGTACCGGGTCGCAGCGACCGCGAGCACCACCGACCCGACGCCGTACTACACCATCGCCAACACCCATGCCGCACTGGACCCTGTCGTCGCCCAGACCATCCTGAACAGTGGCACGGGTGTATTCCCGGCCGACGACGGGACGCACAACGGCCAGCACACCTGGCTCGCCGGCGTCGTGCACATCGACCCCGCGTCACTGCGGGGCAACCCCACCGACGTCACGATCAGCGCCTCGGTCCATGTCCACAACGACGGCAGGAGCCCGGCCTGCCGGCTCTACGGCCGCTTCGCTCTGTGGAACGGCACGACCCCGGTCCGCACCGATCTCCTGGGCCCACCCGATCTGCCGGCGGGTGGAGACGACAACGGCGTGATCCCACCGACCACCGTGCCCCTCGCGGACGTCCTCGCGGGAAGGATCGTCGTCGAGCTCAACCTGGAGACAGGTAACGACGACGCCTGCCGAGTCGGCCCCAAACAGTGGACGGTCGACAGCTTCGTCCTCACCGTCCAGGCGTCCGCCCCGGGCTGCGGCAGACCGTTCCTCCGTACGACCTGCCGCAACTGCGACGGCGCGGTCACCTGCACGACCGACACCCTCGACGGCTCGACCCCTTACGCCCCGGTGCCGCCGGTCGTCCCGGTCGCCTCCTGCCAGGACGGCTGCGCCACCGCCCGCCCTCCGTGCATCTCCACCGACCGGGACAACGCCGTCACCCGGGGCAGCGACGGGTGCCTGTACGCACCCGACACGCCTTCTCTGGATCCCTCCCCGTGCAATGCCGCACGGAACACGACCGGTGGACTACTCGTGCCGCGGATCGACCTGACGGGCCTCGCTCCCGGCGGCAACAGCGGCATCGAACGGTCCGTGGACATCGATATCACCGGGGCGCCCGGCTGCCCCGAGAGGTGGGAGATCGGCGCCCGCCTCACGCCGGTGAGCGGGTTCCTCAACACCGAGCGGCAGCACGCCGACCTCCTGGCCCGGGTCGGTACCGACGTGCCGATCCCCGAGTCCGACATCGTGCTCCCGGAAGCCGGCGTCTACCACATCGACAGCGACGTACGGTACGCGCTCGGTTCCGCCATCGGCGGCAGCGGCTACATCATCGGCTGGCTCAGGGACGAGACCACGGACACCCTCCTGACGAGCTTCACCCAGATCGCGGCGATCAACGCGGCGAGGCAGGAGCAGCAGGGCGGAACCACACACATCATGACCGAGTACACGGTCGCCTCCGGTCCCCGGACGGTCCGTCTGCACCTGATGTTCGTCCTCACCGGCGGCAAGATCTCCGACGCCCAGGCCGGCGGCACCGACAGCAATGGCGCGACCCGGATGCGCTTCCTCAAAGTCAGGGATTAGTCAGGGATCAGGAGGTGGTCGCGCTCGAACGCGACCACTTCGACAGGCCTTCAGGAAGGGCGGGGCTCGGCCGTCGGCTCCTCGCGCAGCAGCCGCAGCGCCTTCTCCCGCAGCCGCTGCCGGTGCTCGGGGTCGGTGGCCCGGTCCGCGGCACGGCCCAGTTCCTCGGCGCGTTCACGGTTGCGGCGGGCTCGCTCCAGCGGGGTGTCGTACAGGTTCATGGGGTGTCCTCCGTCTTCGGTCCTCCGTCGGCAACCAACGCTGCGTGCGCGACCGGAGCCCCAGCGTCACCGGAGTCCGTCCGGTCCGCATCTCGTGCGGCTACGTTCGGTGACGGCAGGAGGGCGGGTTCCGGAGGGCGGCGACCGCCCGTCACTCGGCCGTGTGGTCCGGATGCCCCTCGGTCCGCCTGGTCGCCTTCATCTCGGCCTCGTAGAGGTGGTCGCGGCCTTCGGCAAGCGCTTGCCTGATCTCTCGTTCGATCGCCCGGAACACGTCGTAGTAGGTGGCGTTGTACTCCTCGACGATCTGGAAGGTCCAGTGTCCAGGGATCACGTTGCGGCCGAGGATCTCCCGTTCGACCCGCTCGGCGTGTTGTCCGTGCCCCGCGGCGCGGAGCAGTCGTACGGCGTCGTCGAGCGCGAGGTCGGCGCACCCGGTGAGCTGATGGAAGTCGTAGAGGGCGCCGCGGGCACGCTCAACGGTCTCCAGCGCCTTCGAGAGCGCCCCGAGGGCCTCGACGGTCGCGTCGGTCACGCCTTCGGGTCGCTGGTGCCCCTCATCGGGCGGCGGGTGTTCGGGGTGCATGGGTTTCCTTGTCCGCGGGCGGCCGTTCGTCTCCCGCTTCGCTACCGGGGGCTTTCCCACTGTCCTACCCGGGGCTCCGTCGCACCCGCCGAGTACGCCCGAGGCAGGTGACGACAGCTCACGATGTTCCCTAAACAACGCTATCCTCGCGAACCAGAGTCCACCTAGAGACATTTAACGTAGGATACGGAGCCATGGGGAATGACGAGCGGGAGCTCTACTCGGTCGGCGAGGTGGCCGAGCTGCTGGGACTGCATGTGCGGACCGTGCGGAACTACGTACGCGACGGCCGGCTCAAGGCTGTCCGGATCGGCAAGCAGTACCGGATCTACAAGGAGGATCTGGCCGCCCTGACCGGTCGGCCGACCGACGACACGGCCCCGGAACCGGCATGCGCGCCGAGGCACGTCGAGGCGTCCAGCATCGTGCAGATCGACGCGCTCGGTCCGGACGCCGCGCACCGGCTGAGCACGTTCGTCACGGCGGGCGCGCAGTCCCGGCGGGACGCGTCGGGCCCTCTGCGCATCCAGACGGTCTACGACGAGGAGCGGAGCCGGATGAAGATCGTCATTCTCGGCGGCGCCGCCGCCACCGCCGATCTGCTGCACATGATCGATGGCCTGCTGGGCCCGGACAGCGGCCTGTTCACCTCGGCCTCCACGTCCGCATCGGGGGCGGACCGTGCCTGACGTCGTCGAGTACCACGGCGTTCCGGTCCTGGTGTGCGACGCCGCCGGAGTCACCATCTCCGACGTTCAGGACGCCCTCGACCATCTGATCGGGGCCGCGTTCGCGTGTGCGGAGGTGGTCGCGGTGCCGTCCGCGCGGCTGGACGACCGCTTCTTCGACCTGAGCACCGGCCTCGCCGGAGCCATCCTGCAGAAGTTCGCGAACTACCGGCTCCGCCTCGTCGTCCTCGGGGACATCGGCCATCATCTGTCGGCCAGTTCGGCCCTCCCCGACCTCGTCCGCGAGGCCAATCGGGGCCGGGACATCTGGTTCGTGCCGGATCTGGACACGCTCGCCGAGCGGCTGGCCCCTGACGGGGCCAGACCTTCGTCCGGCTGAGGCATCCGTCTCCGAGACGGAGCTGATCGAAGGGAGTCACCGAGAGGGTGAGCGCGGCGGGCGGAAGACGTACCGCCCGCCGCGCCGGACCACGCTGACGGAGGGGTCAGCCCTCCGCGCCCTCGTCGCCTTCCTCTCCCTCTCCCTCGAAGGCGTCGCCGATCTCGTCGACGACCTCGGCCGCGACCATGCCGCCGCCGACACCGACGGCCACGCCCGCCGCGACCCCGGCCACCACCGCCCCCGCGCCGGGACCCGGCCCGTGCTGGTCACCGCGGCGTTCGGCGCCCGAGGGCGGCGTCGCACGGGTCTCGTGACCGGCGATGACCTCCTTCAGCCAGGCGTCGACCTGGGCGTTCCAGTCGGTGTGCGGGACCGCGTGGTGCGAGACGGTGAAGCGGTGGACCGTGTCGTGTCCGTCGGAGAACAGTCCGGCGCGCTTGTCCGCCTCGATCACGACCTCCAGACCGCCCGGCGCGGCGATGAAGGTGACCTCGATTTCGTTGACGGCGTGCGCGTGACCGGCCGGCGGGAGGATCTCGATCTCCTGGTAGCAAGGCAGCCGCTGACCGGTGCCCCGGATGTGTCCGAGCTCCAGGTCGGCCGCCCTGAACGCGTAACCGAGCTGCCCGAAGGCCTCCAGGACCGCTTCCTGCACGGGCAGCGGTCCCACCGCGAGCGCGTCGAGGTCGCCCTTGTCCCGCGCTCCCGCGATCTCCAGCTCCGTCCGGATACCGAGGACGGGGCCGAGGTGCTGGCCGTGGAGCTCGGTGATCGGTGTCTCCCACGGCAGGGTGACGGTGAACGGCACCGTGTGCTCTGCCTCCTCCGCCAGCCGGAACCCACCACCGACGGTGAACCGTTCGAGGACGACCGTGCCCTCGTGCTCCTCGTCCTGGTTCTCTCTTTCGACCCGGGCGACGAGGAGAAGCGACATCCGGTCGACCGTCACGTCCGATCCGCCGCCCCGCAGGCGGACCTCTCCGGCGAGGAGGCCTCCGGGCAGTACGGGGCCGGGCTCCAGAACGGTGTCGACCGAGGGTCCGCCGACCCCGAGGGCTCCGAGCAACTTCTTGAACACCATGTGCGGCGTCCGCTCCTTCTGTGTCTGGGCGATCTTTACGGATGGGTGATCTTTACGGAAGAGCGATCTTTGCGGATGAGTCGATCGAGGGTGCGTGAGCCGCCTCACCCGGCAGAACCTCCCAAGAAGCGAGGGGGTTCCCCAGCACATGACCACTACGCACAGTTCCGGCCATCAAGATCCCGGATGCCGTGGCCGCCCGGGGCGGCACTCCGTGTGACACCCGCCACTCCCCATTGCTTTGCGTTCCCTTTACTATCTATGGGGCGGGTTCACACCCGCATTCCACCGTCGATCCCGACGACCCGAACAGAGAAGGAGCTGCGCACCGCAATGGGTGAGCCTCCCAGTACGAACCGTGTCATCCCTGACCCCACGCACCAGGGGACGGAGGTGACACGGTGAGCGAAGTGGCCCTTCTTCTCCTCGCCCTCGCGCTGACGCTGGCCTGCGCGGTGTTCGTCGCGGCCGAGTTCTCACTCACGACCATCGAGCGCAGCGAGCTCGAACGCGCGGTGAAGGCCGGGGAGCGTGGTGCCGAGAGCGCGCTCAAGGCAGCCAAGCGGCTCACCTTCCAGCTCTCCGGCGCCCAGCTCGGCATCACCGTGACCTCCCTGGTCATCGGCATGCTGGCCGAACCGTCCCTCGCGGTGCTGCTGCGCGGCCCGCTGGAGGGCGCCGGACTTCCGGCCGGCGCCGTGTCCACGGTCGCCACGCTCCTCGGTGTGGCCTTCTCCACGGTGGTCCTCATGGTCATCGGTGAGCTGGTCCCGAAGAACTGGGCGATCTCCAGCCCGCTCACGGTGGCCAAGGTCGTCTCGACCCCGCAGCGTGCCTTCACGGCCTGTTTCGCCCCGCTGATCCGGCACCTCAACAACACCGCGAACCGTTTCGTGCGC
Source organism: Streptomyces sp. NPDC026589 (assembly GCF_040638385.1). Lineage (NCBI taxonomy): Bacteria > Bacillati > Actinomycetota > Actinomycetes > Kitasatosporales > Streptomycetaceae > Streptomyces > Streptomyces sp. NPDC026589. Next base: position 95,165 of record NZ_JBEZYG010000028.1, read on the forward strand.
CGCCTGGGCCTGGAGCCGGCCGAGGAGCTGGCCTCCGCCCGTACGCCGCAGGAACTGATCGCGCTCGCTCAGCACTCCGCCCGCGAGGGCGCCATCGAGCAGGACTCGGCCGAGCTGTTCGTCCGCACCCTGCACCTGGCGGAGCTGTCCGCCGAGAACGTGATGACGCCGCGCGTCGACGTCCGGGCGCTGGAGGCGCACGCCACCGCCGCCGACGCCGCCAACCTGACGCTGGCCACCGGCCTGTCCCGGTTCCCGGTCTACCGGGACAGCCTGGACGAGGTCATCGGCACGGTCCACATCCGCGATGTACTCGCCCTGGACGAGTCCGAGCGGGGCCGGACCCCCGTCACGGCCCTGGCGACCGAACCGCTCCTCGTACCCGACTCTCTGCCCGTCGACCGGCTGCTCGCGCAGTTGCGCAAACACCGGACGATGGCGGTGGTGATCGACGAGTACGGCGGTACGGCGGGCGTCGCCACCGTCGAGGACATCGTCGAGGAGGTCGTCGGCGAGGTCCGCGACGAGCACGACCCCCACGAGCGCCCCGACCTCGCACCGGTCGAGCCGCTCGGCGACGGGCGCCCGGTCTGGGAGGCCGAGGGAAGCATCAGGCTGGACCAGCTCGACCGGATCGGCTTCGGCGCGCCGGAAGGCCCCTACGAGACGCTCGCCGGTCTTCTCGCCAACCAGCTGGCCCGCATTCCGGTCCGTACGGACCGGGTGGAGGTCGACGGCTGGCAGTTCGACGTGCTCGACATCGAGCACCACCGGGCCGACCGGGTCCGGATCAGCGCGCCCGCACCGGCGCCGGCCCTCGTGGAGGAGGACGCCCGATGACCGCCATCCAGCTCGCCATCGGCGCGCTCACCCTCCTCACCAACGCGTTCTTCGTGGGCGCGGAGTTCGCCCTCATCTCGGTCCGCCGCAGTCAGATCGAACCGCAGGCCATACGGGGCAGCCGACGCGCGAAGAGCGCCCTGTGGGGCCTCGAACACCTGTCGGCCGCCATGGCCACCGCTCAGCTCGGCATCACCATCTCCTCGCTGGTGCTGGGCGCCGTCGCGGAACCGGCCATCGCCCATCTGCTGGAGCCGCCGTTCGACGCGGTCGGCGTGCCGGAGGCGCTGGTCCACCCGATCGCCTTCGTGATCGCGCTGACGCTGGCGACGTATCTGCACATGCTCATCGGCGAGATGATCCCGAAGAACATCGCGCTCGCCGCCCCCGTCGCCACCGCGCTGGCGCTGGGGCCGCCCCTGGTCGGTCTGACGCGGGCGCTGCGCCCGGTCATCTTCGGCATCAACGCCTTCGCCAACATGCTCCTGCGGCTCCTCAAGGTCGATCCCAAGGACGAGGTCGCCTCGGTGTTCACCGACGACGAGCTCGTACGGCTGGTCAAGGACTCCAGCGACGCCGGGCTGCTGGCCCCGGCCGACGGGGAGCGTCTGCGGGACGCTCTGGAGCTCGGAACCCGGCCGGTCGGCGAGGTGCTGGTCCCGCTGAACCGGACCGTCACCGTCGACCTGGGCATCACCCCGCAGGGTCTGGAGCGGGCCGCCGTCGCCTCGGGCTTCTCCCGGCTGCCGGTCACCGGGCCCGACGACGGGTTGCTGGGCTACTTCCACATCAAGGACGCCCTCGGCGTCGCGGAGCGCACCGAGGCGCTGCCCACGAGCGCCCTCCACCCCGTCATCCGGGTCGAGATCGACACCCCGCTCGACGACACCCTCACCGCGATGCGTGCCGCCGGTACGCATCTCGCGGCGGTCGCCGGGGACAAGGGCACGGTCATCGGGTTCGTGACCATGGAGGACGTGCTGGACGAGCTGGTGGGGGCCGCCGCGGTCTGACCTGCCCGGCGGTGAACTCCACCGCGCGAAGCGGAAGAAGAGGCGGCCCGCCGTACGACGGGCCGCCTCCCCCTCTTCCCGGCGCAGGGCTCCGCCGGTCCGGCCCGAGCGCGTAAGCTCGGTGAATGGCCAAGTACTTCGACGTGCACCCCGCAAATCCCCAGCCCCGCACCATCAGCACGGTGGTCGACAGCATCCGGTCCGGTGCGCTCGTCGCGTACCCGACCGACTCGTGCTATGCCCTGGGCTGCCAGTTGGGCAACCGTGACGCCCTCGGCCGGATCCGGTCGATCCGGAACCTCGACGACAAGCACCACTTCACGCTGGTGTGCCACGACTTCGCGCAGCTGTCGCAGTTCGTGCGTGTGGACAACGACGTGTTCCGGGCGGTCAAGGCGGCGACGCCCGGCAGCTACACCTTCATCCTCCCGGCGACGAAGGAGGTTCCCCGCCAGTTGCTGCACCCGAAGAAGAAGACGGTCGGCGTGCGCATCCCCGACCACGTCGTGACCCAGGCCCTGGTCGCCGAGCTCGGCGAGCCGCTGCTCTCCAGCACCCTGCTGCTGCCGGACGAGGAGGAGCCGCTGACGCAGGGCTGGGAGATCAAGGAGCGGCTGGAGCACGAGGTGGACGCCGTCATCGACTCGGGCGACTGCGGCACCGAGCTGACCACGGTCATCGACTTCTCCGGCGACGAGCCCGAGATCGTACGCCGCGGAGCCGGGGACACGTCCCGCTTCGAGTAGCCCTCATGGCGGCCCGCCGCGCCGGTCGCCGGTCCTCCCCCGCCGCCCGTGACGGAGGAGACTGGTGGGCGTGACAGGTGAGCGACTGCGGTTCGACGGCTGGATCGCCGGTGTGGGGAGCGCCTCGGGTACCCGGCTGGTGGTCGGCCACTGGCCGCGTTCGCCGTTCGGGGCGTTCAGCGACGTCATGGTCGAGCATCCCGACGGCGTACGGGTCCTCCTGGCCCCGTCCCGGCGGATCGCTGACTTCGTCGCCGCCACGTACCGCTTCGACCGGATCGAGGTGGTGCCCGTGACCGTCACCGTCGCCGGCGACACCTGGCTCGTCGAGGCGGGGCCGCTGCGTCTGCGGCTGCGGACGGGACGCCGATCCGCCCTCGGCCTGCTGCTGTCCGCCGTACCGGCCCCGCTCGCCCGCAGCCCGCTCTGGGCCGCGCTGTGCGATGGGCCGGCCCGGCTGCTGATGCCCGGCGTACGCACCCTGGGCCGCGCGGGTCCGGGACGGCGGGAGTGGTACGGGGCGCGGGGGCTGCGGCCGGTCGTGGCCGCGAACGCCGTGCTGGACGGGGTGGGTCTGGGGCGGCTCGCCCCGCTCGATCCGCCCGTCGCCTTCGGGTTCGGCTCCGCCCCGCGCAGGCCCTCCGTGGTGCGCGTCACCACAACGGTGGAACTCACGACCGCCGGGTGCTGAAGCCCTCCCCGGCCCCCGGGGAGGGCACGGAAGCCTTTTCAGGAGCGGCTTCTGCCCGCCGTCGGAGGGGGCGGGCCGGGGATGCGAGGGTGCGGGGCGCGTCGCAGGGTGGACCCATGGCGAATCCCCCGATCGTCATCCACCGGCCGACCCCCTCGGGCGGCCGCCGGGTGACCGTGCACTACGAAGGCCGGGACGAGATACTCGGGCTGGCCCACAGCGACCACGACGTGATCGTGTTCCTGAACGAGGCCGGCCTCGAAGAAGCGGACCGGATACTCGACAATCCGGTCTGGGTGGAGTGGCGGGGCGGACGGGCCCACCACTACGAGGCCGCCTGAGAGGCCGCATCACCTGAACCTCCCGCACCGCGCAGCCCGTCGAGGATGGCCGAAACCGTCTCCTCGGGCGTCTGGCCAGATGTGTCCAGCCAAAGGCCGATACGTGGCGTCCCGCTCCGCAGGTACGCGTCGAACGCTTCGACCGTCCACTCCCCGTACCCCGTTTTGGTTCGCGTTTCCTCCCGCTCGCGCACGGTCGCGGGTGAGGGGGCGAGCACGACGACGTGGAGCGGGCGGGTGCGGACCCTGTCGACGTAGCGGGGCAGGTCCTCGCCGAGGACAATGTCCTGGACGACGGCCGTCCATCCGTCGTCCGCGTAGGCGTCGGCCACCTGTGCCGAGATCCGGTGGCGGAGGTCGAGCTGGCTCCGCGCCTCCTCCGCCTCGTCGGGTGTCATCTCCGCCCGGCCGGAGACGATCATGCGGCGGAAGACGTCACCGCGCACATGGACCGCGCGTGGCAGGCGCTCCGCCAAAAGCTGGGCGACGGTGGACTTCCCCGCGGCCATCACTCCGGTGATCAGTACGACACAGGGGCCGAGGTCGGTGCCCATCCGGATCTCCTCCTTCTTCGATCGTGCGGTCGGTGTCACGCCGTGCCCGCCGGGGTCGACTGCGGGCTCCCGAGCAGCTCGCGGACCTCCTCGGCGTCGGTCTCGCGCAGTGCGTCGTCCAGCAGGATCCAGCGGGTGATGCCCACGGAATCCAGGAAGGGCAGATCGTGGCAGGCGATGACGAGCGCGCCCTCGTAGGACTCCAGGGCACTCGTCAGCTGCCGCACGCTGGCCAGATCGAGGTTGTTCGTCGGCTCGTCCAGCAGAAGCAGCTGCGGGGCGGGGGCGGCGAGCATGGTCGCCGCGAGGGCGGCCCGGAAGCGTTCGCCGCCCGAGAGGGTGCCCGCCGGCTGCTCCGCGCGGGCCCCCTTGAAGAGGAACCGGGCGAGCTGGGAGCGGATCTGGTTGTCGGTGGTGCCCGGGGCGGTGCGGGCGACGTTGTCGGCGACGCTCAGGGCGTCGTCGAGGACGTCCAGCCGCTGCGGAAGGAACTTCAGCGGCACCGCGGCCGTGGCCTCCCCGGTGATCGGCGCGAGCTCCCCGGTGAGCGCCCGCAGCAGGGTCGTCTTGCCGGCCCCGTTGCGGCCGACCAGGGCGATGCGTTCGGGCCCCTTCACCTGGAGGCTGCCCTCGCGCAGCCGCCCGTAGGGGAGGCTCAGGTCCCGTACGGTCAGGACGGTGCGGCCCGCGGGCACCGCGGTGTGGGGCAGGCTCACTTTGATCTCGGCGTCCCGGCGCATGGCTTCGGCGGCTTCCTCCCTGCGCTCGCGGGCCTCGTCGAGCCGGTCCTCGTGCAGGCCGCGCAGCCGGTCCCCGGACTCCTGGGCCGAGCGCTTGCGTTCCCCGGCGACGATGCGCGGGGCCTTCCGCTGGCCGTCGAGCTTCTTGTCGTGGCGCTGACGGCGGGCGACCTTGATCCGGGTCTCCTCCAGTTCGCGCTGCTGACGGCGTACGTCGGCGTCGGCAGCACGCAGCATCCGCCCGGCGGCCTCCTGCTGGGTGGCCAGTGCCTCCTGGTAGGCGGACCAGCCGCCCCCGTACCAGCTGACCGAGCCCGATCGCAGTTCGGCGATGCGGTCGACCCGCTCCAGCAGGTCCCGGTCGTGGCTGACGACGATCAGGATGCCGGTGCGCCAGGAGTCGACGGCGTCGTAGAGCCTGCGGCGGGCGAACAGGTCCAGGTTGTTGGTCGGCTCGTCGAGGAGGAGGACGTCCGGGCGTTCCAGGAGCAGCGCGGCCAGCCGCAGCAGGACGGTCTCCCCGCCGGACAACTGCCCGACGGTGCGGTCCAGTTCGACGGCGCCGAGCCCGAGGGAGCCGAGAGTGGCCAGAGCGCGCTCCTCGACGTCCCAGTCGTCGCCGACCGTCTCGAAGTGCTCCTCCCGTACGTCCCCGGACTCGATGGCGCGCAGGGCGGCCCGCCGCTCGGCGATGCCGAGGGCCGCGTCGACGCGCAGGGAGGTGTCCAGGGTGATGTTCTGGGGCAGGTAGGCAAGGTTCCCTCCGACGGTGACGGAGCCCTCCGAGGGGCGCAGCAGTCCGGCGAACAGGCGCAGCAGGGTCGATTTGCCGGCGCCGTTGGCTCCGGCCAGGCCGGTGCGGCCCCGGGGGACGGTGAGGGAGAGCCCGTCGAAGAGGTTCGTGCCGTCGGGCCACCGGAAGGTGAGGTTGGAGGCTGTCACGGAGGCGCTGGGCGCGGTGGGATGGCTCATGTGGTTCTCGCAGTCGGAAGCGGGGAGGAACGGGGGGCTTCGTATGCGAACAGCACGCGGCGACCCGGCCGGGGCCGGAAGGTGGTGGGAAGAACAGTCCTGCGAAGGTGAGGGACGGCTCGGCACCGAGGTCGCATCCACGCGGAAGTCACGGGCGGCAGAAATGCCGACAGCGTCGTGACCGTGTACGGGCCAGGGCCGTACCGCGCGATGATCGCGGACCTCAGATGCGCAACGTCCACCTCTATCGGAGACAACAGGACCCGCGCAGCATAGCCGATGATCTTGCCGGGCGTCGAGAGGATGTGTTCAGGGAGCGCTCTGCGGCGCCGGGGCGGGCGAGGCGGTGGACGCGGAGGCGCCCTGGTTCTCCTCCGAGCCCGCCCGGACTGCGGACCCCCGCTGGCCGGGCAGCCCGACGCCGGGCGGCACGACGGGGGTACGTCGGAGCGCGAGGGTGCCAAGTACGGCGGCGAGGCCGGCCAGGACGAATCCGTAGGGCGGGGTGGCGCCCATGGGGTGGGTCTCGTACACCAGCGCCGCCGAGAGCACGATCAGGACGGCGGAGAGGCGGCCGTACTGTTCGGTCGCGGCGACGACGGCCATGCCCCACAGCAGGTACCAGGGCTGGACCATGGGCGAGAGGGCGACCAGGACGAGCAGGGAGAGGCCGAGGGCGTGGGCCGGCGTCATACCGCCCCGCATCGCACGGCGGGCCAGAACGACGATCACAGCGAGCGCCACCGCCAGTCCCAGGGCCTGGACGGCGGACTTGACGGGTTCCGCGTCGACGCCCAGCAGCAACTGGGCCAGCTCTCCCAGTCCGAGGCCGACGTCGCTGGTGACGGAGAGCGCGGTGTGGATGTTCGCGGCGACGCCCTGGGTGCGGAGCCAGCCGAATCCCGTGCCGCTGACCAGCGTGGCCCCTCCGGCCACCGCGCAGGCGATCAGGCCGGGTGCGAGCAGTCCCTTGACCCAGCGGCGCCACTGGGGGCCCGTCGCGGACGCGTGCACGAGAACCCCGATGAACAGGAGTGCCACGGCCGCCGGGGACTTCACCATCATGGCGAGGCCGACCAGGGCACTGCCCGCGATCCACCTGCCGCGCAGCGCGAGCACCAGGCCGGCGAGCATCAGGCCGATCATCAGCCCGTCGTTGTGCACGCCGCCGACCACGTGCATCAGCAGCAGCGGGTTGAGCGCTCCCAGCCAGAGAGCGCGGCTCTCGCTGCGGCCGTGTTCGCGCGCCAGGCGGCGCAGGGACCAGACGATCAAGGCGAGGGAGACGAGCGCGACGAGCCGCATCGCCAGGACCGCGGGGACGATCGTACCGCCGGTGATCCAGGCGACGGCCGCGGAGAGCAGCAGGAAGAGCGGTCCGTACGGGGCCGGGGTGTCGCGCCAGTGGTTGCCGACGCTCGCGGCGGCGTCGCCGCCGATTCCGCCGGGGTCCAGGGCAGAGGGGCCGACGGTGTAGACGTCGTGCCCTTCGACGACCATCGAGCCCTGAGCGATGTAGCTGTAGACGTCGGCACTGTAGAGCGGGGGCGCGAGCAGGAACGGGGCCGTCCACCAGGCGAGGGTGACGAGGGTCTCGCGGGCCGTGGAGGCGGTCTTGCCGTACTGCCACCAGGCCACGACGAGCACGGTCAGTCCGACGTAGGCGAGGACGGCCGCCGCCGCCTTCGTGGCGGACCCGTGGTCGGTCCACAGGCCCCAGGGGTCATGAACCGGCAGTTTTCCGGCGAACCAGCCGCCGGCGACGATCGCCAGCGATCCTGCCGCACCCAGCCGACGGTGCCCGACCGCGCTCAAAGCCCACATGACCGGCCAACCTATCGGACGGCCCGGACCGGACCGCAGCGCCTCCCCGGCTTGCCCGGCGTCCCGGAGGAGGAGCCGCGCCGCGTCCGGAGCCCTGGCCGGCCGAGGGGGCGGTATGCGCGACGGGGTTCAACGCCGCGCACACGTAAATCTGTTGGCGTCCGGGCGCGCGCGTGCCAGGGTTCACCCGTAACCAAGGGGCGTAGCTCAGCGGCCAGAGCGGCGGTCTCCAAAATCGTATGTCGCAGGTTCGATTCCTGCCGCCCCTGCCATCACCACCCGACCCTTCACCCCTTTACCGCACGTCGCCGCGCCAGTCCCACTGGTGGCTGTCCGGCGACCGCGGTCCGTACTCAGCGCGTCCTCCGGGCCCGTAGGCTCCGATCTCGGTGACCAGCCCGACACCCTCGCGCAGGTCCGCCTCGTCCCAGCCCGTGACGTCGAGCAGCAGCCCGTCGAGCGGGCCGCCGACCAGCTCCCGGTAGTCGTGCCCCGGTCTCGGCCCGGGGCGGGGGTCGTCGTGGTCGGTGCCGTACACCCGTCGCTGCCTCATCAGCTCGTCCATGCGGGCAGCATCCCACCGGGCACTGACAACGGCTCGGTACGAGGGTCCATCCGGCCAGTGTCCGCCGCATCCCGCGGGTCCGGGCGAGCAGGACGGTGGCCTACGGAAATGGGCGCGCGCCCGCCCGGTTGGCGTGACACGCTCCACCGATGGTCCTCCCACCGCGTCTGATCCCGCTGCTGGAGCAGTTCGACTTCGCCTGTGAGCGGCTCCTCGCCCGCTTGGCCGGTCCCGTCATGGACAGCGGCAACGGCGTCGACATCGGCGTCACCCCTCTCGGCGACGACGAACTCCTCTGGGAACCCGTGCCCGACTGCTGGTCCGTACGCCGTCGCGGCGACACCCCCGGGGCGCGGGCGGCCGTTCTGGCGGGAGCCGGCGACTGGGGGCGGGACTCGGCGGACTCCCCGCATCCGTTCCCTCCGCCGTTCACCACCATCGCGTGGCGTCTGAGCCATCTCGCCGAAATGCTCACTCTCCGTGCCGACCACACCTGTGGCAGCAGGACGCTCACGCGCGACGGCTACCGCACTCCGGGGGACGCCGCCGCGGCGGTTGCCGCCTTCGAGGCCGCGTCCGCAGCCTGGCGCGCAGCCCTGCTCACCGCCGACGACAGGGCCCTGGACACCGTCGGGTACAGCACGTATCCGAACGGCAGCGACGCCGAGGATCCCTTCGTCGACATCGTCTGGTGGGTCAACCAGGAGGTGCTGCACCACGGTGCCGAGATCGCCCTGCTCCGCGATCTGTATCGCGCCCGACGGTCCTGAGCAGCGCCCCCGGGGCCGCGTGTACGCGGAAGCGCCCGCAGTCGCCGCTCAGGGGTGCCCGCCATATGATTCAGGGACATAACGCACTGCGGAGCGGCACATGAACCGGCGTCGGACTCCCCGCTCAGCTAGCGCCGAAGACCTGCTCAATACCTTGCAGAATCTCACTGCCCGCGCTCGGCGCGAGGTGGAGTTCCACCAGGCCAGGGTGGAACTGGCGCAGGCGCTCCAGCGCGACATGCTTCCGGCGGCCCTGCCCACGGTCCCCGGTCTCCAGTCCGCGGCGCGCTATGCGCCCGCCCGCCACGGTCTGGACATCGGCGGTGACTGGTACGACGGTTTCCCGCTCGCGGACGGGGCCCTCGGCTTCGCCATCGGCGACGTACAGGGGCACGACGTCGAGGCCGCCGCCTTCATGGGGCAGGTCCGTATCGCGATGCGGGCCATCGCGGGCACGGCGTCCGATCCGGGCGAGATCCTCGGCCGGACGAACGATCTGCTGGTGTCCGTGGACTCGGGCCTCTTCGCGACGTGCACGTTCATGCGACTGGACCCGACGACCTGGGAGCTGCACAGTGCGCGGGCCGGGCACGTGGCGTGCGTGTGGGCCACCACGGAAGGACGGTCCGGCGTCACGGAGGACCCGGGCGGCCTGCCGTTGGGCATCGAGCCGGGCGAGGACTATCCCGTCACCCGGCGCACCCTCGACTCCGACGGGGCGATCGTTTTGCTCACCGACGGGGTCGTCGAGGGGCCGTCGCTGCTGATCGAGGACGGCCTGGAGCGAGTACGGCAGCTGGTCGCCGCGCACGTCGGGGCAGGCGCGGCGCAGCTGGCCGACGAGGTCCTGCGCGCGACGGAGGTGACGGGGCACGAGGACGATGCCGCCGTACTGGTCCTGCGGCATGCCGCCGCCGGCCGCGGGCCGCGGTGACGCCGGACCGTACCGCGCGTGTCACCTGCCGAGTCCCATCGCGGCCGGTGTCTGATGAGTGGTGTGATCCGTACCGAGGAAGCCAGACGTCGGGCCGTGTACGTGGCGCAGATCCTGGGCGTGGCCGGCGCCTATTACCTGTCGGGGCATCTCGGGCTGATGCGGCAGGTCGTCGTGGACGGCGCGGTCGTCACACCCCTGTGGCCGCCCACCGGCATCGCCCTGGCCGCACTGCTGTGTCTGGGCGTCCGCGTCTGGCCGGGCGTCGCGCTGGGCGCGCTGCTCGCAGTCCTCGAGACCGGCGGTGCGTTCACCGTGAGCAGTCTGGCCATCATGTTCGGCAACACGGTCGCCCCGCTCGCCTCGTACGCCCTGTTGCGGAGGGTCGGCTTCCGCAGTGAGCTGATCCGGCTGCGGGACGGGGTCTGCCTGGTCTTCCTCGGCGCGTTCGCGGGGATGCTGATCAGCGCCGCCATCGGGAGTTTCACGCTGCTGCTCGACGGCAAGGTTCCGCCGGGACGATTCTGGCTGGTCTGGTCGTCCTGGTGGGCGGGGGACGCGATGGGGGTCCTGGTCGTCACCCCCGTGCTGCTGGTCCTGCGCGGGGTGCGGTGGCCCCGCCCGTCCGACCGATGGCTGGAGGCGTCGGTCCTCGCGGTCGTCGTGGTCGCGTCGTCGCTGCTCGCTACGCGCAGTTCGCTGTCGATGATCTACCTGGTGTTCCCGGTGATCATCTGGGCGGCCCTGCGCTTCCAGTTGCCCGGCAGCGCTCCGTGTGCCCTGGTCGTCTCGGTGCTCGCCGTCATCGCCGGTACGGATGGAGTGGGGCCGTTCGCGGGGCACAGCCTGATGGAGATCATGGCCAATCTCTCCCTGCTCAACGGAAGCGTCGCGCTCACCGCGCTGCTGCTCGGGGCAGTCGTCGCGGAGCACAGGAACATCCGCCGCGAGACGGAGTACGCCGTCGAGGAGCTGGAAGCCCTGGTGGAGCAGTTGGCACCGCTGTCGGGGCCGACCGCGACGCGGTACGAAGACAGGGGACGGCGGCACGGCCCTCTCGATGGCGGCCCCCACCCGGACCACCGGTAACGCGTATAACGCACCGGTGCCTCGAAGGGCGGGAAACGCCGAGGGTCAGTACGGCAGGGGGCGGCCGGACGGGGTGCGCAGATCCAGCGGCGGCGGCCCCGTAGGGGGCGGGGGACGACGGACGACAACTCGGATGCGGCCCATTGCCACCACCTCCTCCTGGTCAACCGGTATGTGCCCAGTCGGCGCGGCTTCACACTTCCCGGCCACCCCCGTCCCACCTGTCGGCGTCCTCGTCGTCCCTTGGCGCGGATGCGGGCGGTGCCCGGTGCGGTGACCCTTGAGATGGGGGGGTGCAGAGTCGACGAGGAGGACGCATGTCCGCACTGGACAAGATCAAGAAGATGCTCAAGGGACACGAAGAGCATGTCGGCAAGGGCATCGACAAGGCCGGCGACATGGTCGACGGCCGTACGAAGGGCAAGTACAAGAGTCACGTAGACACCGGTCAGGACAGGCTCAAGCAGCAGTTCGGGGCGGACCGCGACCAGGACGGGCCGCCCCGCGCCTGAGCTGCCCCGCCGATGACCGGACGGCCGCCGTCCGTCCCGCGCACCGGGCCGTGCCACGGATCGCATTCCGTGGCACGGCCCGGTGCGCGGAGTACGTCGCGCCCCCCGCGCACACGGACCCACGGGTCCCGAACGAGACCCGGGGCGGGGGGCGGCGAAGATTCCCGGGGTTGCCCGCCGGATTCTTGTTATCGTCCCGCCCGCACCCCGTCTCCCGAGTGTGGGAAGTAACAGCACCGGACCCCGGAAGAGTGAGTACAGCATGGGCAAGGATCACCCGACGGTCTTGATCCCGGCGGCGCAGAGCGGCGACCAGCAGGCCAAGGACCAGCTCGTCTCGGCGTACCTGCCGCTGCTGTACAACGTCGTCGGACGTGCGCTGGACGGTCATGCGGACGTGGACGACGTGGTGCAGGAGACGGTGCTGCGCATGCTCCGGGGCCTGCCCGACCTGCGCGACCCGGAGCGTTTCCGTTCCTGGCTGGTGGCGATAGCCATGAACGAGATACGCGCGCACTGGCGTGACAGACAGTCCGGTGCGATACCGGCGGACCGGCTGGACGCCGCGTACGACCTGCCGGATCCCCGGGCGGACTTCGTCGAGGTGACGATCCTGGAGCTGGGCCTGACCGGCCAGCGTCGCCAGGTAGCGGAGGCGACACGCTGGCTGGACGAGGACGACCGCGCCCTGCTGTCGCTGTGGTGGCTGGAGACCGCCGGGCACCTGTCCCGTGCCGAGGTCGCCGCGGCCCTCGAACTCTCCCCGCAGCACACCGCCGTACGGGTGCAGCGGATGAAGGCCCAGCTGGAGGCGGCGAGGGTCGTGGTGGGCGCGCTGGCGGCCGAACCGCCGTGCGTGCTGCTGGAGGACATCGCCGTCGGCTGGGACGGCGTCCCCTCCGCCCTGTGGCGCAAGCGGCTGGCCCGCCACGCCCGCGAATGCACGGTGTGCTCGGGGCACCGCTCGGGGCTTGTTCCCGCCGAAGGACTGTTGGTGGGTCTCGCACTCGTCCCGGTGGCCGCGGCAGGAGCGGGGGCCGCTCCGGAACTGCTCACCACCGCTGCGCAACTCCAGGTGCCCGGTCCTGGCCCGCACGGCACCGGGGCGGGACGCGCGGGACGCAGACGGGTGCAGGCCCGACGACGCCGTCGCAACTCAGCCATAGCCGCCGTGGTCGCGGTCGCCGCGCTCGGCACGGGCGGCGCGGCGGTGCACCTCTACACCGACGACGACCGGGACGCGACGACCGTCACCGCCGACGCTCCGGCCCCCCGCTCCCAGGCGCCCACCTCGGCCTCACCGACGTTGTCCCCGTCTTCCTCGGCCTCCGCGTCCGTGTCGCCCAGCGCCTCCCCGACACCGAGTCCCTCGCGTACGCCCAAGGCCAAGCCGGAGAAGAGCACCCCGGCACCACCCGCGCCCACCACCACCGCCGCCGCCCCGGCCCCGAAGCCGGACCCGCCGGCGCCCGCACCGCCCGCACCGCCCGCACCGGCGGGAACAGCCGGTCAGGTCACCGATCTGGTCAACGCCGAGCGGGCCAAGGAGGGCTGCGGTCCGGTGACCGTCAACGATCAGCTCAACACAGCCGCGCAACGGCACTCCGCCGATATGGAGGCCGAGGACTACTTCTCACACACCTCGCAGGACGGCAGGGATCCAGGCGACCGGATCACCGCCGCGGGGTATCGGTGGTCCACCTACGGCGAGAACATCGCCAAGGGCCAGCAGACCCCGGCCGACGTCATGCGGTCCTGGATGGACAGTCCGGGACACCGCGCGAACATCCTCAACTGTTCCTTCAAGGAGATCGGCGTCGGTAAGCAGAATTCGGGCGGCGGTCCGGTGTGGACACAGGTGTTCGGGGCTCGCTGAGTCCACTCGAAACCCCTTAGGATGCCGCCATGATCGCTCAGGTGGAGTGCGTGGCACTGGACTGCCCGGACCCGAAGGAACTGGCCGGCTTCTACGCGTCATTGCTCGGGGGCGAGGTCGACCGCGCCGACCGGAGATGGGCGTGCGACGCGGACTGGTCCACGCTGCACACGCCCGGTGGACTCGTCCTCGCCTTTCAGCGGGTGGCCGACCACCGGGCGCCCGACTGGCCCGGCCAGGACCCGCCCCAGCAGTTCCACCTGGACTTCGGCGTCACCGACCAGGAACGGGCGCACGAGGTGGTTCTGGCGTGCGGGGGATCCCTGCTCGACGCCGGGGACGAAGCGCGCGGGTGGCGTGTGTACGCCGACCCCGCCGGGCACCCCTTCTGCCTGGTACGGCACTGACCGTTCCGGCGCCGCTCGCGCGCCCGGGCCCGTCCGGTGCGGCCGACCGGCGGCCGCACCGGAGCCCGGCGGGATTCCGCCGGGCTCAGCGCAGAACCAACATCAGCGCCGTGCCGACGCAGATCGCCACGCCCGCCGCGCCCGCCGAGACGGCGACGCAGCGGGCCCGGAGCCGGACGTAACGCCCGGCGTACTCCTCGCGCAGTTCGTCCGCGCGGTCCCGGATGTGGGTGAGCGACTCCCGGGAAGCGACGACGCGTTCGGCGATGAACACCCGCTCGACGTCCTCACGCTGCGCTGTGGTCAACCAGGGCAACCGGTCGGTTAAGCGGCGCGCTTGTCGCCGCGCCCTCTCGACCTCGGCGTTCCACAGCAGAAAGCCTTCCAATTGCGCCAGGCCCCGGGCGCAGTCCTCGTCGGGTTTCACCCCGTCCTCCTCTCCCACCCCGCCGCTCCGTCAAGGGCGTGGGTCGCATTCACTCGTGCCGGTCCCCCGGGGCGACGATCGTGGAGTCCTGGGGGCGATTGGTGGCTTCCTCCAGAGAGCGGACCGCCGGGTGGTGCAGGTCGAACGCCGGGGATTCGGAACGGATCCGCGGCAGGGTGACGAAGTTGTGCCGCGGCGGCGGGCAGGAGGTAGCCCATTCCAGGGACCGGCCGTAGCCCCACGGGTCGTCGACCTCGATCTTCCTGCCGTACTTGGCGGTCTTCCAGATGTTGTAGAAGAACGGCAGGATCGACAGACCCAGCAGGAAGGAGGAAATGGTGGAGATCGTGTTCAGCGCGGTGAAGCCGTCGGCGTCGAGATAGTCCGCGTAACGACGCGGCATGCCCTCGGCGCCGAGCCAGTGCTGAACGAGGAACGTCCCGTGAAATCCGACGAAGAGGGTCCAGAACGTCATCTTCCCGAGCCGTTCGTCCAGCATCTTCCCGGTGAACTTCGGCCACCAGAAATGGAATCCGGCGAACATCGCGAACACCACGGTGCCGAATACCACGTAGTGGAAGTGAGCGACGACGAAGTACGAGTCGGAGACGTGGAAGTCCAGGGGTGGTGAGGCGAGAATGATCCCGGTCAGACCGCCGAACAGGAAGGTAACCAGAAAGCCGATGGCCCAGAGCATCGGGGTCTCCATGGAGAGCGATCCCTTCCACATGGTGCCGATCCAGTTGAAGAACTTCACGCCTGTCGGCACAGCGATGAGGAAGGTCATGAAGGAGAAGAACGGCAGCAGCACACCCCCCGTGACGAACATGTGGTGCGCCCACACGGTCGCGGACAGGCCCGCGATAGCGATGGTGGCCGCGACCAGGCCGATATAGCCGAAGACCGGCTTGCGGCTGAAGACCGGGAAGATCTCTGTGACGATGCCGAAGAACGGCAGGGCGATGATGTAGACCTCGGGGTGGCCGAAGAACCAGAACAGGTGCTGCCACAACAGAGCGCCGCCGTTGGCCGCGTCGAAGACATGCGCACCGAACTTACGGTCGGCCTCCAGCGCCAGCAGGGCCGCGGCGAGGACCGGGAAGGCCAGCAGGACCAGAACACCGGTCAGCAGGACGTTCCAGACGAAGATCGGCATGCGGAACATCGTCATGCCGGGTGCGCGCATGCAGATGATCGTGGTGATGAAGTTGACCGAGCCGAGGATCGTGCCGAAGCCGGAGAAGGCCAGACCCATGATCCACATGTCGGCGCCGATCCCCGGCGAACGGACCGCGTCGTTGAGCGGGGCGTAGGCGAACCAGCCGAAGTCGGCCGCACCCTGCGGGGTGAGGAAGCCGGCCACCGCGATGAGCGAACCGAAGAGGTACAGCCAGTACGCGAACATGTTAAGCCGCGGGAACGCCACATCGGGCGCGCCGATCTGCAACGGCATGATCCAGTTCGCGAATCCGGCGAACAGCGGCGTCGCGAACATCAGCAGCATGATCGTGCCGTGCATCGTGAACGCCTGGTTGAACTGCTCGTTCGAGATCAGCTGGATGCCGGGCCGGGCCAGCTCGGCTCGCATCACCAGCGCCAGGAGTCCTCCCACGCAGAAGAACGCGAAGGAGGTGACGAGATAGAGCGTGCCGATGGTCTTGTGGTCCGTGGTGGTCATCCACTTGATGACCACGTTGCCGGGTTCGCCGCGCCGTACCGGCATTTCGTCCTGGTCGGCGGTATCGGTCTCCACCGGTTGCGAGATGCCCCTCGTCGTCACTACGACGCTCCTTCGGTCGACGGCCCGTGTGGACTCGGCGACCAGAATGGACCCGCGGAGATCGGTGCGGTGGGACATCCTTCCCCGTCCGGGTCGAGCGGCCGACAAGGACACTCAAATGGCCTAGCGCGAACCCTTCCTCCACCCTCGGCCGGCGCAACCGAAACCGAGCGTCAACGTCCGGGAACGGATCGGATATTCCTTCGCGGGCATGGGAATAGCTTCTCCCACACCGGAGTTGGTGAAGCGACAGAATCACTTCTCTCCTCCCCATTCCTGTTCACTCTTCTCCACTCGGCGAGCTTCGGAAGGTCGGATCCATGAAGATCGGCATCATCGGCGCGGGCAATATCGGCGGCAATCTGACGCGACGTCTCACCGCCCTGGGGCATGAGGTCGCGGTCGCCAACTCCCGCGGCCCCCAGACGCTCACCGCCCTCGCCGAAGAGACCGGGGCGAAGCCGGTGCCCGCGTCGGAGGCCGCGCGGGGCGCCCAGGTAGTCGTCGTCACCGTGCCGCTGAAGGCCGTGCCCGACCTGCCTGCCGGATTCCTCGACGGTGCGTCGGAGGGCGTCGCGGTCATCGACACGGGCAATTACTACCCGCAGCAGCGCGACGGCCGCATCGCCGCCATCGAGGACGGACTGCCCGAGAGCCGGTGGACGGAGCAGCAGATCGGTCGCCCCGTGGTCAAGGCGTTCAACGGCACGTACGCCCAGGACATCCTGGACCGGGGCCGCCCGCAGGGCACTCCAGGCCGACAGGCGCTCCCTGTGGCGGGCGACGACCCGAAGGCCAAACAGGCGGTCCGCGACCTCATCGACGCATTGGGCTTCGACACCGTCGACAGCGGCGGCCTGGACGAATCCTGGCGCCAGCAGCCCGGCACGCCGGTGTACGGCAGCCAGGGCGACGTCGACGCCATCGTGAAGGCCCTCTCGGAAGCATCGCAGGAGCGCTCCGCGGAGTGGCGCGCCTGATACCGGGCGTCACGCCGGTGGGACGACCGGGCAACCACTCCGGCCGGGCGGGAAACGGGGGTACCCGCCTGGCCGGAGCGTCGGCCGCCCCTCAGACGACGCCCGTCACAGTGATCCGCAGTGAGACCACCGGCTCCTCCGGCAGCACGGCGCCGACTGCGGCCTGCACGGCCCTGGTGACGTCAAGCGCCCGGTGACCACGGCACAGGACGAACCGAACGTCGATGTGCCAGCCGCCGCCCTCGTCCCGGCCGACCCGCACTCCCGGTGTCCTGTTCCCGGTCAGTGGGGCGCGGCGCGGGGTGCGCTCGGCGATCCGGGTGCGTAGCAGGTCCGCCATGCCGGGGCGCAGGAACGCGACGCCCTGCACGCCGCGAGCGGCCTCGGCGGCAGCCCCGGCCACCCGGTCCCGACGTGTGTCCGCGGTCATCGCGCTGCTCCCGTCCCGTGTCCGTCGGCCCAGCCGTCCGTGTGACCGCCGATGACCGTACTGTCATCTCCGTCGCCGTCGCTGTACGCACGGTGGCCGACGTCCTGGTAGAAGACGTCGAGAGTGTCGACCGCGTCGAGGATGTCGACAACGAGAACGTCGGTGGTCGCGAGGCGGATACCGATGTCCCGGTCGGCGACCTCGGCGACCCGTGCGCGCACGGCGTCCGCCAGGTCCCGCATGGGCAGGCCGAGGCTCGCCGCCACCTCGACCCGAATGTGCAGCTCTCCGGTGGGGTCCGCCGGGTCGAGTGGGGCGATACGGCAGCTCCCGGCCCGCACCCCGGGCAGGCTGTCGACCGCCGCCCGCAGTATCCGTGCGACCGCGGACTCGACCATCCAGTGGTCCTCCCCCGGCTCTCCCAGCGGCAGTGGGCGTCCTGGACGCAGTTCGAGCCGTACGAGGTCCATGACACGAGCCGTGATGACCGTGGTGTCCGGTGTGCCGGGCTCCTGCTCACAGGTACGGCGTACCGCGTCGCCAAGGCCTGTGAGGTCTGCCAGGGCGGCCGAGCAGAAGGTGCATTCGGCGAAGTGCGGATTCTCCGCCGAGCGGCCGGTGTCCCAGGCCTCCCAGACGTCGGTGAGCAGGCGCCCGCAACCGAGCCGCTCGTCCTCCTCCTCGTATCGGCTCTCCTCATGCCGGCTCTCCTCCGGCCGGTCCGGATTGGCGCTCATCGCCATGCGCTCATCGCCTCCGTCAAGGAGCGGCGGGCCCGGAAGACCCGGCCGCGGACCGCCTGCAGACTGATTCCGACCGTTCCCGCGATGCTCTCGTACGACAGTCCCTGCATCTCACGCAGCACCCAGCACACGCGCTGTTCGGGTGAGAGTCCCGCCATCGCCTCGGCCAGCGCGTCGACGGCTGCCCGCGACTCCACCGCACGGGCAGGGGACGCCTGGTGCTCGGGGGCGGCCTGCTCGGGCACCGAGTCGAGGTCCGCCGCCGGTCTGCGAGCTCTGAGTCGGTTGAGGCAGCGGTTGGTGACGATGCGGTAGAGCCATGTGTGGAAGGAGGCGTCCCGGCGGAACTCGGGGAGTTTTCGCCAGGCACTCACGAAGGCGTCCTGGACGGCGTCCTCAGCGTCCGCCCGGTCGCCGAGAACCCGCATCGCCAGTTGCAACATCACGGGGCTGTGCCTGCGCACAAGCACCTCGAAGGCCTCCTCGTCCCCCTCTCCTGCCCTCGCCACCAACAGTGCCTCGTCGGACGGCGCGGCGTCCGGCGCGCGCTCCGTCAGCTGATTCCCGTCGCCGGGCACGGACCAACTCCTTCCCCGCTCATTTCCACGACGCCTGCTCCTGCTTCCGAGTACGCGTCCGGCACACGACCCCGCACGCATCTCTGCGCGTGCCCTCGTGACCGCTTCTCGTCGTTGGACACACCGAGAGGCCGAACGTCACGCGCTCACGCAGCTTTTGTCTGCACCGCACGGTGTGCCGTCGCCCGGCGCCCGCCGGCCGTCGTCCTGCTTCCGGGAAATATCCGCGAATCCGCGTGACGAACCAGCGCACAGCGTGTCCAACGAAATGTCAGGCAGAACGAGCCGAGCGAGACGCGAGGAGTTTCCATGACCACCATCCAGCCAGCAGCGACCGTTCCCCCCGCGGGAGCCGCTCCGCGGACGGGCACGACGAAGCAGAGCGGCTCCGCGGGCGGGACCACCACGGTCGGCAGCGGGGCCACCGGGGCAGCCGAGCCGGCGGCGACGCGAGGCCGCACCTCCATCGCGGACACCGTCGTTGTGAAGATCGCGGGGATGGCGGCCCGCGAGATCCCGGGCGTCTACGACATGGGCGGCGGCCTCTCCCGCACCCTCGGCGCGGTCCGCGACCGGGTGCCGGGCGGCCGGCCGAACGTCGGGCGGGGCGTCAAGGTCGAGGTGGGCGAGCGGCAGACCGCCATCGACCTGGACCTTGTCGTCGAGTATGGGGTCGCGATCACCGATGTGGCGCACGACGTCCGCGAGAACGTCATCGCAGCGGTGGAGCGCACCACGGGCCTTGAGGTCGTCGAGGTCAATGTGACGGTCAACGACGTGCATCTGCCCGAGGACGACGACGAGGCCGCCTCGTCCGAGACGCGCGTGGCGTGACGACGTGACGCGGAAGATCGACGCGTCCGGCCCGGCGGGCGGTGCACCGGGCCGGGGCGCCTACGGGGCGGCTGCGGGCATGGCACTGGGGTTCGCGGGCTGGTTCGGCGGGTTCGGTGCCTTCCTCGTGGTCGCGTCGCTCGGCGCGGTGGGCTGGTTCGCCGGACACCTCGTGGATCGGGGCACCAGCCTCCGCGAGCTCCTGGACACGATGGCCGGGCGGCGGCCATGACGGTCCCCGCCGCCGAGCGTGGTACGACGACGGTGGTTCCCCGCGCTGTCCGGCGGATCGCCGAGCAGGCGGCGGCCGAGGCGCTGCCCGACGGCGGCGCGGTGACCCGCGGTTCCGCTTCGGTGCGCGGCGCGTCCGCGCGGGTCACGGTCGGCATCCGGCTGCCGTATCCGATACGGGCGGATGAGGCGGCCGAGCGGATCCGGGAGCGGGCACGGACCCGGACGGCGGCCCTGACGGGCCTGTCCGTTCCGCACGCGGACATCCGGATCGATGCGCTCTCGGTGATTCCGCTGCCGCCCACCCGGGAGCCCTCGGACGATGCGCCCTCCGGGGCAGACGAGGCGGTGCGCAGGGCAGAGCACACCATACGGAGCGGTGGCCCAGGCGGTCGGATCCGGGCCCAGCGCCGGATTCCCGCAGCCCTGACGGCGGCCGTCCTAGCCACCAGCTGTGCGCTGCTCCTGGTGGACGTCGTCGCGGTGCGGCTCGGCGGCACGCCCGCCGCCTGGCGGACCTGGCTGGTCGAGTGGGCGTCGACGCACGGCCCGGCGGACACGAAGGTCAGGGTCGGCGGGGTGCTGGCCGCGCTGACCGGCGCATGGCTACTGGGGTGCGCCCTGATCCCGGGGTACCGGCGCGGCCTGACAATGGCCGCGCCCGCGCCGCGACTGTGGGCGACGCTCGACCGCTCGGCCGCCGCCCGGGTCGTCCAGGACCGGACCACCGCCGTAGCCGGAGTGGTTCGGGTCCGGGTGAGTGTGCGGCGACGACGCGTAAAAGTGCTGGCAGAGGTGGGCTACGGCGGCCCGGAGCAGGTGCGGGACGAAGTGGTCCGAGTCGTCGGAGCGGCCCTGCCGGGACTGGGCCTGGCTCGGGCTCCCGCGCTGCGGGTCAGGATCCGGCTCCCGCGTGACCGGCACGGGCCTCGGCCATCCATCGAGGAGCCGACGCAATCCGCAGCCGCTGCGACAGCGGCTCCGGCTCCGGCTCCGGCTCCGGCTGAACAGAGAGAGGCGTGAAGGGATGTCGGTAATCAGGCGTGGCGCGGTCAACCGGTCGCTGCTCGGTGCCGCCGGGCTGGTGCTGGTCGTCTGCGGCAGCTGGCTGGCCGTGGGCGACGGTTCGGGGTGGGTCCCGGCGGTGGGCCGCGTCCCGCACTGGTGGCCGACGCCCGCGCCGGACGGGGTCTTGCTGGACCGCGGATTGACGGTACGGCTCCGGGAGGAGAGTTGGTGGAGTCCTGCGCTCATCGCCGGGCCCGCCCTCGTTCTGGCGCTGCTGGTGTGGTGGTTGGCCCGTCAGGCTCTCCCGGGCAGGAGTCGCTGGTCGGTACTGCCACGGAGCGGTCCGGTATTGCGCAGGCGTGCATGGGAACGGGCGATGACCACTCAGGTGGCGGCGTTCGACGACGTGGTGCGCGCCCGCGTGCGTCTGGTGGGCCGACCACTGCGGGCGGTGGTCACGGTGGTCGTGGAGCCCAGGGCCCGGCCGGCACAGATCGCGCGCTCCGTGGCCGGTGTCATCGCGGACGCCCGTAACAGCGGCGGCGTGCAGAGTATGTCGGCCGACATACGGGTCCGGGTCACGAACCGGCGGGAGCGCCGGACGCGTTGAACCGCCGCAGCCCGTGTGTCGGGTCGCGCCACGTTGGTCCGGCCGCCGCCCACGGCTGTGCGTGGGCGGCACTCCGGAGCTGCTCCCACCCGCACCCCCCACGAAATCTACTCGCGAGTAAGGTATGGGTTCCGGGATGTCGGCCCACGGCTCGTACGGCACCCGGACGTGGCCCGTCGACGGCCGTGGACAAGGAGTCTCACCGTGCCCCGCACCATGTCCGTAGCAGACAGCATCATCATCGACGCCAGCCCGGCGCAGATCTATGAACAGCTCAGCGACCCCACGGCGATGGGGCGTTGGAGCCCGGAAAACCGCGGCGCCACCGTGCACGGCCAGCGGCGTGGTGCGTACGTCGGCATGGTCTTCGAGGGCCGGAACAAGCGCGGTGCGGCGCGCTGGACGACACGGTGCACAGTGACGGCGGCCGACCCCGGCGAGCGCTTCACCTTCCGGGTGCATGCGATCGGCCTGCGGCGCCCTCTGCTCCCGGGGCCGATCGCCACGTGGGACTACCACTTCGAGGCAGTGGACGGCGCGACCCGGGTCACCGAGACCTGGACCGACGACCGGCGTCGCTGGCCTGACTTCCTCGCCAACGCGTTCGACCGCGTCGCGACGGGCGGGAAGACCTTCGCGCAGTTCCAGGGCGGCAATATCCGCACGACGCTGAAGCGTCTCAAAGCAGCCCTGGAGGCGGACGTCCGGGGCACCGGAAGCTAGTCCTCTGGGCCAGGGATGCCGGACCCGGCCCACCTCTCGAGTGCGTCCCGTTCCTCGTCCGACGGAGCTGCCGCGCTTCTGTGCGCGGTCACTGTCCAGCACAACTGGCAGATTTGCCGACACAGCAAACATCGTTGCAAGCCTCTGCGTGCCGACCTTAATTTGACGCCCAGTCAAGCGCTTTCGACAGTAAGTAGGGAGACAACATCATGGCGTTGAACAACCGCGTGCACCATGTCCGCGCCGGGGAACTGGACGGGAACACGGCCCTCAGCGGCGGCACTGTCGGGTCGGTGAACCTCTGGATGGGGCGAGTGGAGAACGCGCCGTTGAGCGCGACGGACAACCACCATCACGGGGCGTCGGAGGCAGGTATTTACGTGGTCAGTGGCCACCCCGTGTTCGTCTTCCACGACGGTGACGAGGAGGTGCGAATCTCCGCCGCACCGGGCGACTTCCTCCTCGTCCCGCCGTTCGTTCCACACCGCGAGGAGCACCCCGATCCGAACGAGCCTGTTGTTGTCGTGATTGCCCGCACCACCCAGGAACCGATCAAAGTCTCCGTGCCGGAGCTCTACCAGCTCACAGGGGAAGACCTGGCCTGACGACGGGCTTGCTGAGGTGGCGCTTATGGCGTCGGCACCGAGCTCGTTGAGCTCTGCCAGGTAGGGCTACGCCAAGTTTGAGAAGTCAGCGATCTGTCTGGTCGGCCGTCCGTGAGAGACACGGGCGGCCAGCCACGCGGTCAGGTGAACCAGGTGGTCAGGCGGCCCAGTGCGGAGGGCGGCTCAGGGACGTGGGAAGTGCTGTCTTCGCGTTGCCCGTGGCGGCGTTGAGCTGGGCCTGGGTGAGGAACAGGCTTCCCGTGAGGTCGGCGTCCGAGAGATCGGCGTCACGGAAGTCCGCACCTATGAGGTCGGCCAGACGGAGGTCGGCGCCCGTGAGATCGGCGGCGATCAGATAGGCCCCACGGAGGTCCGCCGCGCGCAGGTCGGCTCCACGCAGACGGGCTCCGATGAGGTCGGCACCGCGGTGGTTACGCTTCTTACGGCGGGGAGCGGCGGCCCGGACGAGTTCGCTGGTGCGCAGAAGCAGCCCGGCGACCCGATCGCGGTGACCGGCGATGTCCAGTTCCGCGAAGTCGACGGCCGGCCGTGTGGTGTGCAGTTCCGTCTCTTCGAGGGCCCGGCGGATCTCGCCGTGCAGGGGACGTGCGCCCGGCAGAGTGAGGGCCTCGGTGAGATACCACAGCAGTTCGTGGAGCTGACGCATGACCGGGAACACTTGGAACATCTGCGCGGCGAGGTCCGGGGACGAACGCCAGTCACGACCTCCGTAGGTCACCTGGGAGACCTGCTGGCCGGCGCCGAAGCAGTCGTACACGGTGCAGCCGGAGAAGCCCTTCGGCCGCAGCCGGGTGTGGATGCCGCAGCGGAAGTCGTCCTGAAGGTTGGGGCAGGGCCGCCCGGCGTCCTTGTCGATGGCGAAGTCCGCAGAGGCCGTCAGCGTGAGGGCGACGCAGCACAGAGCGAAACAGTTCGCGCAGTCCGCACGCAGGGCCTCCCGTCCGTTGTCGGGCATGGTGGTCGGTTCGCTGTCGGGCACGGGCGGCGGGTCCTCGCGTGAATGGTGCTGCGGAAAGAACGGGTGCAGAGCACACGAGTCTACCGAGGGGCCGGGAGGCGGCACTCCCGTCGGACCTGTCGCCTTGTTCAGCACTGTCGGCCACAGCACCCGTCGACCATTGCGGCTCCTCGGGGATACCGGCGGCCGCCGCCGGTGCAGACTGGGCATGGTATGGATCAGCGAGGGGGCACATGGGAACCGAGGCGAGCAACGGATTCGAGCCCGCGACCGGTGACGGCCCACCGGCCGCCGAACCCGCGGCGGCACGGGCCGCTACGGTGCGGACCGCGTTCGAGGGGCTGCTGCAGATCCGCAGGCTCACCGGCGCCGGGCGGCCCGACCCCGTGGCCGCGCCGGCTCCGTGGGAAGTGAACCGCCCGGTCAGGGCGATCGCGTTGGCTCTGGAGAGGTCGGGGGCCACGCCTTCGGCCGTCGACCCGTCGGGACAACGCGTGTGGACCGGATACCGGGTGAGCGGCGGGGAGTCGTCAGGTTCGGTACGGGTCGAGTGGACCGGGCCGCCCGGCAGCGGCGCCGCTCATGACGAGGAGGAGGCGCTGGCCGGCTGCGCTTCGGCCTTGCGGGACCTGGGCTGGACGGTCCTGCTCTACCGGGGGCCCCGCAGACGGCGCTACCTGGAGGTGGAACCGCCGAGCGGGTTGTCCGGCGGGCGCGGCCGGGCCTGAGGCGGCGTTGTCAGACCCTTGGGGGATGCTTGACGGCCCGACAGCTCTGAGGAGGAGATGCCGAGATGGACAACGACGAGCTCGCCGCGGCGCAGGCGTACGTCCGGCTGCTGGAAGCCGCCCGGGCAGCGCTCGCGGACCCCGACGACGCACCGGTCTACCTGCCGCTGCTCACCTCTCCGATGCGGGAGGCCGACCATGCCCTGCGCAGCGCGGGACTGACGGGCAACGAGGACCGGCTGTTCGCTCTCGTACGGGCACTGCAGCCGAGCCTCTCCGGCAGCGACAGTTAGGCGGGGCGGGGGGCGGCGCCCGGCCTGGCCGCCGCCGGTCCGTCCTACTCGGCCTGTCCCCCGTTGACGGATGTGCCCGTGGGTCCCGGAGCGAGTCCGAGCTCGTGTTCACCGGGGCCGAGAGGTGCGAAGAACCGGGTGACCTCCCGGTCGTCGACCTCGGCGAGGGAGCTCGGCTTCCACTGCGGTGCGTTGTCCTTGTCGATGATCCGGGCTCGCACTCCCTCCACGAAATCAGGGTGCTCGAACGCCCGGCTGGAGATGCGGAACTCCTGGTCGAGCACGGCCTCCAGGCTGTCGAGCCGGGCTGCCCGGCGGACGGCGGCGAGCGTCACCTTGAGCGCGATCGGCGACTTGGTCAGGAGTTCGTCCGCCGCTGCCTCCGCCGCGGGAACACCGCTCTCACGCAGGCGGCGGAGGATCTCCTCCACGCTGTCCGCCGCGTAGCAACCGTCGATCCAGTCGCGTTGCGCTGCGAGCTCGCCGACCGGCGGCTCCGTGGCGAAGCGCTGCACGATGCATGCCGCCGACGGGTTCTGGCCGGCCGGCTCTCCCAGCGCCTCGGTCAGGGCAGGCAGGAGGCGGGCAGGGATGTGATGATCGGCCAGACCGCAGAGAACGGCGTCGGCCGCCCCGACGGATCGGCCGGTGAGCGCCAGATGGGTGCCCAGTTCGCCGGGGGCGGTGGCCAGCAGGCGGGTGCCCCCCACATCGGGCACGAAGCCGATCGCGGTCTCGGGCATGGCAACGCGTGAACGTTCGGTGACGACACGGATTCCGGAGTGTGCGGACACCCCGACTCCTCCGCCCATCACAATGCCGTCCATCAGTGCGACGTACGGTTTGGGGAATCGGGCGATGCGGGCATTGAGGCGGTACTCGTCGCGCCAGAACTCCAGGGACGCACGTCCCGAGGCCCGTGCGTCGTCGTGCAGGGCACGGATGTCACCTCCGGCGCACAGGCCCCGGTCGCCGGCCCCGGACAGCAGTACCGATGCGATCGATTCGTCCTGCTCGGCGCCGGACAGGGCCTCGTCGATAAGCCTCACCATGGTGTGGGTGAGCGCGTTGAGCGCCCGGGGGCGGTTCAGTGTGAGGTGCAGGCATGTGCCCCTCTTCTCCAGCAGGACGGGCCGGTCGTCGTTCATGCGTAGCGCTCCGCTCGCTGAGCTCGTGGACACGTGGGACGCCCTCCATGGTCGCTGACGGCCTTCGGCTGCCGCCCCGTGCCCCCCGGGCCGGGCCGGGAGCGGGTATGCGGGCGCGTGGGGTCCGGGCGTAAGGGTTCACGGGCGAGCCGCTGTGGCACTCCGATGGATGCGGCTCGACAATTGAGGCCTACGGGGTCCGCCGACGTGCGGCCCCGCCGGACGACCTCCGGAGCTGGCATGACCGACGACGAACGGCGGCAGGACGCCGAGGCCTCTCCGCTCCGCCGGATCGACCGGAAGACCAACGGTGAGATCCGGCCGACGGAACGCCTCGCCATGAATCGGACCGGTAGCTTCGACTGGGACCTGGACACGCGGACCCTGGACATCGACGAGGCCGGGCTGATGGTGTTCGGCGTGGATCCTGCGACATTCGACGCGCGCCCGAGCGCCCTGCTGGAGCACCTGGAACCGGCGGAGCGGGCCCGGCTTGATGTCACGATCGACGAGGCCATCACCGGCGGCAGTAACTCCTACAGCGTCCACTTCCGTGTGCCGCTGGATGACGGGACCGCACAGTGGACCCATGTCCAGGCCCGCATTCTGCGATCGAAGGACGGGCTGGCGCACCGGATCGTGGGCGTCGTCCGGGACGCGACGGCGGAGGTCACCCATTCGGCCTTCGTTCTCGATCTGGAAAAGCGGCGGCAGCGCCAGACAAATATCGTTGAACGAACAACGAGCGCCATGTCCCGTGCGGTGACCGTGGACGACGTGACGGCAGCCCTCACCGGACCCGGTGGGCTGGCCCGGCTCGGCGCCGACGGCCTCGCCCTGGGGCTCGTGGAGAATTCCGCGCTGAACATCGTCGCGCTGAGTGGCGAGTCGCTCGAGGTGCTCGACGGACTCGGCTCCGGTGATCTCGACCGCAACCTCCCCCTCGCGGACACCATCCGCAGCGGACGCCCCCGGTTCATCACCTCCCTCTCCGCGCTGGCCCGTCGCTACCCGGAACTGGAGCCGCATCTCGGGAAGCTGAGGTTCAGGGCGGCGGCGTATCTTCCGCTGGTGGCCCAGGCCCGGTCGCTCGGTGGGCTGGCCCTCTTCTACCGCGAGCGCACGGTCTTCAACGCGGACGAGCGCATCCTTTGCCTGGGCCTCGCCGCCATCGTCGCCCAGTCCCTGCAACGAGCGATGCTCTTCGACGAGGAGCGGGAGTTCGCCACGCAACTCCAGTCCGCGATGCTCCCGCCCCGGATTCAGGACGTCGAGGGCGGCGAGATCGCGGTCCGGTACCACGCGGCGTGGAGCGGCCGGCAGGTCGGTGGCGACTGGTACGACGTGATCACCCTGCCCAAGAACCGTTACGGACTGGTCGTGGGGGACGTACAGGGACACGATACCCACGCGGCTGCGATCATGGGCCAGTTGCGCATCGCCCTGCGCGCGTACGCCGCTGAGGGGCACCCGCCGGCCACCGTGCTGGCACGGGCCTCCCGCTTCCTCTCCGAACTGGACACCGACCGCTTCGCCACCTGCACCTACGCCCAGGTCGATCTGGCCTCCGGAGCGGTGCAGGTGGTACGGGCCGGGCACCTCGGCCCGTTGATCCGCCACCTCGACGGGCGGGTCGGCAGCCCGCAGGTGCGCGGCGGGCTACCGCTGGGCACCTCCACGGACCTCCAGGACGAGGAGTACCCGGAGACCCGGCTGGACCTGGTGCCCGGTGAGACGTTCGTCCTGTACACGGACGGGCTGGTGGAGGAGCCCGGAGCCGACCTCGACACCGGGATCGACGCGCTGCGCAACGAGGTGAGCGCCGGGCCCGCAGGGTCCGAGGCACTGGCCGATCACCTGTCGGAACGGCTGTGGGAACGGTGGGGGGCGGGGGACGATGTGGCGCTCCTCGTCCTGCGCCGAAGCCCCGACGTGGGATCGTCCCACGCGCCGCGACTGCACCAGTACATTCACCAGGCGGACCCGGAAGGGCTCTCGGACGCCCGCGCAATCGTGCGTCAGGCCCTCGCCGACTGGGACATGGCCGAGTTCGCCGACGATGCCGAGCTCGTCACGGGCGAGTTGTTGGTGAACGTGCTCCTGCACACCGAGGGCGGGGCTGTCCTGACGCTTGAGGTGCTGCCCGAACCGGTGCGGCGGATCCGGCTGTCGGTCCAGGACCGGTCCAGCGCCTGGCCCCGTCGGCGTACGCCGGGCGAGACGTCCACCTCCGGCCGGGGGCTGCTCCTGCTCGACGCGGTCGCCACGCGCTGGGGCATTGAACCGAGGGGCGAGGGCAAGGCCGTCTGGTGCGAGATCGGCCCCGCTCCCCCGCCGGCCACCACACCGCCCCGGACGGTCGCGGAACGGTGACGGGCGGCGAGGGGTGTGCCGCATCACCGCGGTGATGCGGCCGAGCCGGAGGCTGCCCGCGCCGCGACGGAGATGCTGATCGCGGCGGGGGGT
>NZ_JBEZYG010000029.1:0-117470 GCF_040638385.1 Streptomyces sp. NPDC026589
ACCCGGAAGCTAAGCCTTTCAGCGCCGATGGTACTGCAGGGGGGACCCTGTGGGAGAGTAGGACGCCGCCGAACAATTTTTCCGGGAAAGCCCCGTGCCTTGTGGCACGGGGCTTTTCTGCGTTCCAGGACCTTGGGTGTGCCTTGTTCGACCTCCACCCCCGTGCACCGGACGGGGGAAGCTGAGGGTAGGGTCAGGGGGCATCATTGGCACATTCTTCACAGGAGGCCCCCGGGTGGAGGTCCAGGAGACTCGGGTCCAGACGGACAGGGTCCTCACCATCCCCAACATCCTCAGCATGGCTCGCCTTGTCGGGGTACCGCTCTTCCTGTGGCTGATTCTTCGCCCCGTGTTCGGAGGGCCCAACAGCGACAACTGGGCGCTCCTGGTGCTGATGCTCAGCGGCATCAGCGACTACCTCGACGGGAAGCTGGCCCGCAAGTGGAACCAGATCAGCAGCCTCGGCCGGCTCCTGGACCCGGCGGCTGACCGTCTCTACATCCTTTCCACCCTTGTAGGCCTCACCTGGCGTGAGATCCTGCCCCTCTGGGTCACCGCGGCGCTTCTCGCCCGGGAACTGATGCTCCTGGTGATGGTGGCCATCCTGCGACGCCACGGGTATCCGCCTCCGCAGGTCAACTTCCTCGGGAAAGCTGCAACCTTCAACCTGATGTACGCGTTCCCCTTGTTGCTGCTCAGCGACGGGAGTGGTTGGCTGGCCACACTGGCAGCTGTCTTCGGATGGGCGTTCGCAGGATGGGGTACAACGCTCTACTGGTGGGCAGGAATCCTCTATGTGGTTCAGGTCCGCCGGATCGTGAAGGCGGACGCAGTAGCCGATTGAGCTCGTTGATGCGGTGTCGCGCAGTGTGGCCGGCCCGCGGCAGATGGTGTGAATGATGCCCCGACGGGCGAACTCGGCTGACCGTCGTCTCTTTTAGGAGGACGTTTCCGACATGAAGGCCGTCGTGATGGCTGGCGGCGAAGGCACACGCCTTCGCCCCATGACCTCGAGCATGCCCAAGCCGCTCCTCCCCGTGGCCAACAGGCCGATCATGGAGCACGTCCTGCGGCTGCTCAAGCGGCATGGGCTCAGTGAAACCGTAGTGACCGTCCAGTTCCTCGCCTCCCTCGTCAAGAATTACTTCGGGGACGGCGAAGAGCTCGGGATGGAGCTCACCTACGCCAACGAGGAGAAGCCACTCGGCACCGCAGGCAGCGTGAAGAACGCGGAAGAGGCGTTGAAGGATGACACGTTCCTCGTCATTTCCGGTGACGCGCTCACCGACTTCGACCTCACCGACCTCATCGCGTTCCACAAGGAAAAGGGCGGACTCGTCACGGTCTGCCTGACCAGGGTTCCCAATCCCCTGGAATTCGGGATCACCATCGTGGACGAGAACGGTCAGGTCGAACGGTTCCTGGAGAAGCCGACCTGGGGACAGGTCTTCTCGGACACCGTGAACACGGGCATCTACGTCATGGAGCCCGAGGTGTTCGACTACGTCCAGGCCGACACCTCGGTCGACTGGTCCGGTGACGTCTTCCCTCAGCTGATGAAGGAGGGCAAGCCCATCTACGGCTATATCGCCGAGGGCTACTGGGAAGACGTAGGCACCCACGAAAGCTATGTGAAGGCCCAGGCGGACGTCCTGGAGCGCAAGGTCGACGTGGAGCTCGACGGCTTCGAGATCTCACCCGGCGTGTGGGTCGCCGAAGGGGCTGAGGTCCACCCCGACGCCGTGCTGCGCGGACCGCTGTACATCGGCGACTACGCCAAGGTCGAGGCGGACGTCGAGATCCGCGAACACACGGTCGTGGGGTCGAACGTCGTCGTCAAGACGGGCGCCTTCCTCCACAGGGCCGTGGTGCACGACAACGTCTACATCGGACAGCACAGCAACCTCCGGGGCTGCGTGGTCGGCAAGAACACCGACATCATGCGCGCGGCCCGGATCGAGGACGGCGCCGTCATCGGGGACGAATGCCTGGTCGGCGAGGAGTCGATCATCCAGGGCAACGTCCGGGTGTACCCGTTCAAGACGATCGAGGCCGGCGCGTTCGTCAACACCTCGGTGATCTGGGAGTCCCGAGGGCAGGCGCATCTCTTCGGGGCGCGCGGGGTCTCCGGTATCCTGAACGTCGAGATCACCCCCGAACTCGCCGTACGGCTGGCCGGCGCCTACGCCACGACCCTCAAGAAGGGCTCGACGGTCACGACCGCACGTGACCACTCCCGAGGCGCCCGCGCCCTCAAGCGAGCCGTCATCTCGGCCCTCCAGGCCAGCGCCATCGACGTCCGGGACCTGGAGAACGTCCCCCTGCCCGTGGCGCGCCAGCAGACCGCCCGGGGCAGCGCCGGCGGCATCATGATCCGTACGTCGCCCGGGGTGCCCGACTCGGTGGACATCATGTTCATCGACGAGCGGGGCGCGGACCTCTCGCAGGCGCAGCAGCGCAAGCTCGACCGGGTCTACGCGCGCCAGGAGTACCGCAGGGCCTTCCCCGGCGAGATCGGGGACCTGCACTTCCCGTCCAGCGTGTTCGACTCGTACACCGGGTCCCTCCTGCGGAACGTCGACGTCACAGGCATCGCGGACTCCGGACTCAAGGTCGTCGTCGACGCCTCCAACGGCAGCGCCGGGCTCGTCCTGCCCAGCCTGCTCGGGCGGCTCGGCGTGGACGCGCTGACGATCAACCCCGGACTCGACGAGGCGCGGCCCACCGAGTCCGTCGAGACCCGGCGGGCCGGTCTCGTGCGGCTCGGGGAGATCGTGTCCTCCGCACGGGCGGCCTTCGGCGTGCGGTTCGACCCGGTGGGCGAGAGGCTCTCCCTCGTCGATGAACTGGGCCGGATCATCGAGGACGACAGGGCGCTACTGGTCCTCCTGGATCTCGTCGCCGCCGAGCGGCGCAGCGGTCGTGTCGCCCTGCCCGTGACGACCACGCGCGTCGCCGAGCAGGTGGCGGCCTACCACGGCACCCAGGTGGAGTGGACGACCACCTCGCCCGACGATCTGACCCGGGTGGGCCGTGAAGAGGACACCATCTTCGGAGGAGACGGGCGCGGCGGGTTCATCGTTCCCGAATTCAGCAGCGTGTTCGACGGAAGCGCCGCCTTCGTCCGGCTCATCGGGCTCGTCGCGCGCACCCAGCTCACGCTGAGCCAGATCGATGCCCGGATTCCCCGGGCGCATGTTCTGCGCCGCGACCTGGCGACCCCGTGGGCCGTCAAGGGGCTCGTCATGCGCCGGGTCGTCGAAGCGGCCGGTGACCGCAGCGTGGACACCACGGACGGGGTCCGTGTGGTCGAGGCGGACGGGCGGTGGATCATGGTCCTTCCCGACCGGGCGGAGGCCGTCACCCATCTGTGGGCCGAAGGCCCGGACGACGCCTCGGCGCAGGCACTGCTCGACGAGTGGGCCGCGGTGGTGGACAGCGCCGGGGAGTGACGCGCTTGCGGTGCGCCGCGACGCCCCGGGCAGGGGGTCGCGGCGCACCGGTGGGGCCATTCGGCGGCAGCCGCGATGACGTGCGACGATGTGCGGCATGTCGCAGCAGTCCCCCGATCGGAGCACCGCCCCGCCGCCCGCACGCCCCGACGCCTCCATGTCGCTGCTGAACAACGTGATGGACCACAGCCTCGACGACGGGTACGCGGAGGCCTCCGCACGGCGCAGGGCCGACGGGAGCGCCGGCCTGCCCCGAACGCTCAAGTCGAAGCTCGGCCTGGCCGCCGGACTGGTGGTGGCCGCCCTGGTGGTCACCCTCGGCGCCGCCGAGGCGCGGATCTCCGCGCCGGTCGTCGCCAAGGAGCGCGAGGAGCTGATCGACCGCATCGACGCGGAGACAGAGGCAGCGGACACGTTGGAGTCCGAAGTCGACGCCCTCCGCCGCGATGTGAGCGAACGTCAGCGCAAGGCACTTGAGCAGCACGGTGGGGACCAGGGGCAGCTGGTGGCGCTGTTGGCCGGAGCGACGCCGGTCGAGGGCCCCGGCGTGAAACTGGTCGTCGACGACGCGAAGGACACCGACCAGGGCGGCGGCGGTCCGCGCGAGTCGACGGGCTTCGCCGACACCGGGCGGCTGCGCGACCGGGACATGCAGCGGGTCGTCAACGGCCTGTGGGAATCCGGGGCCGAGGCGATCGCCATCAACGGGCAGAGGCTGACGGCCCTGTCGGCGATCCGGGCCGCCGGCGACGCCATACTGGTCGACAACAGACCGCTCGTACCGCCGTACACGGTGCTCGCGGTGGGGGACGGCAAGAAGCTCGCGACCGCCTTCCAGGACACCGCCGACGGCCAGTACCTTCAGGCGCTCAAGGAGAGCTTCGACATCCGCACCAGCATCTCCGATCAGGCGAAGGTGCGGCTTCCGGCCGCGCCGAGCCTGATCGTCCGTACAGCAGAGCCGAAGGCCGCCGGCAGTGGTGCGGCAGACACAGGGAAGGGCACATCGTGATCGCCGTACTGGGCCTCGTCGTGGGAGTCGTGGTCGGACTGTTGGTCCGGCCCGAGGTGCCGGCGGTGGTCGAGCCCTATCTGCCGATCGCGGTGGTCGCCGCGCTCGACGCCGTCTTCGGCGGTCTGCGGGCCATGCTCGACGGCATCTTCGTCGACAAGGTCTTTGTGGTCTCCTTCCTCTCGAACGTCGTGGTGGCCGCGCTGATCGTCTTCCTCGGCGACAAACTGGGTGTCGGCGCTCAGCTCTCCACCGGTGTGGTGGTCGTGCTGGGCATTCGGATCTTCTCCAACGCCGCCGCGATCCGCCGGCACGTTTTCCGGGCTTGAGGCCGATGAACAACGACGAGAATCCCCGCAGCGAGCAGTCCGAGAGCGGCGCGTCCGCCGCCGTCCCCGACCCTCCCGCGCCGCCGCCCGCCACGGAGGTGTCCGGTCGGCAGAGGCTCAAGGCGGGCCTGTGGCCGCCGCGGTTGAGCCGGGCCCAACTGATCGTCGCGTTGCTGCTGTTCGGGCTCGGGCTGGGGCTCGCCATCCAGGTGCGGTCCACCAGCGACGACAGCGCGCTGCGCGGAGCCCGGCAGGAGGACCTGGTCCGCATCCTGGACGAGGTCGACGACCGGACCCAGCGTCTGGAGGACGAGAAGCAGCGTCTGGACGATCAGCGCACCGAGCTGGAGAACAGCTCCGACCAGGCCGAGGAGGCCCGGAAGCAGACCCTGGAGAAGGAGCGCCAGCTCGGCATCCTCGCGGGCACCGCGGCGGCGCAGGGCCCCGGCATCACGCTGACGATCACCGACCCCTCGGGGGCGGTCGCGCCCGACATGCTGCTCGACGCCATTCAGGAACTGCGAGCGGCGGGGGCCGAGGCGATCCAGGTCAACGGGGTGCGGGTGGTGGCCAACACCTATTTCTCCGGTGATGCCGGAAACGTCCAGGTGGACGGGGAGAAGATCGAGGCGCCGTACGAGTTCACGGTGATCGGCAAACCGCAGGATCTGGAGCCCGCCCTCAACATTCCCGGCGGTGTGGTCCAGACGCTGGAGAAGGAGCAGGCCACCGTGCTCGTGGAGCGGTCCGACGACATCGTCGTCGATGCCTTGCGACCGGCGCAGCGGCCTGACTACGCTCGGTCGTCATCCCCGTGAGCCGGGCGAGCGTGGGGGCCGGTGCAGCGGGTCGGACGGTTGCGGGGGGTCGGCGCACCGGATTGGTGGTGCGTGGTGGAAACTGTCGGGTGGATACGGACGTTGTGAAGATGTCCGGGTCGGCAGGTGTGTTCAATCAGGGTTCGTCCTGCCCCACGGGCGGGTCTATGTCGGTCAAGGGGAATCGCCCGTGAAGTTGTTTGCGAAGTTGTTCGGGAAGAGTGCACGCGAGGACAGCAACAGTGCTGCCCGCCACCGCGCGCCGCGCCACGGTCAGGGCGAGGAGCAGGAGGCGGAGCGTCCGCTCTTCCGCGACGAGGTGTCCGGCGCCCCGGGGGGTGACGGCGTGTCGTCTGTTGACCCTGCCGGTGCCGGACGCATAGGTTTCGGCGCACCATCAGCCTCGAGTACGGGTGGAGGGTTCACCCCGGAGGGCTCGTCGATGCCGGTCTGTACGAGGTGCGGTCACCGCAACGCGGAGGCCAGCAGGTTCTGTTCCAACTGCGGCGCGCCGCTGCGGGGCGGTGTTCCCGAGCGTCCCTCGGAGACGACGTCCACCATCTCCATCTCCGGCCTGGAGGCGTACGAGGCGGAGGCGACGGGTCAGACCGCTCTGCCCTCGCTCTCCCCGGAGGCCCAGGCCGCGGTCGACGCGCTGCCCGGGGGCTCGGCGCTGCTGGTCGTGCGGAGGGGCCCGAACTCCGGGAGCCGCTTCCTGCTCGACAGTGACCTGACCACGGCCGGCCGTCACCCGCAGAGCGACATCTTTCTCGATGACGTGACCGTGTCGCGGCGTCATGTGGAGTTCCGCAGGAGCCCGGACGGTAGCTTCACCGTGGGTGATGTCGGCAGCCTCAACGGCACCTACGTCAACCGTGAGCGCATCGATTCGGTCCAGCTGTCCAACGGCGACGAAGTCCAGATCGGAAAGTACCGCCTGGTCTTCTATGCGAGCCCGCGGGGCGTGTGACCAGCCCCCGGACTCCGTCCGGGGGGACCCCGAGGAAGGCCCATGCTGCGAACACCGACAGGCGGTGCCGGACACGGCACCGCCACCGCGGAAGCGCGCCCGATGAGCATCGGTACGGTGCTCATCCAGCTGCGCGACGAGTTTCCCGAAGTCACCATCTCCAAGATCCGGTTCCTGGAGGCCGAGGGGCTCGTCGAGCCGCAGCGCACTCCTTCCGGATACCGGAAGTTCGCCCCGCGTGATGTGGAGCGCCTGGCCCAGGTGCTCCGCATGCAGCGGGACCACTACCTGCCGCTGAAGGTCATCCGGGAGCACCTGGACGCCCTGGCCAGGGGGGAGCAGCCCGTGCTGCCCTCGCCCGGCGAGCGGCGGGACCTGGCCGACGGGGTGTGGGAGACCGGCCCCGGGACGGCGACCGCCGCCCGGGTCGGACGGGCCGAGCTGCTCGCGGCGGCCGAGGTCGACGAGGACCGGCTGGCCGAGTGGGAGTCCTACGGGCTGATCGTGCCCGCCCCCGAGGGCGGCTACGACGCCGAGATGGTGACGGTTGCCAAGCTGGTGGCGGACCTGGGGCGTTTCGGCCTGGAGCCGCGTCATCTTCGGGCCATGCGGGCCTCCGCCGACCGGGAGGCGGGGCTGGTGGAGCAGCTGGTCGCGCCCTTGCGCCGGCACCGTAATCCGCAGACCAGAGCCCATGCCGAGACCACCGCGAACGAGCTCGCCGAGCTGTCCGTACGGCTGCACGCCGCCCTCGTGCAGAGCGCTCTGCGCAGCCGTCTGCACTGACCTCGGCGGAGCCCGACTACCCAAACATGGCGAGCACGTCCTAGGGTTGCTGTGTGAACGAGCTCGACGTTGTCGGTGTCCGGGTGGAAATGCCCTCCAACCAACCGATCGTTCTCCTGCGTGAAGTGGGAGGCGACCGGTACCTCCCCATTTGGATCGGTCCTGGGGAGGCGACCGCGATTGCCTTCGCCCAGCAGGGCATGGCTCCCGCCAGGCCGCTGACCCATGACCTGTTCAAGGATGTGCTCGAGGCCTTGGGCCAGGAGCTCACCGAGGTCCGCATCACGGACCTCCGCGAAGGGGTCTTCTATGCGGAGCTCGTCTTCGCCAGCGGAGTCGAGGTGAGCGCCCGGCCCTCCGACGCCATAGCGCTCGCTCTGCGGACCGGCACGCCGATCTACGGCAGTGACGGCGTGCTGGACGATGCGGGTATCGCGATCCCCGACGAGCAGGAGGACGAGGTGGAGAAGTTCCGCGAGTTCCTCGATCAGATCTCTCCGGAGGACTTCGGTACGAACAGTCAGTGACCGTCCCGCAGGGGTGCTGTCAGCGCATCCGACAAGCCTTTCCCGGAAACGAGACACGGGAAACCACCCTCAGGGTGATTATCACTCGGCGTGCCGAGTGTGGCGATCGTTGACGCACCCCGAGTGACTGCCTACCTTCGAGTGGGCAGGTCAAGGACGGAGGTCGGCGTGAGAAGCAGCGGCGACGGTACGGCGGCGGGTGGGCCGTATCCGCAGCACGGCAGTGGAGCCGACCACGCCATCAGGCAGCCGGTTCAACCGGCAGCGGTGGCAGCGGGCGGCGTGGCAGCGGCGAGCGATGCCGGCGACATCGGCTATCGCGGACCGACGGCGTGCGCGGCGGCGGGAATCACCTACCGCCAGTTGGACTACTGGGCCCGTACGGGGCTGGTCGAGCCCAGTGTGCGCCCGGCCTACGGGTCGGGGACCCAGCGTCTCTACAGTTTCCGGGACGTGGTTCTCCTCAAGATCGTCAAGCGCTTCCTGGACACTGGGGTCGCTCTGCAGAACATCCGCACCACGGTCCAGCACCTGCGGGCCCGTGGTTTCCAGGATCTTGAGCGCATGACGCTGATGAGCGACGGAGCCACGGTCTACGAGTGCTCCTCGCCCGACGAGGTCGTCAGTCTGCTCCAGGGCGGCCAGGGTGTCTTCGGGATCGCCGTCGGCGTCGTCTGGCGGGACGTGGACGTGGCGCTCTCGCAGCTGCACGGCGAACGGGTCGACACCGGCGAGACGCTCGTCGGCCACAACCCCGCCGACGAGCTGGCGCGGCGCCGCAACCGCGCCGTCTGAGCACCCCGGAAGCGCAGCGGGGCGGGCAGCGCGAAGAGAACGACGGGACGGTCCGGCACCCACGGGGTGCCGGACCGTCCCGTTGTCAGTGCCGTAGGGCAGCATCGACGGTGTGAGACCCGCGCCCACCATCCTTCACCTGGACATGGACGCCTTCTACGCGTCGGCGGAGCAGGCGGCCAAGCCGAGCCTGCGCGGCAAGGCGGTCGTGGTGGGTGGCCTCGGACCGCGCGGAGTGGTCGCCACCGCCTCGTACGAGGCCCGGCGCCTGGGCGTGCACTCGGCGATGCCCACCGCACAGGCCCGGCGGCTCGCGCCGAACGCCGCCTACCTGGTGCCCCGCTTCTCGCTGTACCGGACGGTGAGCGACCAGGTGATGGAGCTCCTGGGGCGGCTGTCGCCCCTGGTGGAGCCGCTCAGCCTGGACGAGGCCTTCGTGGACCTGGAGGCCGGTGGGACGGCCGATGACGCGGCGTCGGCCCGTGCGACGGGTGAGGGGTTGCGGACGGCGATCCGCGCGGTGACCGGCCTCAGTGGATCCGTCGGGCTGGCCGGTTCCAAGATGCTCGCCAAGATCGCTTCCGAGGAGGCCAAGCCCGACGGGCTGCTGCTCATCGAGCCGGGCACCGAGCGCGAGCTGCTCGCCCCCATGTCCGTGCGCATCCTGCCGGGGGTAGGGCCGGCCACCGGCGACCACCTCAGACGCGCCGGGATGACCACCGTCCACGATCTGGCCGAGGCGGGCGAGGCGGAGCTCGTACGGCTGGTCGGCAAGGCCCACGGCCACGGGCTCTACCGGATGGCGCTGGGGCGCGACGACCGGCCGGTGGTCGCCGAGCGGGACGCCAAGTCCGTATCGGTGGAGGACACCTTCGACGTGGACCTGCACGACCGGGTGCGGGTGCGGGCCGAGGTGGAGCGGCTGGCCGTCCGGTGCGTGGAGCGGCTGCGCGCCGCCGACCGGTCGGGCCGCACGGTGGTGCTGAAGGTGCGCCGCTACGACTTCTCCACCCTGACCCGCTCCGAGACGCTCAGAGGCCCCACGGACGACCCCACAGTGGTCCGTGAGGCGGCGGGGCGGCTGCTGGAGTCCGTCGACACCACGGGGGGCGTACGGCTGCTGGGGGTCGGTGTGACGGGGCTGGCCGACTACACCCAGGAGGACCTGTTCGCCCAGGCCGCCGACGCCCGGGAGCTCGCTCAGCGGGCCCAGGAGGGGCACCGGGCGCCGGTGGAGGGCGACGAGGAGAACGTGGCGGCCGAGCCCGAGCCGGAGGGCGCGGAGCTGCTCGCCGCGCGGCGCTGGCCCGCCGGGCACGACGTGCACCACGAGGAGCACGGGCACGGCTGGGTGCAGGGGAGCGGCGTGGGCCGGGTCACCGTCCGGTTCGAGGAACCGTGGAGCGCACCCGGCCGGGTGCTGACGTTCCGCGTCGACGATCCGCTGCTGCGGCCCGCCGACCCGCTGCCGCTCGTCCGTGAAGCGGCCGACTACTCCTCCTGGCCCGCCAGCCTGCCGAAGTCCCGGTCGGGCGCCGACTCCGCCGGGGGCGGGGAGTCCAGCCCGTAATGGCGGTAGAGCTGCAGTTCCTGCTCGGGCGAGAGATGCCGGCCGACCCCGAAGTCCGGCGCGCCCTTGATCAACGCGCGGTCGAACGGGACGCGCAGCGCGTCCTCGACGAATTCGCTGGGTTCCAGGGGGACGAAGGCGTCCCTGCTGAACAGGCCGGTGCGGACGGCCGCCCATTCGGGCACCCCCGTCGCGTCGTCGAGATAGACCTCATCCACCGTTCCGATCTTGGCGCCCTGGCGATCGAATGCCTTGCGGCCGATCAGGCGGCGCGGATCGATATCGGTCTGCACAGTGCCTCCCACTGGTCGCAGCTGCTCAGGGTGGACGCTGTCGCTCCACCAGCACCACACAAGTGCAGATCCGTGGCGTCGGCCACTCGAGAACTCCGGCGCGGGGGCCGCTGGTAGGCTGACAGTGGCTGCTGACCCCGTGCGGGAGAGTCCTCCGGTGCAGAATCCGGAGGCGCCGAAGGAGCAACTCCTCCCCGGAATCTCTCAGGCCCCCGTACCGCACGGACGAGGTCACTCTGGAAAGCAGGGCGATTCCGTGCGGGCGCAGGCCCAGGCGGACTCGACCCTCACCGACGGTGAAAGTCGGCACGCCCCGGGCGCGCCGGTGAAGCTCTCAGGTTGAGATGACAGAGGGGGAGGCCGTACGGGCACCCGCGCCGTGGTGCCCCTCGCAGGTCGTGACAGACCAGGAGGCCTCCACCATGACCCCCCGTCGCACTTCGCTCTCCCAGCTGGAGCAGGGCATTCCGTTCGAGCAGCGTCACATAGGGCCCGACGCCGGAGCCCAGGCGAAGATGCTCGCCCAGGTCGGCTACGGCTCCCTCGACGAGCTCACCGCCGCCGCGGTGCCCGACGTGATCAAGAGCGCGGAGGCACTGAACCTTCCCTCGGCGCGCACCGAGGCGGAGGTCCTGGCCGAGCTGCGGTCGCTGGCCGACCGCAACGAGGTGCTGGCCCCGATGATCGGCCTCGGCTACTACGGCACCTTCACGCCGCCCGTCATCCTGCGCAACGTCATGGAGAACCCCGCCTGGTACACGGCCTACACGCCGTACCAGCCGGAGATCTCGCAGGGCCGCCTGGAGGCCCTCCTCAACTTCCAGACGATGGTCGCCGAGCTGACCGGGCTGCCCACCTCCGGCGCCTCGCTGCTCGACGAGGGCACCGCGGCCGCCGAGGCGATGGCCCTCGCCCGGCGCGTCGGCAAGGTCAAGAAGGGCGTCTTCCTGGTCGACGCCGACACCCTGCCGCAGACCGTCGCGGTGATCGAGACCCGCGCCGAGCCCACCGGCGTCGAGGTCGTCGTCGCGGACCTGAGCGACGGCATCCCCACCGAGATCGCCGAGCGCGGCGTCTTCGGCGTCCTGCTCCAGTACCCGGGCGCTTCCGGTGCCGTGCGCGCCGTCGAGCCCGTCATCGAGCAGGCCCACGAGCTCGGCGCGATCGTCACCGTCGCCGCCGACCTGCTGGCCCTCACGCTGCTCACCTCGCCCGGGGCGCTCGGCGCCGACATCGCGGTCGGCACGACCCAGCGCTTCGGCGTCCCGATGGGCTTCGGCGGTCCGCACGCCGGCTTCATGGCGGTCCGCGAGAAGTTCGCCCGCTCCCTGCCCGGCCGCCTCGTCGGCGTCTCCGTCGACGCCGACGGCAACAAGGCCTACCGCCTGGCCCTCCAGACCCGCGAGCAGCACATCCGCCGCGAGAAGGCCACCAGCAACATCTGTACCGCGCAGGTCCTGCTCGCCGTCATGGCCGGGATGTACGCGGTC
Organism: Streptomyces sp. NPDC026589; assembly: GCF_040638385.1. Classification (NCBI taxonomy): domain Bacteria; kingdom Bacillati; phylum Actinomycetota; class Actinomycetes; order Kitasatosporales; family Streptomycetaceae; genus Streptomyces; species Streptomyces sp. NPDC026589. Next base: position 12,043 of record NZ_JBEZYG010000029.1, read on the forward strand.
TACCACGGCCCCGACGGGCTGCGGACGATCGCCCGGCGCACCCACCGCTTCGCCGCGATCCTGGCCGACGGCCTGCGGAGTGCCGGTGTCGACGTCGTGCACGGCGCGTTCTTCGACACCCTGACCGTGCGCGTCCCCGGCAGGGCCGCGGCCGTTGTCGCGGACGCCCGGGAGCGCGGGGTCAACCTCCGCCTCGTCGACGCGGACCAGGTCTCCATCGCCTGCGACGAGACCACCACCCGCGCGCAGATCTCCGCCGTCTGGGCCGCCTTCGGCGCCGAGGGCGACATCGAGGCGCTGGACGCGACGGTCGCCGACGCGCTGCCCGAGGGGCTGCTGCGCTCCGACGACATCCTGACCCACCCGGTCTTCCACCAGCACCGCTCCGAGACCGCGATGCTGCGCTACCTCCGTAAGCTCGCCGACCGCGACTACGCGCTGGACCGCGGCATGATCCCGCTCGGCTCCTGCACCATGAAGCTGAACGCGACCGCCGAGATGGAGTCGATCACCTGGCCCGAGTTCGGCGCGCTGCACCCGTTCGCCCCCGCGGACCAGGCGCAGGGCTTCCTCTCCCTCATCCGTGAGCTGGAGGAGCGCCTCGCCGAGGTCACCGGCTACGACGCGGTGTCCATCCAGCCCAACGCCGGCTCCCAGGGCGAGTTCGCGGGTCTGCTGGCCGTTCGCGCGTACCACCGGGCCAACGGGGACGACCAGCGCACCGTCTGCCTCATCCCTTCCTCCGCGCACGGCACCAACGCCGCCAGCGCCGTCATGGCCGGCATGAAGGTCGTCGTGGTGAAGACCGCCGACGACGGCGAGGTCGACATCGCGGACCTGCGCGCCAAGATCGAGCAGCACCGCGACGAGCTGGCCGTGCTCATGATCACCTACCCGTCCACGCACGGAGTGTTCGAGGAGCACGTCGCCGAGATCTGCGGCGAGGTGCACGACGCGGGCGGTCAGGTCTACGTCGACGGCGCCAACCTCAACGCGCTGGTCGGGCTCGCCAAGCCCGGCAAGTTCGGCGGCGACGTCTCGCACCTGAACCTGCACAAGACCTTCTGCATCCCGCACGGCGGCGGCGGCCCCGGCGTCGGCCCGGTCGGTGTCCGCGCGCACCTCGCCCCGTACCTCCCCAACCACCCCCTCCAGCCCGCCGCGGGCCCGGAGACCGGTGTGGGCCCGATCTCGGCCGCCCCGTGGGGTTCGGCGGGCATTCTGCCGATCTCGTGGGCGTACGTCCGTCTGATGGGCGGCGAGGGGCTCAAGCGGGCCACGCAGGTCGCCGTGCTGGCCGCGAACTACATCGCCAAGCGGCTGGAGCCGCACTTCCCGATCCTGTACAACGGTCCGGCCGGTCTGGTCGCGCACGAGTGCATCGTGGACCTGCGCCCGATCTCCAAGGCGACCGGCGTCTCCATCGACGACGTGGCCAAGCGTCTGATCGACTACGGCTTCCACTCGCCCACCATGTCGTTCCCGGTGGCCGGCACGTTGATGATCGAGCCGACCGAGAGCGAGAACCTCGCGGAGCTCGACCGGTTCTGCGACACCATGATCGCGATCCGGGCCGAGATCGAGAAGGTCGCCTCGGGGGAGTGGAGCCAGGACGACAACCCGCTGAGCAACGCCCCGCACACCGCGGCCGCGCTCGGTGGCGACTGGGACCACGGTTACAGCCGCGAGGAGGCCGTCTTCCCGGCCGGAGTGTCCGCCGCGGACAAGTACTGGCCGCCGGTGCGGCGCATCGACGGCGCCTTCGGCGACCGGAACCTGGTCTGCTCCTGCCCCCCGCTGGACGCGTACGACGACTGAGTCAGGCTGCGGTACGGCGTGCGCCGTGAGCGGTGCACGCCGGACATGCGTCGGGGCCGGTGCGGAGATCTCTCCGGGCCGGCCCCTGTTCGTCGGCCCGTCCTCAGGCGGCCTTCACCGCGCGGCCGGTTGCCAGGGTCCGGTGCGGGGCGATGATCTGTCCGTCGGGCAGCAGTTCGCCGGTGTCCTCGAAGAGCAGGACGCCGTTGCACAAGAGGCTCCACCCCTGTTCGGGGTGGTGGGCCGTCAGGCGGGCGGCCTCCCGGTCGGGTGAATCGGCGGTGGGGCAGGGTGGCTGGTGCTGGCACATGGATGGGTTCTTTCGCTGCGTCGAGTCGAGTGTCCTGCGGCTGGATGAGATGTTCATGGCCGCCCCCGTATCAGTCGGTCCGGTCCCAGTGTTGCCCTACGGGGAAGATTCCGCAGGGATTTGGTCGCAGCACCCGTACTCCTCTCATGACGCATCACCCGCGTGGACGGTTCACCGCAACCGCACTGTCCCTTTGGGTGGTTCGGGGTGGCCGGATGGGGCTAGTCCTTGGTGGGCAGCACAGCGCCCCCGCAGTGACCCCTGCCCCGCCCGGTGTTCGGGCGGGGCAGGGTGGGGTCGCTACGGGGGCGCTGTGCCGGGGTGGCGCCGGTCAGGCAGACCTGAGGAGCGGGCCGGGGGCCACGCGCAGCGAGATGACGGGCAGCAGATCGGCGACCCGGTGCGGGCGGTGGGCGGCGATGCCCGGCGGGGCCGGCGCCAGGGGCACCAGGACGTCCGTCGGCGCGAGCATCCCGCCCGCAGGATCGGCCTCGGTGTCGCCGTGCAGCCAGAGGGTGAGCATGTACAGCTCCGGGATGGACAGCAGCCGGGCCTGGCAGGCGGTGGACGACCCCTCCGCCTGCCGGAGGGCCAGCTCGGTCGAGGCGAGGTAGGGCCCCTCGAAGAAGTGTGAGAAGGCCCAGCCGTCGGGTGTGAGCACGGTGTCCGCCGCGGCGACCGCGCGGCCCTCGCTCCGGATCAGGAAACGCCAGGCCGCGAGGCGTGTCAGAGGTGCTGTCCTGGTGGGCGCGATCCGGTCCAGCACATGCACGGGAAGCGGTAGTTCGGGGCTCAGCGGTCCCTGGACGGACCGGAGAGCGGATGTTCGGGCCTCGCGGACGGCGGTGGGAGAACCGAGGGCCGCGAGAACACTGCGCAGCGCGGGCGCGGGAGCTGGGGGAACATGCAGCGGCATAGTGGGTCGCCTCTCACTTCGGAGACACGGTGGCGCTTGGGCGGGTGCAGACAGCGCTGTCGGCATGAGGGCCGGAGACGGCCGGTGACGGGCGAGTCGCATCAACTCTCTGCCTCGTTGAGCGGAGTTTATATGACGCGTGTTCACACAGTGTTTCCACTAGCGGTCGGAGGTATGTCGCGCAAGGCGTCATCCGGCCTTCGAATTGTGGTATTCCTGGTGATTTGAACTGCTGCCGGCGGCCTCGACCTGGCGTTCTTCCGGTGGAGCGGTCGGCTGGAACTCGTCGGTGTTTTCACCGCGCATACCCCGGCCGAAAATATGGGGAACCACATGCCTCCGGAATGTGCCCCCGGTCTCCTTCCATCAGACTATCGGGTATCGGAGGCCCGTGGGGGCGTTACGGATCACTCCCGCTGGGCATTATCGATCGTGACGCGAGCGGCCTGGGCCGCGGGCCGCCCACTGGAGGAGGGACCCCTCGATGGGGGAGAAGGTCGTGGCGGAAGCCTTTGACCTGTCCGATCGACAGGCGTACCGCGCCAAGCTCAACCAGTGCCTGGAGGGGCTGGGCAGACTCCTGGCGGAGCGGAGGTTCGACCGTCCACGGAACCTGATGGGGCTGGAGATAGAGCTGAATCTCGCGGGTTCCGACGGCATGCCCCGGATGATGAATCAGCAAGTGCTCCAGCGCATCGCGAGCCGGGATTTCCAGACCGAACTGGGGATGTTCAATCTCGAAGTGAATATCGTCCCGCACCGACTCGGCGGCCGGGTTTTCGATCAGCTCGCGGAGGAGTTGCGGACCGGCCTCGCCTATGCGCACCGCAAGGCGGGGGAGGTGGACGCGGGCATCGTGATGATCGGAATCCTGCCCACCCTGGGCGAGCATGACGTGGTGTCCGCCAATCTTTCGGACGTGGACCGTTACACCCTGCTCAACGATCAAATGGCGGCCGCCCGGGGGGAGGATTTCCTCCTGGATATCGAAGGCGTCGAGCGATTGGTCTGCACCTCGCCCTCCATTGCCCCCGAATCGGCCTGCACCTCGGTACAGCTGCACCTCCAGGTGACGCCCGCCCGGTTCGCCGACGTGTGGAACGCCGCCCAGGCGATCACCGGCGTCCAGATCGCGCTGGGCGCCAACTCTCCCTTCCTCTTCGGCAAGGAGCTGTGGCGGGAGTCCCGGCCGCCCCTGTTCCAGCAGGCCACCGACGTGCGGCCGCCGGAGCTCGCCAACCAGGGAGTGCGTCCCAGGACCTGGTTCGGGGAGCGGTGGATCGGCTCCGCCCACGAGCTCTTCGAGGAGAACCTGCGCTACTTCCCGCCGCTGCTGCCGATCTGCGCCGACGAGGCCCCCCTGAAGGTGCTGGACGAGGGCGGGGTGCCCGAGCTGGCCGAGCTGGTGCTGCACAACGGCACCGTCTACCGCTGGAACCGTCCGGTGTACGGGATCGCCGACGGCGTCCCCCATCTGCGGGTGGAGAACCGGGTGCTGCCCGCCGGGCCGACGGTCACCGATGTGATCGCCAACGCCGCCTTCTACTACGGGCTCGTACGGGCGCTCGCCGAGGAGTCCCGGCCGGTGTGGAGCAGGCTGCCGTTCGAGGCCGCCGAGGAGAATTTCACCGAGGCCTGTCGGCACGGCATCGAGGCCGAACTGCTCTGGCCGCGGTCGGGCCGCTCCGGCGGGCCGGCGAGGATCCCCGCCGTACAGCTGGTGCTGGAGGAACTGCTGCCGCTGGCCGCCGCGGGGCTGGACGCCTGGCACATCGAACCCGCCGACCGGGACCGCTACCTCGGGGTGATCGAGGAGCGCTGCAAGCGGCGCGTCAACGGGGCCTCCTGGCAGGTGGCCACGTACCGCCGGGCCCTGGGCGCCGGGCTGGGTCGGGACGCGGCGCTCGCGGCCACCACTCGCCGCTATGCCGAGCTGATGCACGCGGGGGAGCCGGTCCACACCTGGCCGGTGGGTTTCCCGGCGCCCTGAGACCCCCGGGAAGCCGGCGCCGCTGGCCCCGGTGCCCTTCCGCCGCGTGGCTGTCGGGCAAGCTCCCATGCCGGTGGCGCCCCTCGTTGAGGACGAAACAAGGAAAAGGGGACCGCACCATCAGCGAGGGTGGTCGTCCCCCGGCCTGTCGCGCATGATCTTCGTACCTCTATTCGAGACCCTGGTGCGGCGGTCGATGGGATGAGACGTGATTGCGGAACACAAGGCAGGTGTACAGGTGGAGGCCGGGCGAGTGGCTGATTCTTTTCCCCGAGAGGCCGTGTCGCGAAGGATCTCGCGGTCCGAGGTGCTGCTGGTCCTGGCGCTCTCGCTGGGCGCCAGCGCGGTGTCCTCCCTTATCAGTTTTGTCGGATCCCTGACGAAACCGGGGGGTTTGAAGGATCAGGCGGCGACGCTCAACGGCTCGTACGCTCCGGACCGCCCATGGCTTGATCTGTCATGGCAAATGTTCGGGATCGCCACGGCTCTGGTGCCGGTCGCGCTGGTCGCGCACCTGCTGATCCGGGAAGGAGCGGGGCTGCGGGCCATCGGATTCGACGTGACGAAACCCTGGTTCGACCTCGGCCGCGGAACCCTCGTCGCGGCCGGCATCGGCAGCGCCGGCCTCGCCTTCTACCTGGTGGCCCGCGCCACCGGATTCAACCTGACGGTCGTTCCCGAGTCCCTGCCCGAGGTCTGGTGGAAGTTCCCCGTACTGATCCTCTCGGCGATCCAGAACTCCGTGGTGGAGGAGGTCATCGTCGTCGGCTACCTGCTGCGCAGACTCGGACAGCTGGGCTGGACGCCGATGGCCGCGCTGGTGGCCAGCTCCGTGCTGCGCGGGTCGTACCACCTGTATCAGGGGATCGGCGGCTTCATCGGCAACGTGGTGATGGGCGTCGTGTTCGTGCTGCTGTACCGACGCTGGGGCCGGGTGGGCCCGCTGGTCGTCGCGCACGCACTCCTGGACATCGGGGCGTTCGTCGGATACGCCCTGCTTGCCGGCCGGGTCGACTGGCTGCCGACGCCGTGAGGACGGTGCCGTCAGGGCGGTGAGGGCTGGGCCGTCAGGGCGGTGAAGGGGTGCGCCGGAAGTGTCGGCGCACCCCGACGGCCGTCAGAGCGTGGTGAGCAGTTCGCCGTCGATCACCGTGACCGCCGTGCCGGTCAGCAGGGTGCGCTCGCCGCGCAACGCGGTGCGGACCAGCCCCGAGCGGGCGGACGCCTGGAGACCGGTGAGGTCGTCGCGGCCGAGGCGGGCCGACCAGAAGGGGGCCAGCGCGGTGTGGGCGCTGCCGGTGACCGGGTCCTCGTCGATGCCGACGCCCGGGAAGAAGCCGCGCGAGACGTAGTCGTATCCCCGGGCGGGGTCCTCGGCGGCGGCGGTGGCGATCACTCCGCGCCGGGAGTGGGCCGCCAGCGCGGCGAAGTCCGGGGCGAGCGCCCGTACGGCCGCCTCGTCGCGGAGCTCGATGAGCAGATCGCCGATGTGCTCGCCGGTGTCGTGCACCGAGACGGGGTCCGCCCCGAGGGCGTCGGCGAGGCCGTACGGCACCGGCTCCTCGGTCAGCGGGGAGGTGGGGAAGTCGAGGGTGAGGGCGCCGTCCTGCCGGGCGGTCGCGGTCAGGATCCCGCAGCGCGCGGCGAAGCGCACCGGGCCCGTGGCCAGACCCGTGGTGTGCAGGACGTGGGCGGTGGCGAGCGTCGCGTGCCCGCACATGTCCACCTCGGTGGCCGGAGTGAACCAGCGCAGCGCCCAGTCGGCCGTGCCGCCCGGCGGCAGCGGGTGGGCGAAGGCCGTCTCGGAGAGGTTGACCTCGGCGGCGATCTCTTGCAGACGTGCGTCGGCCGGGAACGTACCGCTGTCCAGCAGGAGTACGCCGGCGGGGTTTCCGGAGAAGGGGCGGTCGGTGAACGCGTCGACGATGCGAATCCTCATGCGACGACCGTAGATCGCCGGGGCGGAGGCGGGCCAAGGCCAATTCCGGGTGGCCGGCCCCTGACCGCCGTGTCGGAGCGTCCGTGCCGCCGACGGTTCTCGGCTCACCGATGACTCCCCGGGCCCGACGGAGTCACCAGAAGGAGAACGTGCGCGTCCAGCGCCGCAGCGTAAGCCTCCAGTGCACGGCAGAGAGAGTGGCATGCGCACCCTTGCGATCACGCAGAACATCACCGTCGACGGCTCGATCGAGATGATCACGGACTGGTTCGATCCCCAGGGGCAGGCGGGCGTGGACATGAGCGACGTCCTGGAGGAGAGCCATCGGCAGGACGACCGCGCCGACGCGCTGCTCCTGGGACGGCGGACGTTCGAGGACTTCCGCGGCTACTGGCCGCAGCAGACCGATGACTCCACGGGCATCACCGCCTACCTCGATCAGGTGCCCAAGTACGTCGTCTCCGGCACGCTCACCGACCCCGGGTGGCAGAACTCCACGGTGCTGACGGGCGACCCCGTCGAGGAGGTCCGCCGGCTCAAGGCCGAGGAGGGCGGCAAGGACATCGTCCTCACCGGCAGCATCATGCTGGCCCATGCGCTGATCGCGGCCGGATCGGTCGACGAGTACCGCCTCTTCGTCTACCCGGCCGTCCAGGGCCGCGGCCGGCGTCTCTTCCCCGAGGGTTACGAAGTCCCCCGGCTGCGGCTCCTGGAATCGAGGGCGTTCCGCAGCGGGATCACCCTGCAGCGGTACGCCCCGGCCTGACCCGGCCGGGAGCACCGCACGCCTGCGGGACCGGAAGCACCCGTCCCAGGCGAGCGAGCGGGGACACGGCCATCAGGACCGGCGACAGCATCATGCCCCCGGCCGACACCAGGAGGCCGGTGCGCAGACCCCACACCTGGGCGAGGAGGCCGCCGAGCAGCGAGCCGAGCGGGGCGAACCCCATCCCTGCGAAGGTGATCGTCGCGGCCGCGCGCCCCTGCATCCCGTCCGGTGTGACGGCCTGCCGCACCGACATGACCGTGACGTTCACCAGCTGGCTGAACGTCCCGAACACGAAGTTGACGGCAAGGAGCGCGAGCACCGTCGCGATCGAGGAGCCGTGCAGGGCCGGTACGCACAGCAACGCACCGTTGCCGAGCACCGCCGCGGACACGAGCACGGCACCGTGACCGAACCGGCCCGGCAGCCGTGCGGCCAGGACGGAGCCCAGGAGCGCGCCCGGACCGGTCGCCGCGAGGGCGAGGCCGACGGTGACGCCCGTCAGCCGAAGTTCGTGCGGGAGGAAGAGCAGGTAGACGGTCATCGTGGCCGCGAAGGAGAGCTGGAAGGCGGCAGAGGCGAGGCACACGGCCCGCAGCCAGGCGTTTTTGGCGACGAAGCGCAGGCCTTCCCCGATCCGGCGCCGGGCCGGGGAGGCGCGCTCCGGTACCGGTGCCAGACGCCCGGGTACGGCTTCGGGGCGGCGGATCCGCCGCAAGGACCCGAACGAAGCCACGAAGAACAGCGCGCCGGCGGCCGCGGCGGCCGGGGCCGACAACAGCGACACCAACGCGCCGCCGAGCGCGGGGCCGCCGATCTGCGCCGCAGACCGGCTGCCCTCCAACGCACTGTTGCCCCGCACGAGTTGATCGCGCCGCACCATCCGTACGAGGGACGCCTGGTACGCCACGTCGAAGAGGACCGACAGGGCTCCGACGGTGAACGCCACCATGAACAGCGCGGGCAGGCCGAGCAGTCCGAGGAGACCGGCCACGGCCGCCGCCCCCAGGGCCACGGCTCGGCCGGCGTCGGTGAGCACCATCACCGTACGAGCCAGCCACCGGTCCACCCAGGCACCCGCGAGGAGGGAGAGCAGCAGGATCGGCGCCTGCCCCACGGCGCGGAGGGCGCCCAACTGGCCCGCGCCCGCGTCGAGCGTCAGGACGGCGAAGAGCGGCAGCACGACGAGCGTCGTGTGTTCGCCGAGCTGGGAGGCCGTCTGACCTGCCCAGAGCCTGCGGAAGTCGGCGTCCCGCCAGGGACCGGACGGGCCGGCCCGGTCGGAATCCGGTACGCCGGAGGAAGGGGTGGGGGAGGAAGGAGAGGGGGAGGAGAGGGGCCGCACAGGAACCTCTGGGGTCGCCGGGCACGAGACCCGCGGCCCGGTGTACGGAAGCGTGCCCGGGCATCGGGCGGGAAAAGGGCTCGCTGTGCCGCGACCTCAAGGGCAGCACGCGATGACAGGCCGGTCCGGCTGTGACGTCAGCGCGCGCTCGGACGACCGACCATGTCTCTCCGCTCCTGGTGGGATCACTCCTGGCGAGTCATTCGCCGCCCGGAACGCTAGTGCTTGCCGAGCGGGGGCGAAAGGCAATTACGGGGGGCACGGGAGGCGGGTCCGGCCTCGGACGGGTGCGACCGGGCGGTGCCCCGCGGCGTCCGCGACGCAGAGCACCGGAGATCGGATCACCGCCCTGCCGTTCTCACCGCCCGTAACGCTCCCACCACCCTGCCGTTCTCACCGCCCGTAACGCTCCCGCCGGTTCGGGCGACGGAAACCGTGCGGGCGGTGAGGCCGCGTCATGCGACGGCGGTGCCCTCGAGCTCGACCAGCTGGCCGGGGACCGCCAGTCGCGTCACCCCGAGCAGAGTGCTGGCCGGCGCCACTTCGGCCGCGCCGAGCCGCCCCGCCAGCGCGCCGTAGTGCCGGAGGAGCAGATCGACGTCGGTCGTATAGACATTGAGGCGGACGAGGTTCGCGAGAGACATGCCCGCCTCGCTCAGCACGGCCTCCAGGTTGTCGATGCTCAGCGTCAACTGCGCCGCCATGTCACCGTCGTGCTGGGGCTTGCCGTCGTCGCTCATCGAGGTCTGCCCCGAGACGTACAGGGTCCGGGTCTGCCCGGAAACGACTTCACCCTGGTTGAACCCCAGCTCCACCGACCAGGTCACCGGGTTCACGGCCGTTCGTTCCAGTGCCACTTGAGCTCCATTCGATTCATGGGAGTACGGAGGCCCGTCGGCCCGGCGGTCGCCGGCCTCGACGTCGTACGGGGGGAGCCTTCCAACAAATGACGACACCCTTGGTCATGTATTTCGCTACCGTTCCCGTATGCGCGCCGACCGATTGGTCTCGTTGGTACTGCTGTTGCGTCAGCGCGGTCGGCTGACCGCCGACACGCTGGCCCGTGAGCTGGAGGTGTCCACCCGTACCGTGCTGCGCGACATCGAGGCACTGTCCGCGGCCGGAGTCCCGGTCTACGCCGAACGCGGCAGGCACGGCGGGTTCGCCCTGCTGCCCGGTTTCCGGACCGAGCTCACCGGGCTGAACCACGACGAGACCCTCGCCCTGCTGGCCGCCGGATCGGGACGCGGGGAGCAGATGTTCGGCCTCGGACCAGCGCTCGCCTCTGCCATGCGGAAGGTGGTCGACGCGCTGCCGGAAAGCCATCAGGCCGCCGCGAGCGACGCGGCCCAGCGGTTTCTCGTCGACCCGGAGTCCGACCTGCTCTCGCGTCGGCCGGTCGTTGACCAGGTACCGGGCACCACCATGGTCGAGGTCCGCCGGGCCGTGCTCTCCGGCCGCAAGCTGCGCATCCACTACGCGGCCACGGGCCGGGCGCCGCAGTGGCGCACGGTGGACCCGATCGGCCTGGTGACCGTACGGGACCGGGGCTACCTGCTGGCCACCAGATCAGGCGCGGACCGCACCTACCGGCTGTCACGGGTGCTGGCCGCCGAGGAACTGCCCGAACCGGCCCAGCGGCCGAACCGGGTCGACCTGGATCGGATCTGGCGGGACCGTTCCGCGCGATTCCTCGCCGGCGGCGACCACGTCACCGCGCTGGTGCGGGTGCATCCGGCGCGGCGGGAGGAACTGCTGGGAACCGTGCTGGCCGTCCGCGCGGAAGATCCCGAAACGGACGGCTGGCCGCGGCTGGAAGTCACCTTTCAGGACGCCCGGCACGCCGAATGGGCACTGTGGCGTCTCGGTACGGATGCGGAGGCCCTGGCTCCGCAGTCCCTGCGCAGCGCGCTGCGCGACGTCGCCGTCACGCTCGCCGGCCGCTACGGGACCTAGTCGGTGTCAGGCCGATCGAGGCCTGCCGCGGTTCAGCGACCGAACGGACGAAGGTGATCGTGCGTGAGCGCAAGCCTTCCCGGCGCGAGGCGATGATCTCGTCGACCGGACGGTCGAAGGCTTCGCGGACCGGCTTGCCGTGCACCTTCACCGCGCAGTCGAGGTCGGTGCACAGGAGGAGCCCGATCGCGTCGAGGCGTTCACGTTTGTCACGTGAGGGGCGTTGGGCGGTGAACAGCGAGACCTCGTTGAAGCGGCGGGCGAACCGGCACAGGTCGCACATCACCGCGCGCGAACCGCGCGCCGAGTCGTTCGGGGCCTGGCGCAGCAGCACTCCCCGCGCGCTGCCGTCGACCTCGGTGACGAGGTAGGCGAGGGTCGGGGCGCGCAGGTCTCTCCAGCCGAGGTAGTCGATCCGGTGCCATCGGACGTCGTCGAACCGGGCCGGCAGGCGGATCTTCTTCGCAGCCGGGTCCAGGTTCACGAGCGCGCCGCGCACCTCTTCCCTGGTCATGGGGCGCATGGCTTCTCCTTGCGGGTCGCACACGGGTGCGATCTGTAGCGGGACGGGGGGCGGGGGAACCCAGAGCGTCAAGGCGTGGGGGTGGTGGGCGCCGTGTGCCACGGCATCGCGCGGGACGGCCGGGTCACGGCGCGAGGCGCATGCGATGGGCGACGCCGGGGTCCCGCAGGGGTTTGAGCGCCAGGCGCACCAAGGCCAGCGCGTTGTCGTCACCGGCGATGCGATTGGCGCTGAGCTCGCCGCAGGACACGCACTGGTGGATGATCATCCACTCGCCGTCGGGCCTGACCGACATGCCCAGGGCTTCCATCCGGGCGCGGCAGTCCGCGGCCCGGTCGCCCGGCACCCGCCGGTCGACGTGCAGGCTGACCAGGCAGTTCGGGCAGTGATTGCGGTGCGTGGTGCCGGGGGCTTCCAGGGACACGTCCAGTCGGCAGCCCGCGCACCGGAAAGCGTCTCCCCGGTGCCCTCCCTGGCTGTGCAGGACGTCCTTGTACCGCTGCGGCCGCCGTGCGGCCCGGGCACGGCGACGGGTGTTCTTCGCTCGTCTCGGCATGGCCGGTCCTCTCCTCTCCTTCCGGTTCAGAGGTCGCCGAACGCTTCGAGCGGAAAGGGAGGTTGTGCCAGTGGCCGGACGGCCAACCGCATCAGGATGAGCTGGTTGTCGTCCGTGCGGGTGGGGTGGGAGGTCAGCTCGTCGCAGCGCACGCAACGGTGGATGACCACCCAGCCGCCCGTACGCGGCACGGCGACGGCGATCGGCGACATGCGGCCCCGGCAGTCACTGGAGCTGCCGTCGGCCGGGTCGACAACATGCCGGCACTGCAGGCACGAAGGGCAGTGATGGCGCCGTGCGCCGTCGCCTTCGCCGTCGTCGGCGGACACGGTCCGGCCGCACCACGCGCAGGAGAAAGCGCTGTTCAGGGCGGTGTGTGGAATGCTGGAGAGAGTTCTGTTGGTGCTGGACACCCGGGGTGCTCCTTGCTGGGAAGTCTGTGATGACAGCAAGAGCAGGCCGAGCGGCCTCGACGAAGACGCCCCCTCGTGCGACGCGACATGCGTGCGGAGGCAGGGGCTATTCAGTGCACCGGAGAGTCACGTCCGGACGCCGTCCGAGAGGGACGGCAGCAGAAAGACGGACTACTGGCTAGACGGTGCAGCGAGGCGCGCGCGGCGCGGGCCGGAACATAAAAATCTCTCTTTTCCAGGGCGCGGAAGCCCAGAACAGACCGAGGAACGCCGTCAGCGTATCCACAGCTCGGTCGGGGGGCCAGTGATTATTCCGGGCGCCGCATCACCGGCTGCCCGCACCGCAACCGCACGCGATCGATGAGCGCCCATCGCTTCAGGCCCGTTGCCGGAGCAACCGTCAAGGCTTGTGGAGGGGAGAACCGACCCAGCGACGGTATGCGTCCATGTCGACGCTGCCGCCGCGGACAACGGTGGCTACGTGCCGGTCGGCGAAGCGGTCACGGTCTTCGAGGATCGCCGCGACGCCGAGTGCGGCCGACGGCTCGACGACGAGGCCGGCGTGGTCGAGGAGCATCCTCATGCCGGCGATGATCGACGCCTCCCGGACAAGGACGGCGTCGTCGGCGACCAGGAGGAGGTCGTCCAGGACGGCCGGGATGGGATACCGCCCGGCGACGCCGTCGGCGACGGTGTCGGTCGAGTCGGTGGTGACGACGCGCCGTTGGCGCCACGAGCGTGTCAGTGCCGGTGCGCCCAGCGGCTGGACGCAGATCACCTCGACATCGGGCGCCAAGGTTTTCATGCCACTACGGTGACGTCGAGTCCCCGGCCGCGACCGGACCGGGCGAGGGCCTCGCCGAGGTTTGCCCACGCTCGCACACCACGGCTCGCAACCACCTCGGTGCCGCGGGCCTTGAAGCTGCGGACCGGCATTCGCCGTTTCGAGCTTGACGCTCAGAGCGCGTCCGAGGTGGGGCTCCAGCGGCTCGCAGCGGTACAGCGGAGTGTCGAGAAACATCGGGTCGATCAACCGGCGAGCCGCTCGGATCCGAGCGGTGTCGAGGCGCGTCTCCTGCACGACACAACAGCCCAGCGTCGCCGGCTGACACTCCACGAGCCGCTTTCGGTCCGTTCGGGCGGTCACTTCGGTCGCGGACGCGGCCGGGGCGGCGGTGGCCGGGGACGGGCACGGCGGGCGGAGAGAGGCCGAAACCGGGGTGCCGCGCGGGGTGATCTCCCGGGGTCCTTCGCGTGCCGCGCGGAATCGTTCCGCGTGGCCTTTCACGTGCCGCGTGGGCGCGGTCAGGAGGTGACGAGCCCGGCGAGCTTGCGCAGCGACTCCTGGAGCGCCGCCGTCGCGGAGTCCTTGAGCTTGCCGCCCATCAGTGAGACCGCCGCACCGGTGAACTCCCCGTCGATGCGCATCGTCGTGGCGTCGCCCTCCGGGGTCAGGGAGTACCGCATAGCCAGGTTGACCCCCATCGGGCCCTTGCCCCGGGTCGCCAGAAGGCGGCCCTCCTCCAGGCCGTCGACCGTCCAGATCACCTCGGCGGGGAAGCCCATGAGCTTCATGTTCTCCTCGTAGGTGGCCGCGAGTTCCAGCTCGGCCGGGCCGCCCCGGGGGAAGCTGGTGTGGGTGGCGTTCCACTCCCCGTACGACGAGAAGTCCGTCAGGCGGCCCCAGACCTTCTCGGCGGGCGCCTCGATGCGTGCCTCGGCGCTGACTTCAGCCATGCGACCACCCCTGGTTCGTCCGGTTTCGGTGTCGCGGAAGGTAGCGGGGGCCGCGTCAACATTCAATACTGATGAGTCGTCAAATCCGTATGGGGCTGACTGTTCCGCCAGATCACCGCGGAGTCGAACCTGTCCGAAGCGCGGGGGTGGGGGCCCTCGTCGTGACAGTGGAAGGCCGCCCAGAAGAGATCGGCGGGCAGGGCGTCGTCGGGTGCGTACACGCGGTAGACGTACTCCAGCCCGTCCTGGGCGAGCAGCGCGACCATCCAGAACACCCGTTCCTCCCCTCCCGCCCCCGCCGCGTCCGTGTGGCGTGAGGGACGTGCGCGCGGGGCCTGTGGTTGCCGCGGGGACGTGAGACGCAAGGCGGCGCGCGCTCCGGGCCGTCATGGTTGTGCCGTTCGGCACGATCTCATCCGCAAGGATGACGGACGGCCGCGGTGTCCCCAACTTCGGTGGGATGCCCAATGGGTCGCTCCGGGGATGTCTTTCGGCCGTGGGACTGATGGGGTAGAGGTGTGCAAAACCGGACGCCGCGCATGCCTGACCAGCCCGCACCGAACCACGACGAGAACGATGCCCGCTTCACCGTGGAACTGGCATCGGTGCTCAACGGTGCGCGCAGGCGCGCGCTGCGCGACGGTGACCGGCAGATCGACACCGCCCACCTCCTGCATTCGCTGATCGAAACGGACCCCGAGGTCCGCGAGGCCTTCGACGGTGGGCCCCCGTTGGCCAAGGTGCTCGGTTATCTCGTCCAGCGCAGCATCGGCTACGGGCTCCGCTGGCAGGGCTCCGTCGAGGACTCCGGCGCCGTTCCGGTGGTGCGCGACCCGGCGGTCGACGGCTGGTCGCCCTCGGCCCTCGCCGCGATGGAGGGCGCGCTGCACCGTGCGGCGTCGCGCGGCGAAGCACGCGCCGCCGGCCTCGATCTGCTCGCCGCCCTGGCGGCCGACACCGAGTGCCGTGCGGTGGAGGTGCTCGCCCGAGGGGGCGTGGACGCGCGGTGGCTGGCGGACCGGGTGGTCGTGCTCACGGCCGGGGCGGCGCGACACGCTTGAGCCGGCCCGTGACGGTGATCTCTCGCCCCCTTCCCGCGGCCGCGGCCGGAGGGCCGTCTCGACAGGTGTCATGGGGATGACGGTGCTGTCGACTGCTGCCATGATGTGCCGATGCAAGCGTCTTCGGGATTTCAGGGCAGAAGTGCCGGGCTGGGCCTCGCACTGGTCTCGGCCTTCGCCTTCGGCGGTTCGGGAGTGGCGGCCAAGCCGCTGATCGAGGCGGGGCTCGACCCGCTGCACGTGGTCTGGCTGCGTGTCGCGGGCGCCGCCGTCATCATGCTCCCGGTCGCCTGGCGACACCGGAATCTCGTACGGGAACGCCCCGCGCTGCTGGCCGGGTTCGGCCTGTTCGCGGTGGCCGGGGTCCAGGCCTTCTACTTCGCCTCCATCTCCCGTATCCCGGTCGGTGTGGCGCTCCTGGTGGAATACCTGGCGCCCGCGCTGGTCCTCGGCTGGGTCCGCTTCGTGCAGCGCAGGCCCGTCACCCGGGCCGCCGCGGTCGGTGTGGTGCTGGCGGTCGGCGGCCTGGCGTGTGTCGTCGAGGTCTGGTCCGGGCTCAAGTTCGACCTGCTCGGCCTGTTGCTCGCCCTCGGCGCGGCCTGCTGTCAGGTCGGCTACTTCGTTCTCTCCGACCACGGCGGGCAGGACGGCCGGGACGGCGAGGGCAACCACGCCGAGCCTCCGCACCCCGTCGGGGTCATCGCGTACGGACTGATCGTCGGCGCTGCCGTCCTCACCGTCGTCGCCCGCCCCTGGGGCATGGACTGGTCGCTGCTCGGCGGCAGCGCGGGCATGAACGGCAACGAGGTCCCCGCCTGGCTGCTGCTCGGCTGGATCGTGCTGCTCGCCACCGTGCTCGCGTACGTCACCGGGGTCGTCTCGGTCCGGCTGCTCTCGCCCCAGGTGGCCGGAGTCGTCGCCTGCCTCGAAGCGGTCATCGCGACCGGACTGGCCTGGGTGCTGCTCGGCGAGCACCTCTCCGCACCGCAGCTCATCGGCGGATGCGTGGTCCTGACCGGCGCGTTCATCGCCCAGTCCGCCGCACCGAAGCCCCCGACGGGTCCCGTCGCCTCCGGCGCCGGTGCCGGAGCGGTGGCCGGCGTCGCCGCGGGTGAGTTGTCCGGCGGCCGGGCCCCGCATTAGTGTGACGGCCATGCATCTGACTGTGCTGCCGCCCCCTGCCGCCTAGCGCGGGCGGCCACTCCTGACGAAGACCGGGCTCGGGCAGTCCCCGAGCGGTTCGTCGCTGCCCGCGTGCGGAGCCGAGCGACCTGCCACCCTGTCCTCCTCTGGAGAAGTCATATGTCCATCCCTGTTGCTTCCGCGCTGCCCGTCGGGCGGAGCATGCTGTATCTGGTCGTCGCCGGAGTCGCCTGGGGCACCGCCGGTGCGGCGGCGTCCCTGATCTTCCGGGTCAGCGATCTCGGCCCCCTCGCCCTGTCCTTCTGGCGCTGCGTGGGCGGTCTCCTCCTGCTGGCCGGGGCGCTCGCACTGCGCCCCCGCCGGACGCCCCGGAAGGCCGAACCCCGGCGTCGTCGGCTGCTGCGGATCCTCGGTACCGGCATCGGTCTCACCGTGTTCCAGACCGCGTACTTCGCGGCGGTCGAGGTCACCGGCCTTGCCGTCGGCACCGTCGTCACGCTCGGGGCCGGGCCCGTCCTGATCGCCGTCGGGGCGCGTCTGCTGCTGGGCGAACGCCTCGGCCGGGGCGGCCTCGTCGCCGTGACCGGCGCGCTGACCGGGCTCGTCGTGCTGGTGCTGGGCGGCGAGGGCGGCGACGTCGTGCCGGCCGGGGTGCTGCTCGCGCTCCTGTCCGCCTCCGGGTACGCGTTCATCACGCTGCTCACCCGCTGGCTCGGGCGGGACGGCGGCGGCGGTGACGCGCTGACCACCAGCGCCTGGGCATTCGGCATCGGAGCAGCGGGCCTGCTGCCCATGGCCATGGCCGAGGGGCTGGTGCCGCACACCGCCGAGACGGGGCAGGTGCTCTGGCTGCTGGTCTATGTCGCGGCGGTCCCCACGGCGCTCGCCTACGCGCTGTACTTCGCCGGGGCGGCCGCCGTCCGATCGGCCACCGTCTCCGTGATCATGCTCCTGGAGCCGGTGAGCGCGGCCGTCATCGCGGTGACCGTCCTGCGGGAGCGGCTGACGGCGGCCACGGTCCTCGGCACGCTGCTCCTGCTGACCGCCGTGGCCGGACTGGCCCTCGCGGAGGCGCGCGGCGCGGCGGCGGCCCGTCGGAGGGAGGGCCTGGCCGTGTGACGACCCTGCGCGGCGGCGCGGCGGGTGCAGGTCGCGGCGGCCGGGGCCGCCGCGACCTCGGTCGGCCGGCGTGCCGCCGCGGCCTCCGTCAGAGTGCGGACAGGTACTCCGGTACGGCGATGGCCGGATCCATGTCGTCCGCGGGGACCGGCGCCGCATAGCCCCGGGTGAGCGGCACGATGCCGGTCCAGTGGGGGAGGACGCTGTCCTCGGGCTCGTCGTTGGGCCCGCCGGTGCGGACCTTCGCGGACACTTCGTCCAGATCCAGCCGGATCACCGCTGTCGCGGCGAGTTCCTTGGCGTCGGCCGGCCGGGAGTCGCGGGAGCGGCCGGGCACGACCTGGTCCACGATCGCGTCCAGGGCGAGCCGACGCTCCTCGGGGTCGGTCACCGTCACGGCCGTGCCGTGCACCACCACCGAGCGGTAGTTCATCGAGTGGTGGAAGGCGGACCTGGCCAGCACGAGGGCGTCGACATGGGTGACCGTCAGGCAGACCGGCAGCCCCGGGTCGGCGCTCCTCGCCGACCGCAGCGGTCGTGAGCCCGTCGAACCGTGGACGTACAGCCGCTCTCCTATCCTGCCGAAGAGGGTCGGCAGGACGACCGGGGCGCCGTCACGCACGAAGCCCAGGTGACAGAGGCAGGCCTCGTCGAGGATGGAGTGGACCAGCTCGCGGTCGTAGGAGGCGCGCTCCTTGGACCGGGTGGGCACCGTGCGGTCGGTGGGCAGGTAGGGGGCGGCGACGCCGGAGCCCGTGTCGTCGGGCGTTGCGGTGTGCTGCATTGCTTACTCCATTGCACTAGTGCATACTGTTGTTTGTGCTAGGAGAGTATCGGATCAGTGGGCGGCGCGCAGCGGAGATCGCCGCCAGTGTGGAGCGCGGGGTCGGCTCCGGAGACCTTCCGCCGGGCCATGTGCTGCCCCCCATGCGGGAGTTGGCCGCGCGTCTGGAGGTCAACCCCAACACCGTGGCCGCCGCCTACCGGACGCTGCGCGAGCGCGGCGTGATCGAGACGGCGGGCCGGCGGGGGAGCCGGGTGCGTCCGGCCCCTGCCAACACGTCGCGCGGATCGCTGCGGATCGAAGCGCCCCCGGGCGTCCGGGACCTCGGCGAGGGCAACCCCGATCCGGAGCTGCTGCCCGACCTCGGGCCGGCGCTCGCGGCGGCCGCCGTGGCAGACGCGGAGAGCCATGGTCTGTACGGGCAGGCCGCGGTGGTCGCCGAGTTCGCCGCGTACGCCCGCGCCGATCTGGACGCCGACGGGGTGCCCGCCGGGCCGGTCGCCGTGACGTCCGGGGCGCTGGACGCGATCGAGCGGGTCCTCGCGGCGCACCTGAAACCGGGTGACGCGGTGGCGGTGGAGGACCCCGGCTGGGGCAGCGTGCTCGACCTCGTACCGGCGCTAGGGCTGCGCGCCGTGCCGGTCGGCGTGGACGACTCCGGTCCGCTGCCCGCGGATGTGGAGCGGGCGCTGCGGGCCGGGGCGCGGGCCCTGGTCGTCACCGACCGGGCGCAGAACCCGACCGGCGCGTCCCTGGACGCGCCGCGCGCCCGGGAGTTGCGCGCGGTCCTCGGACGCCACCCGGACGTGCTGCTGATCGAGGACGACCACGGGCACGCCATCGTCGACCTGCCGCTGCACCCACTGGCCGGGGTTACGGCCCACTGGGCGTTCATTCGTTCGGCGGCCAAGGCGTACGGCCCCGATCTGCGGGTCGCCACGCTCACCGGGGACGCCGTCACGGTCGACCGGGTGGCGGGACGCCAGCGGCTCGGGCCCGGCTGGGTCAGCCGGCTGCTCCAGCGTGCCGTGCTCCAGCTGTGGACCTCGGGAGCCGTCGACACCCGTGCGGTGTCCCGCTCCTACGGGGACCGCCGGGACGCGCTCATCCATGCGCTGGCGGAGCGCGGCGTGAGCGCCCGGGGCCGCAGCGGTATGAACGTGTGGGTGCCCGTGAGCGACGAGACCGGGGCCGTCGCCCGGCTGCTCCACGCGGGCTGGGCGGCGGCCCCGGGCGCACGCTTCCGGCTGGACACGCCCCAGGGGGTGCGGCTCACTGTCTCCCCGCTGACCGCGCCGGACATCGGCCCCCTGGCGGACGCGGTGGCCGCGGCCGCGGGTCCCGCACGGCCGGTCAGCTACGGCTGAGACCGGCCGCGTCCGCGTCGGGCGGCACAGCTCGGTGCGCCGCGGGCTCCGGTGGGGCGGCGATCGGAACGACCGCGGGCTCCGGTATGGCGGCGACGAGAGCTTCCGCGGGCTTTGGTGGGGCGGCCGGGCGGGCCCGGCTCTGGGTGAGGGCCGCCCCGACGAGGACGATCAGCGCCCCGACCGGGGTGTTCCAGCTCAGCTGTTCGCCGAGCAGTGCGACGCCTGCCGCCGTCGCGATCACCGGGATGAAGTACGTGACCATCTGGGCCGTCGTCGGACCGACTTCCTGGACCAGGCCGTACTGGAGCAGGACGGCGAGGCCCGTGCCCAGCGCGCCCAGGGCGAGCACCGAGACCGTCGGGAGCAGCGGAAAGGACGTCGGCGCCGAGGTGAACAGCGGGGTCACCACGGCCAGTTGCAACGTACCCAGGAAGAGCTGGCTGCCCGTCAGCGCCAGCGTCGACGACCCGGTTCCGGCCAGGGTGCGGCGTACGTAGATCCAGCCGACCGGATAGCAGAACGAGGCGAGCAGCGCCATGCCCGTACCCGGCAGGTCCAGGCCGGAGAAGCCCTGCCAGGCGCCCAGCACCGTGAGGACACCGAGGAAGCCGACGCCGAGACCGCCCACCCGGCGGCGGGTCGGGCGGTCCTCCGACAGGGCGATCACCGAGAGCGCCATGCCCCACAGCGGCGAGGTCGCGTTGCAGATCCCGGCCAGCGTCGAGGGGATCGTCAGCTCCGCGTAGGAGAAGAGCGAGAACGGCAGTGCGTTGAGGAGGAGCGCCGCGACCGCGAGGTGCCCCCAGGTCCGGGCGGAGCGCGGAAGGCGCTCCCGGCGCATCGCCATGGCGGCGACCAGCACCGCCGTACCGGCCAGCAGCCGACCGAAGGTGACCTGGAACGGGGCGTAGCCCTCGGTCCCGACCTTGATCAGCAGAAAGCTGAACCCCCAGATGAGCGAGAGCCCCGCGAACCGGATCCGCCAGTCGAGGGCGGGGCGCCACACGGCGGGCGCGATCGGGGCGTGCGCGGGAGGTGGCGGGGGAGGCGGCGGGGGAGGTGCTGACGCCGGGGCCGTGGCCCCCGGCTCGCAGGGAGCGCTCATGAGGTCAACCCTGACGAAGATGACGTCGTAGGACAAGCGAATCTTTCTGTGCTCGTTCGCGTAGCATTGCTTACATGTTGAACCTGGAGCGGCTGCGTACGCTGGACGCCCTCGCCCGGCACGGCTCGGTGAGCGGGGCGGCCGACGGGCTGCACGTCACGACGTCGGCGGTCTCGCAGCAACTGGCGAAGCTGGAGCGTGAGGTCGGGCAGCGGCTGCTCGCCAGATACGGCCGAGGCGTCCGGCTCACCGACGCCGGCCGGCTGCTCGCGGACCACGCCGCGCGGATCCTGTCGCAGGTGGAGCTGGCCCAATCCGACATCGAGGCACAGCGCGGCGAGGTCGTCGGCGAGGTGCGGATCTGCGCTTTCCCGACGGCGGCTCGCGGGCTGTTCCCCGCGATGCTCACCGCCCTGCGCGCGGACCACCCCGATCTCGCCGTCCGGACCCGGGAGCTGGAGCCCGAACAAGGCCTGCGCGCGGTGCTCCGCGGAGACGTCGACCTGGCCGTCGTGCTCGACTGGAGCAACAAGCGGCTGCCCGTGCCCGGCGGTCTGGCCAAGGCCGAACTCCTCGACGACGCGCCGGACATCGCCATGCCGGCCGGGCATCCGCTGGCGGACCGTGACGAGGTGGAGCTGGAGGAATTCGCGGACGACCCGTGGGTGTCCTGGCCCGAGGGCGAATTCTGTTACGAGTGGCTGATGTTCACGCTGCGCTCCCGTGGCATCGAGCCTCGCATCGCCCATCTGGCGGGTGAGCACCACACGCAACTCGCCCTGATCGCGGCCGGGTTCGGTGTCTGCGTGGCTCCTCGGCTGGGGCGCGGCCCGGTCCCCGAAGGCGTGCGGCTGGTGCCGGTGCGGCAGACCATGCGGCGGCACGTCCACGCCGTCTGGCGCACGGACGCGGACCGTCGGCCGTCGGTCCGCGCCGCGGTGAAGGCGCTGCGGGCGGCGGGGGCAGGTGTGGGGGTGGCTGTGGCGGCGGACGGCGGATGAGCCCCGGAAGTTGGGGGCGTCGGGGCCGCGGGCGGGAGCTCAGGCGAGATCGGCGAGCTTGCTGAAGTCCCAGGAGGTGATCGTCTCCGGGGTGAGCCGCAGCCAGGCGTGCCGTCCGTCATGCGGCATCTCCGTCATGCCGAAGTACTTCACGGGGAACAACCGCTCCGGCTCGACGAGTTCGGCGCAGGGCTCGCCCATGCGGGGCGCCTCGCCGACGAACTCCGCCCGACCGGTGAGCTCCACGCCGCGCAGCTCCTCGTACCCCTCGCCGTCGTCCACGACCACGGCGATCCTGGCGTCCCCGCGCAGCTGGGACCAGCGCAGGCTGCGTGTGATGGAGTACAGCCAGAGGGAGTCGCCGTCCCAGACGAACCACAGGGCCCCGACGTGCGGGGCGCCGTCGGGGCCGAGCGTCGCCACCCGGCAGGTGCGCTGTTCGCCGAGATAGGCGTCACGCTCCCCGGGCGTCATCATGATCCGACGGCCTCGTCGCTGGGTGTCGGTCATGGTCGCCCTCCTGGAATCTGACTGGACGTCAGAATCATGAATGTTCTTCCTTCGTGACGCAATGGCCGCTACTCTCACGCGCCCGGCCCGTCCACGGAAGCCCGTCCACGGAAGTTCGTCCGCAGAAGTCCCGCGGGAGCCCGTCCTCCCGGGCGCCGGTCACAGAGAAGGAGAGAAGCGCCCGTGCCGTCGAGGTCATCACAGGATCGGCTCACCGAACTGCTCGACCCCGCCACCACCGTTCTGCTGACCGTCGAGTGCCAGCAGGGCGTCGTGGGGCCGGACAGCGCCCTGCCCGAACTCGCCGCCGCAGCCCGCTCGTCGGGCGCGCTCGACAACATCGCCCGCCTCGTCGCCGCCGCCCACGGGAGCGGAGTCCAGGTGATGCACGCGGTCGCCGAGAGCCGGCCCGACGGTCGCGGCGGCAACCACAACGCCCGGCTCTTCCGTGCCGCAGCCCGGCTGCCCGTCCAGCAGCACACCGGCAGCACCGCCGTCCGGGTCGCGGCCCCCATCGAGGTGGCCGACGAGGACCTCGTCGTCCGCCGGCTGCACGGCCTCTCGCCGCTGGCCGGCACCGACGTCGACCCGCTGCTGCGCAACCTCGGCTGCCGGACGCTCGTCGTCACCGGCGTATCGGCCAACATCGCCATCCCCAACGCCGTCTTCGACGCGGTCAACCTCGGCTACACGGCCGTCGTCCCGGCCGACGCCATCGCGGGGGTGCCCGCCGAGTACACCCCCGCGATGGTCCGCAACACGCTCGCCCTCGTCGCCACCGTCGCCACCACGGACGCCGTACTCGGCGGCTGGAAGCGACCGCGCAGGCAGGGGGCGGGGCAGGGAGCGGCTACACCAGCCTGATCGAGTCGCCCTCGACGGTGATCTCACGGGCGGGCAGCGGTCGTGTGGCGGGCCCGCCGGTCGGGCTGCCCGTGGCGGCGTCGAACGTGGAGTCGTGACAGGGGCACGTGATCGTGCCGTCCGAGACGTCCTTGACCGCGCAGCCCTGATGGGTGCACGTGGACGAGAACGCCTTGAACTCGCCCGGCTGCGGCTGGGTCACCACGACCTTCTGCGCGGCGAAGACCACCCCGCCGCCCTCCGGGATGTCCGCGGTCGCGGCGAGCACCTCTCCACCCTTCCCGCCGCCGCTCCCGGGCTGCTCGACCGTGTCCGAGCCTCCCGAGCCTCCCGAACCCCCCGAACCGTCCGATCCGCCGCAGGCGGTGAGGGCGGCGGCCGCTCCGGCCGCTCCCACCGCGGCGACGACCGTGCGGCGTCCGAGGAGGCTCCGGCGTTCCTGCGTTGCGCTCATCGCGGCATTCCCTTCGTCGGTCTTCCCGTCGGTCTTCCCGGCTCGGTCACTTCGGTCAGGGGTACGTGCCCCGGGGACACGATGTTCACGCCGGGATCCCGCGATGTCGGGATGCCGCTGGACGGCCCCGTCGGCCGGGGGTAGTTTCGCCCACATCTGCCGCCGCCATCAGGGGAGTCCGCATTGGTGCTGGTCGGACGGACCGGAGAACTGCACGCCCTGCTCGACGCGATGGCCCACCCGCCGTCGGTCGCCCTGATCGAGGGGGAGGCGGGCGTCGGCAAGACCCGGCTGATCCGGGAGGCCGTCGGACACCCGGTGCCCGGCCCCGGCCGCCCGCCCGGCGCCCGGGTTCTCGCCGGGGCCTGCCCGCCGCTGCGCGAGCCCTTCCCGTACGGTCCCGTCTTCGACGTCCTGCGCACCCTGGAGGGCGCGGTCCCCGAGCGGCTCAACCCGGTCTGCGGAGCCCTGCGCCCCTACCTCCCCGAGCTCGCAGGTCAACTCCCACCCGATCCCGCCCCGTTGCTCGATCCGCAGGCGGCTGCCCACCGTCTCTTCCGGGCTGTGCGCGCTCTGCTCGCGGCGGTGTCCCCGGTGGTCCTCGTCGTGGAGGATCTGCACTGGGCCGACGACGGCACCCGGGACCTCCTCCGCTTCCTGGCCGACGACCCGCCGCCGGGCCTGTCCACCGTCCTCAGCTACCGCCGCGAGGACCTCAGGAGCGGGGCCCTGCCCCTGGGCCGGGCCTACCGGCACCCGCCGGGCGTCACCTCGGTGGTCCTCCCGCTGAGCCCGCTCGACGTCGCCGGAGTCAGGACCCTCACGGCGGCGCTGACCGGCCGTGACGTCCCCGCCGCCGTGGCGCGCCGGCTGCACGAACGCACGGCCGGCATCCCCTTCGTCCTCGAGTTCGTCCTGGAGGAACCGGACGAACTCGACGGTTCCCAGGGGGCGGTGCCCCTCCTCCTGCGCGACGCCATGGCCGAGCGGGTGGCGGGCCTCTCGGAGCCGGCGGCGGCCGCCGTGCACGCCGCCGCCGTTCTGAGGGTGCCCGCCGCCGAGGAGCTGATCGGCGCGGTGGCGGACCAGCACGGTGAAGAGGCGGCCGACGCCCTGCGCGAGGCCCTGCGCGCGGGCGTGCTCCACGACTGCGGGGAGGACCGCTACGGGTTCCGGCACGGCCTGGCCCAACAAGCCGTCTACGAGGGGCTTCTGAGGCCGGACCGACATCGGCTCCACCGGCGCGCCACCGCCGTGCTGGCCGCCCAGGAACCCCCGCCACTGGTCCAGCTCGCCCACCACACCCGCAAGGCGGGCGACCTGACCGCCTGGCGCACGTACGCCGAACAGGCCGCCGAATCCGCCCGGAAGCTCGGTGACGCGGCGCTCGCCGTCGAGCTCTACGAGGGGGTCCTGGACGACCCCCTCCTCCCGGAGGCGGACCGGGCACGGCTCGCGGTGCGCCTCAGCCGGGCGGCCCTCTTCGGGCTGGCCCACCGGCGCTCCAGCCGGCTGCTGCGCCGCGTCGTCTCCTCGGCCGCCTCGGCCGAACTGCCGGACGCCGTACGGGGGGAGATCCGGCTCAACCTGGGGCTGCTGCTCAACAACCAGGCGGGCCGGCACGAACAGGGCCGCCTGGACACCGAGCTGGCCGTGGACGAGCTGCGGACACGCCCCGAGCTGGCCGCCCGCGCCATGGCGGGCCTCGCCATGCCGGTGTGGGGTGAGCACCCCGTCGCCGTCCACGCGCACTGGGCCGAACGGGCCGAGGAGCTCGCCGCCCGGCACGGTGACCGCGCGCTGCGGATCGCGGTGCGGGGCAACCATCTGACGCTGCGGGTCTGCCTCGGCGACGGCGACACGGTGCGCGGGGAAGCCGAGAAGCTCCTCGCCGACGGGCGGAGCGCCGCCGAGCGGGTCGAACTTGCCCGGATGTGCGCCAACGCGGCTGACGCCTTCGCCTGGGTGGGCCGGTCCGCCGACGCCGAACGCTTCCGGGACGAGGGGGTGCGACTGGCGGAAGCGGCCGGAGCGCCCTTCCTCAGCGGCATCATCGAGGGCACCGCCCTGCGCATGGCCTGGATGCGCGGCGCCTGGCGCGGCCTCGCCGACCGGGCCCGTACGGTCCTGGCCGACGCGCCCGGCGTCTCGGGCATCGCGTCCGACGCCCACCTCGTCCTCGGGCTGCTCGCCGAGACCCACGGCGAGTGGGACGCGGCGCTGGAGAACCTGGACGCGGCGGCGCTCGGGGACCCCGTCAACGCGCCGGCGCCCGTACTCGCCGCCGCGTCGGCCGCCGCCATACGGATCCGGCTGGAGCGGGGCGAGAGCGACGAGGCGTGCACGGAAGCCGTGCGGGCGCTGGACCGGGTCCGCCGCAAGGGCGTCTGGGTCTGGGCCGCGGAGCTGGTTCCGGCGGCGCTGACGGCGTACCGCCGGGCGGACCGCGCCCCCGAAGCACATGCCGTGCTCGCCGAGTTCACCGCCGGGCTCGGTGACCTGGACGTGCCCGCCGCGCGCGCCGCGCTCGCCGCCTGCCGGGGCGACCACGCCCGCGCCGCCGAACAGTACGCGGCGCTCCCGGCCCCGTACCCGGCGGCGCTGTGCGCGGAGCGGGCCGCCGCAGGAGAGGTGGAGCGACTGCGCGAGGTGGCCGCGTGCTTCGAGGCGCTGGGTGCCGTACGGGACGCCGCGCGCTGCCGCAGCTCCCTGCGGGAGCGGGGCGCGGGAAATCCGCCCGGGCCCCGGCGGGGGCGCAGGGGATACGGCAACGAACTCTCCCCTCGCGAACGGGACGTCGCGCGCCTGGTGGCGACGGGGCACACCAACCGGGAGATCGCCGACGTGTTGTTCCTGTCGCCACGCACCGTGGAACAGCACGTCGCGAAGGTGCTCCGGAAGCTGGACGTCTCCGCCCGCGGAGAGGTGCGGGAGATCCACCCGGATGGCGGTCCGGATGATTCCGGGCGTACGGGGGCCATTGAATAGGTGGCGCTACGCAGTGCCGTACGGATTGTTCCGGCCCGGGCCGGACCGGAGAGTTGCCCCCGTCGTCGCACCGGGCACACACCCTGCCCCACGCCCCAGCCCGGAGCGGCGGCTCCTGTGTCACCCGTGCCGGGCCGCCCTCCCCAACTCTCGGAGGCCCGGCACGGTTCCCCATCACACGGAGCCAAGGGAGCAACCAGATCATGCGCACAACCAGCAGACCGCGCCTCGTCGGCGCACTGTGTACCGCGGCCGCCGCGGCCATGGCGCTCGGACTCGCCGGAACGGCCCCCGCCCACGGGGCGACCGCCCAGGCCCCGCCCGCCGAGGGCCGCGTCCTCGGCGCGGACCGGGCCGAGGCCATACCCGGCCGGTACATCGTGGCCCTCGACGACGCGCCCTCGATCGCCGCGGGCACGGCCGCCGCCGACCTGGTCGCGGAGCACGGTGGCACGGTGCGCACCGTGTACTCCACCGCCTTCAAGGGCTTCGCGCTGAAGGCGACCGCCGCCCAGGCGAAGAAGCTGGCGGCGGAGCCCGGCGTCCGCTACGTCCAGGCCGACGCCGAGGTCCGGGCCACCGGAACCCAGCCCAACCCGCCCTCCTGGGGCCTGGACCGGGTCGACGGCGTCAAGGACGCCTCGTACGCCTACCCCAACGAGGGCGAGGGCGTGACCGCGTACATCGTGGACACGGGCCTCTACCGCCAGCACACCGACTTCGAGGGCCGGGCGTCCTCGGGGTACGACTTCATCGACAACGACGCCGACTCCGCCGACTGCCAGGGACACGGCACTCACGTCGCCGGCACGGTCGGCGGCAAGAGCTACGGCGTCGCCAAGAAGGCGAAGCTCGTCGGCGTCCGGGTACTCAATTGCCAGGGCACCGGATCGACTTCGCAGATCGTCGCGGGCATGGACTGGGTCGTCCGGAACGCCCAGAAGCCGGCCGTCGCCAACCTGTCGCTCGGCGGCGGCGCCGACCGGGCCATGGACGACGCGGTCCAGGGCGCGATCAACGCCGGCATCCCGGTCGCGGTCGCCGCCGGCAACGACAACCGGGACGCCTGCAACACCAGCCCCGCACGGCTGCCCGCCGCCATCACCCTCGGCTCCACCGACAGCAACGACGGCCGCTCCAGCTTCTCCAACTACGGCCGCTGCCTGGACCTGTTCGCCCCCGGAGGCTCCATCGTCTCCACGCGCATGGGCGGCGGCACCCAGACCATGAGCGGTACGTCGATGGCCACCCCGCATGCCGCGGGCGCGGCGGCGATCCACCTCTCCGCCCACCCCGACGCCACCCCGCAGCAGGTACGGGACGCCCTGGTGAACAACGCCCTCTCCGGCGTCGTCACCAACCCCGGCTCCTCCTCCCCGAACAGGCTGCTGGACGTCACCGACCTCGGCGGCGGCCCGTCCGAACCCGGCAAGCCGGTCGCCGCGTTCACCGCCCAGTGCTCCACGACCACCCCGGCCTGCTCCTTCGACGCCTCCGGCTCCAGCGACCCGGACGGTGACATCGCCTCCTACGCCTGGGACTTCGGGACGCAAGCGAGGGTGAGGGCGCGAAGCCGTCCCACACCTACACCAAGGCCGGCACCTACGCCGTCAAGCTCACCGTCACCGACGCCGGCGGCGAGAGCGGCTCCCTGACCAAGCAGGTCACCGCCGGCACCACCGAGCCCTCGCCCGGCCAGGCCCCGTCCGCCTCCTTCACCCTCTCGTGCTGGTACGGCGACTGCTCCTTCGACGCCTCCGCCTCCAGCGACCCGGACGGCGACATCGCCTCGTACGCCTGGAGGTTCGGCGACGGCACGACCGGCTCCGGCGCCACCGTCACCCACCGCTACCCGTCCGTCCAGCGCACCTACACCGTGCAGCTGACCGTCACGGACCGGGGCGGCCGCACCGGCACGACCTCCCGCCAGGTCTCCTGCTTCGCCTTCACCGGCGGCCAGCCGCTCTGCTTCGCGGGCTGACAGCCGTACGCATGGAAAGCCGTGAGCCGCGGCGGGCCCGGAAGTCTCCCGGGCCCGCCGCGGCTCCGCCGTACGCCGGCGGTCCCCCGAGAAGGCCGAGGTTCCCTCCGGCGTCCGAGCCTGCGCGGACCGCGGTCCGGCTCGGCGCGGAAACCCGGCCCGGCCGTTGGGCTGCCGGTCGTCGCAGGCCGGGCCCCAGTGGCCTGTAACCGCCGTCGAGCACGTAGACTCCGTGAAATGAGTGTGCGCCGTATCACCCCTGGACGCCCGCGAACCAAACCCGCCGAGGAGCGGCGTGCCGACCTTTTGGACTCGGCCGAGAGGGTGTTCGTCGAGCGGGGCATCGACGCTGCCCGGATCGATGAGATCGCTGAGGGCGCGGGAATCGCGATCGGCACCTTCTACCTGTACTTCAGCTCCAAGCGCGAGATCATGCTCGCGGTACAGGCCCGCTTCATCGACCGGCTGGTCGAGCGGCAGAACGCGGCGGTGCGGAGCCTTCCCGCCGACGACTGGGTCGGCCGCGTGGACGCCTGGCTCAGTGACGCGGTCCGCGTCTACCTGGAACATGCCGAACTGCACGATGTGCTGTACGGCCACACCCCGATCAACGCGTCGACGGAGATCGAGGTCAGTCCCACGAACGCCCACGTCGAAGCGTTCCGGCAGCTCATCTCCGAGCGCCCCGACCCGCCGGCGGACGCCCCGGACCCCGCCATGGCGGCGCTCTTGATCTACAGCGCCTGGTACGGCGGCACCCACGCGCTGCTGCATCACGAGGCCGAGGACATCGACCGCCTGGCCGAGGGACTCATCGCCGACATCACCGACCTCGCCCACCGCTACCTGCGCGCCGAGGTCTGAGCCACCGGGTCCGAGCACCGCGAACCGATACCCGCCGCCGACGACCCCTGTGCGGGGGCCGACGGCAGCGGTGCGGTACGGGCGACGGATGGCCGGCGGGTTGTTCTCCGGGGATCCGTCACGTGTCGCCGGTCAGCCGCTCACCGGGGCGATGCGCCAGTGACGGGCCCGCTCGTACTGTGAGCTCAGCCGTGAGAACGCCCCACCGGCGCGCAGCAGTTCGTCCCTGGTGCCGGCCTCCACGACCCGGCCGTCATCGAGCGAGACCACGTGGTCCGCTGTGGCCAGGGTGGCGGGACGATGGGCGATCACGATCACCGTGCGGTCCGGGTCGTCGCCGAGGTTGGCGATGGCCCGGGTGACCGCGGCCTCGTTCTCCGGGTCGAGGGCGGAGCTGGCCTCGTCCACCAGGACGATCCGCGCCCGCTTGAGCATCGCCCGGGCGATCGCGACGCGCTGGCGTTCGCCGCCCGACAACTGCGCGCCGCCCTCGCCCACCCGGGTCTGCCAGCCGGCGGGAAGCCGCTCGATCACCTCGTCGAGCCGTGCCGCGGCGGCGGCCTCCCGCAACTCGTCCCAGGTCGCGTCCGGGCGTGCCAGGCGCAGGTTGTCCTCGATGGTGTCGTCGAACAGGTAGACGTCCTGGAAGACGATGGCGATCTCGTCGAGCAGGGTGCTCGGGTCGAGTTCGCGCACATCGACGCCCCCCACGCACACCTGGCCCGAGTCGACGTCGAAGAACCGGGCGATGAGCCGGGTCGCCGTCGTCTTCCCGGACCCCGAAGGACCGACCAGGGCGGTGGTGGTGCCCGGTCGGCAGCGCAGGGTCACGTTCTTCAGAGCGGGGGTGTCGCCGCCCGGGTAGGTGAAGGTGACGTCCCTGAGCTCGACGCCGGCCTCGGCGATCAGACGTACCGGCTCGGCCGGAACCGGCAGAGCCGGAGTGGACAGCAGCTCCTCGATGCGTCCGATCTGGTTCCGCAACGCCCGCAGCGCGCCGATGAGGTCGATGAGATTGCCGAGCGGCTCCAGGAAGCGGGCGGCGAGCACGAGCAGTACGATCGCCGTGGCGACCTCGATACGCCCGCTGAGCATCAGCTCGGCGGTCAGGGCGAGCACCGCGACGAACCCGGCCATGATCACGCCGGTGTAGACGAAGAACGGCTGCCGCGCACGGCGCATGCCGTCGCGGTAGGTCTCGCGGTGGTCCTCCAGCGCGGCACGCATCCGGGGTGTGCCCTCGGCGTGGCCCGCGGCGCGCAGCACCGGCTGGGCCTGACCCAGCTCGATCGCCCGACTGGCCACCCCGGCCGCCGCCTGCTCCAGCTCGCTCTCGGTGATCTCGGCGATGCGCGCGGCACGCTGCAGGGCCAGGTAGGCGACCAGCGCGATCGCGCACAGCAGCAGCGCCATCCGCCAGTCGACCGTGAACGTCACGACGACGACCGTCGCGGGCAGCAGTGTCGAGGTGATCACGGGCCCGCCGATGGTGACGGCCAGATGGGCGGCGCTGCCGACGTCCGCGGTCACGCCGCGCGCGAGCCGGGCCTTGTGCTCGGCGGTGAACCAGCCCAGCGTCAGCGTGCTCACATGGTGCATCAGCCGTCGGCGCAGTTGCGCCGCGAGCGCGCCCGCCGCCGCGAAGCCCACCGGGGTGGCGATGATGCTCAATGCCGCGTACAGGGCCGCGCCGATCCCGCCGAGCACCAACCACGGGGTGGCGGCGCCGACGTCCGGTTCGGGCCGCACGACCGCGTCCAGGATCGGGATGAGCAGAGCGAGCAGCAGACCCTGGAGGACCGCCTGCGCCGCGGTGAGCAGCCACAGGCGGGCCAGCAGCTTCGGATTCGGCCAGAGTCGGTACAGGCGGCGGATCACGCGAGCACTCCTTCCTGTGCCGCCCACAGCCGGGCGTACAGCCCGTCCCGGGCGAGCAGTTCGTCGTGGCGGCCCTGTTCGACGAGCCGTCCGTTGTCGAGTACGAGGATTTGGGCCGCGCCCGCGATGGTGTGCAGCCGGTGGGCGATCACGATCACCGTCTTGCCCACCGCCAGGTTGGACAGCGCCTCCTGGACCGCGGATTCGCTGTCGGCGTCCAACGCGGCCGTCGCCTCGTCGAGGACCACGATCGGCGCCCCGGACAGGATCGCCCGCGCGATCGTCAGCCGCTGGCGTTCACCGCCGGACAGACTGCCGCCGCCCGAGTCGAGCAGGGTGTCGTACCCGTCGGGCAGGCCCGCGATCACCTCGTGGATGTGCGCGGCCTCCGCAGCCGCGCGGACCTCGGCGTCGCTCGCGCCGGGGCGGCCGATGCGGATGTTCTCCGACACGCTGTCCCGCAGCAGGGCGACGTCCTGGAAGACCAGCGACATCGACGCCAGCAGTTTCGCGGACGGGATCGAGCGCACGTCCACCCCGCCGACCCTGATCGCCCCCTCCGACACCTCGTGGAAGCGGGGCAGCAGGCCGGCCAGGGTCGACTTGCCGGCTCCCGACGGGCCCACGATGGCGGTCACCCCGCCCGGCGGACAGACGGCGCTGATGTTCTCGACCGCGTTGGTCACCCCGTCGTACGAGAAGGAGACCCGGTCGAACTCGACGCCGTGGCCCTCGGGCGTCAGCGGAGTCTCGGGCTCGGGCAGCGGTGTGCGCGACAGCAGCTGCTCGATGTTGGACGCGCCCATCCGGCCCTTGCGCACGCCTTGGGCGGCGGTGACGGCGGGCAGGATGGAGTTGGGCAGCCCGATGGCGACGACCAGGAACGTCACCAGGTCCGCGACCCCGAGAGACCCGCGGTCGACGAGGAACAGACCCACGGCCGCCACGGCGGTGAGGACGGCCATCTCCGAGCCGAACAGCCGCGAGATCGCGGAGCTGTGGCGCACCTCGGCGACCCAGGCCGCGAACGCCTGGGTGTGCTCGTCCACGGCGTCGTCGTAGCGACGCAGGACACGGCCCCCGGTGCCGAACGTCTTGACCACCTGGATCCCGTCGGCGTACTCGACGCTGGCGGCGCTGATGCGCGCGTCGGCGGCGACCAGTCGGTTCATATGGCTCGTCATGGAGCGCATCGAGATGCGGAAGAAGACGCCCATCAGCAGGAGCACACCCAGCACGACGAAGGCCATGCGGACGTCGACGAAGAGCAGATAGCCGGTCGCGACGGCCGTGACGGTGGTCGCCCCGACCAGCTGTCCCAGTGCGTGCGCGATGACCTCGTGCATCTCCTCCAGGTCACCGGTCATCGCCCGCTTGACCTTGCCCGAGCCGGCCGAACGGAACCAGCCCAGCGGCAGCCTGCCGAGATGCGTCACGATCCGCACCCGTACGTCGTGCAGGATCTTCGCGTCGGCGTAGTGCCCCACCCGGGCGGACTGCACGAACAGCACGAGCCAGAGGCCCGCACCCGCGGCCCCGATGCCGACCCAGGTCCAGATGGCGCTGTGCGACGGAGTGGGGTCGTCGAGCATGAGCCGCGCGATCTCGGCCACGGCGATGTAGGGCACGATCCCCGCCGCCGCGCTCAGGCACGAAAGCACCGCACAGATGGCGAGATGGTTGCGGATCGGGGCGAGCAGACGCATTAACGCGCCGGGCCCGGCCAGCCCCGGAGTCTGTGATGTTGGTCGTTTCATTAGGGTACCCTAACATGGCGACTGAGCCTCATTCAATAAACATGCACGTCATCCCGGACGCAGCTCCGTCCGGGCTGTCACCCTCACGGCCTTCACCGAAGGGAACGCCCCGTCATGTTCCGATCGCACGTCGACCCCCCGTCACAGAGCCGCCGCTCCCGCGCTGCTCCCCACCACCCCCGCGCCGCTGTGGTCGGCGCAGTCGTCGCTCTCACGGCGGTCGGCGCCACCGGGTGCGCGGGCGCCGGAGCGGGCCCACGCCCGGACGACAAGGCGAGCCGCATCACCTTCGAGTCCTGTAGTCGCACCGTCCGGCTCGACCGGATCCCACAGCGGGTGGTGATCACCACGGACGCCATAGCCGACACCCTGTTCGCGCTCGGCGTCGGCGACCGGATCGTCGCGAAGACCCGCGGCGAATCCGCTCCCGCGCCCGAGCTGAAGAAGCGACTCGCCGCACTGCCGAGTCTCGGGACGCGGAATCCGAGCGTCGAGGCGCTGATCGTCGCCAAGCCCGATCTCCTGATCACCGATCAGGTCGAGAAGGTCTCCGGCAAGCAGGGCAGCCCGAGCATCGCGGAACTGGAGGAACTGGGGATCGCGACCTACGTGGTCGGCGGCGGTTGCGCCGCGGACCTGCGCTCGGACACCTCCGGACTGGACGCGCTCGACGCCGACCTGCATCAGCTCGGCACGATCTTCGGCGTGGAGGACCACGCGCACAAGCTGGTCGACGAGCTGCGCGGCGAACTCGACGCCGTACGCCGGAAGACCGCGAAGGAGCCCGAGCGCAAGGTCGCCGAGCTCTCCCAGGTCGCCGGTCAGCTCTACGTGACCAGCGGCGGTCTCGCCAACGACGTGCTCGAACGGGCCGGCGGGACGAACGTCTTCGCCGACCTGCCGGGCCAGTTCGCCCCGGTCAGCCCCGAACAGATCGTCGCGCGCGACCCCGAGGCCCTGGTCGTCGACAACTTCACCGCGACGGAGAAGGGCCGGAACGAGGCACTCGCGTTCCTGAAGCGCACGTTCCCCACCGTCGAAGCGGTCAAGAAGGAGCGCGTGCTCGTCATCGACGCGGCCAAGACCGGAGCACGCGGCAGTACGCGACCGGTGTCAGGCGTCACCGAGATCGCGGCCTTCCTGCACCCGATCCCGTCCCGCTCGCAGTAGGGGCCCGCGATGCACACGCAGAGATCCAGCACGCTTCTCACCGGCGCCGACGGGAGCCCGCGGGGCGGCCCCGGGCCGACTCCGATCCGCGGCGGCCGGCCCCTCTCCCTCCCCGTCGTCGTACCCCTGCTGCTCGCCCTCCTCCTCGTCACGGTCTGCGTGGCCGTGTCCGTGGGATCCGTCGGTGTGCCGTTGGGAACCGTCACCCGGGTCATCGCCCACCACCTGACCGGGCTCGGGGCGCCCCCCGGCGTCATGGACGACCAGATCGTGTGGAACCTGCGGATGCCGCGGGTCCTGCTGGCCGCCGCGGTCGGGGCGGGGCTCGCCGTCGTCGGTGTCACCCTCCAGGCGACCGTCCGCAATCCGCTCGCCGACCCCTATGTGCTCGGCGTCTCCGCGGGCGCCGGACTGATGGCCTCCATCGCCATCACCCTCGGATCGGTGGCGGTGGCCGGGCTCTCCACGTCGGCGGCGGCCTTCGTCGGCGCGCTCGTGGCGATGGCCGCGGTCCTCGGACTGTCGCGCCGCGCCGGCCGCGTCATCCCGAGCCGCCTGATCCTCGCCGGGGTCACCCTTTCCTACCTGTTCAGCGGAGTCACCAGCTTCGTCATCTTCCGGAGCGGCAACGAGCAGGCGGCGCACTCGGTGCTGTTCTGGCTGCTGGGCTCCCTCTCGGAGTCGTCGTGGTCGAACCTCGTGCTGCCGGCGGCGGCCGTACTGGTCGTCGGCGTCCATCTGCTGGCGCAGACCCGGACGCTCAACGCCCTGGCGGCCGGTGACGACGCGGCGCTCTCGCTCGGCGTCTCCGTGCACCGCGTCCGCATCCATCTCCTGGTCGTCGCCTCGCTCCTGACCGGCGTCCTGGTCGCGGTGTCGGGCGGGATCGGCTTCGTGGGGCTCATCGTTCCCCATCTCGTACGGCTGGTCGTGGGCCCGGACCACCGCCGGCTGCTTCCCGTCGCCATGCTCGTCGGCGCGGTCTACCTCGTCGTCGTCGACCTGCTCTGCCGCGTTCTCGTCCGCCCGGAGGAACTGCCCGTCGGGATCGTCACCGCCGTGCTCGGCGCGCCGGTCTTCCTGTGGCTGCTGCGACGTTCGGAGGCATCATGAGACTCGCCCTGTCCGGCGTCGGCGTCCGGATCGGCTCCGCCCCGATCGTCATGGAGTGCGACCTCGCCGTCGCCGACGGCGAACGCGTCGGCCTCGTCGGGCCCAACGGCAGCGGCAAGACCTCGCTGCTGCGTACGGTCTACCGCGCGCTCGACCCCTTCGCCGGCCGCGTCGCCCTGTCCGGGGACGACGTCACGGATCTCAGCCAGCGCGAGGTCGCCCGACGGGCCGCGCTCGTCGCCCAGGACAGCACCCCGGACTTCGACTTCACCGTGGAGGAAGTCGTGGCCATGGGGCGCGGGCCGTGGCTCGGGGCCTTCGAGTCGGCCACCGGGGGCGGGGACGCGAAGGTCACCGCCGCACTGGAGCGGGTCCGCCTGACGGAGCATCGCGCCCGCAGGCTCTCCACGCTGTCCGGCGGTGAGCGGCAGCGGGCCCTGGTGGCGCGTGCGCTGGCCCAGGAGAGCCCGCTGCTCCTCCTCGACGAACCGACCAACCACCTCGATGTGTACGCGGCGCTCGAACTCCTGGAGCTGGTAAGGGATCTGGGGCGTGCGACGCTGTGCGTGCTGCACGACCTCAATCTCGCGGCCGCCTACTGCGACCGGCTCTACGTCCTGCACCGGGGGCGGATCGTCGCGGACGGCCCGCCGGCGGAAGTACTCAGCCCCGAGCTCGTCCGGACGGTCTTCGGAGTCGCCTGCACCCATCTGACCCACCCGGTCACCGGCGGCCTGCTCCTCGCGTTCTCACCGCACCAGGGCGCCTCGGCCGCCCCGGTCGCCGCGCTCGGTGAGGGAGTGAATCGATGAGCAGCCTATGTACGGCGTCACTCCACCGGAGTTCCGGGCGGAATGCGGCAGTGACCATCGTCATGAACACACCGTGAGGTAGCTGCATAAGCACCTTTCACGACCCGTCACAGAGATGGCCGGGCGATCTGACAACAGGTCGTCACAGCGGTCTGTTCGGGATGCGCCGGCATCATGATTCCTCCTGTTGACGGCAGTCGAAACCGTGGTAACAATTCCCTCCAGGCTCCGGATCCCCTGTCGGTGAACATCATCGGACCGGCCTTCCGGGGCGCTCTCGGATTACCTCGGATTACGCGAAGTCATCGGCATCGTGAAGTGATTCTCATGAAGCCGTAAACCTGAAGCGCTCGTTCCCATGCGTTGTCCAAACGAAAGGCGAATCACCCGATGGTTGATCGTGTGAATGTCATACCGTTAACGGAACGCCAGGATGCAGACCAAGCCCAGGCGGCCATCGTCCAGATCGACGAAGTGCTGATCCTTCTCCAGGAGCTCGGTGACGTCGCACGCCGCGCACGCAAGGATCTGGTCTCGCCGCGGCACCGGGGCTCCCATGGCGTCCTGGCCCAGGCGACGCCCCCTGGAGCGCTACGCCCTCCGACGCGGTCCGAGGGCGATTCCACCGGCGAGGCCGGGGCCCGGGACAACCGGCCCGACGCCACCCAGAAGCCCCTGACGCTCACCCGGCGTCAGGAGGAAGTGCTCAATCTGCTGGCCCAGGGCCTGTCCAACCGCCGGATCGGCCGGGCCCTGCATATCACCGAGCAGACGGTGAAGGCCCATCTGCACATGGTTTACCACAAGCTCGGCGTCGCGGACCGTACGGAGGCCGTGGTCCTGGCCATGCGCCAGGGACTGGTCCAGCACCAGCGCCGGGAGGACACGCCCACCTGACCGGCTCGCACGCGGGGGCGCTCGCCGCCTCCGGAAGTGATCCGCCGTGACCGGTGAGAAGGCACGGGCGGTGAGAAGGCACGGGCGGTGGGAGGGCGCGGTCCCGGCCGGGCGAAGGCTCGGCCGGGACCGCTCGCCGTCAGACCGCGCTGTCGGGGACGGCCTCGATCAGCGACGCGTTCAACTCCTGGGCCAGCGGCGCGACCCGCACGACACGCAGCCCCGCCCGGGCGCAGAGCGTCGTGTACTCCGCCCTGGTGCGCTGCCGGCCGCCGATGGTGACCAGCATGTGCAGATCGGTCAGATACGGGTTCTCCAGGGCGGCGTGGTTGAGGCTGTCCGCGTCGGCGACATCGGGCAGCACCGGCTCGGCGATGAGCAGCTTGCCGTGGTCGGGCATGGCGGCCCGGACCCGGCTCAGGATCGTCGAGGCCCGTTCGTCGTCCCAGTTCAGCACCACGTTCTTGATGAGGTAGAGGTCGGCGCCCTTGGGCACCTCGGCGAAGAAGTCTCCCGCGACCGCGCGGCACCGCTTCTCCAGACCGGACGCGGTGACGGTCTCCCGCGCTCGCGCGGTCCCGGCCTCGGTCTCGTACACGGTGCCGGTCAGCCGCGGGTGCCGTCCGAGGAGCGCGGCGAGCAGCGTGCCGTCGCCGCCTCCGACATCGACCACCGTGCCGAAACGGCTCAGGTCGTAGGCCCCGGAGATCGCCTCGGCCATTTCCACCGGCAGATGGCGCTTGCTCATCGCCGCGTGGAACAGGGCGGCCAGTTCCGGTTTGCCCGACAGGTAGTCGTACACCGGCTCGCCGAAGTGCGTGTCGAATGCGGGCCTGCCCGTGCCCAACGACTCCCCCAGGTTCAGCCAGTTGCGCTGGAAGACGTCGTGAGTGAGGAAGGCGGCGAAGTCGAGCAGCGACGCCGGGGTGTCCCGGCGCAGCAGTGCCCCCGCCTCGGTGAGTGCGAAGCGTCCGGGCCGGGACTCGACACACAGGCCGAGGGAGGCCAGAGCGCGCAGCAGCCTGCCCAGCTGTTCGGCGGGCACTCCGCAGGCGGGCGCCAGTTCGTCGGTCCCGGCCTCGCCGTCGCCGATACGATCGGCCAGCTCCAGCCGCGCGGCAGCTCCTACGGCCTGGGTGGCCAGCGTCCCGAAGATCGCCGATATCACGGTGCGGCGGGCGTCGGCCTCGGTCGTCATGAACTCACCGTTCCTTCTGCGTCGTTGCCTGAGGGCTCGTGATGGACAAGGCGTGGTGGAAGATGTTCAACGGATCCCATTTCGCCTTCACTTCTTGCAGCACGGGATAATTCTCGCCGTAATACAGTTCATGCCAGGGAACGTTGGACGAGTTCCACTCCGGATCCGCCAGATCGATGTCCGCGTAATTGATGTAGGCACCCGTGTTGACATCGTTCGGCACCGGGACGCCGCCCGTCGAAGCGTGTATGTCCCGGTACAGTTCGCGGATCCACCGCATATGCCGGTCGTCCTCGGCGGGATCCTTCCAGGTGACCATGTAAAAGGTCTTCACCAGGGCGCCCCGCGGTATGGCCGTGGCGGTGGAGGGCACGGCATTGACCTTGCCGCCGTACGCGATGTACTCCACCGCCGCGTACGTGCCTCGGTAGTCGTCGCGGGTGAGGTGCCCGTGAAGAGTGGCGAGCTGTTCCGGGGAGTGCGGGGCGCGCAGATCCGCCGACTTGACCTTGCACCGGAGCCCGATGGCGGCCGGGCCGGTGTCGGGGACCGCCAGATACCGGCTCGCGGCCAGCCACGGCAGGGACGTGCGCCGGATGGCCGGAGCGGTGCCGACGCCGGCACCGAGCGCTTCGAGGAACGCGTCCATGCGGGCGTGGGCGCGCGGTGATTCCACGGGCAGATGGGCGTGCAGAGTGAGGTCCCCCGCCGAGCGATGCGGGCAGTCGAGCAGGGCGTACAGGTCGGCGTCGGGCGAGTCGACCGCGCTGTTCGCCAGCTGCCAGCGAAGGAAGTTGCCGGTGAGCCGGACGAAGTCTGTCTCGGTGAGCCCGCCCCATGGCCAGCGCGCCTCCGCGATGTGCAGAGCGCTCGGCGGGCGGGGCAGCAGGCCGGCCGGATCGGTTCCGTGCGCGTCCGGGGAACGCATCCAGTACCGGGTGACCACACCGAAGTTGCCGCCGCCGCCCCCGGTGTGCGCCCACCAGAGATCTCTGTTGGGGTCGCTCTCCTCGCGGGTCGCCACCACCGTCGACACGTTCCGGTCCTGGTCGACGACGACCACTTCGACCGCGTACAGGTGGTCGACGCTGAGCCCCAGCAACCGGGAGAGCGGTCCGTAACCGCCGCCGCTGATGTGCCCGCCCGCGCCCACGCCCATGCAGAAGCCGACGGGGATCGTGACTCCCCAGTGGTGGAAGAGGGCGTCGGTCATCTTCCCCACCGAAGCGCCCGCCTCGATGACGAAGGCGTTACGCTCGCGGTCGAAATCGACGCGGGACATGGGGGAGAGGTCCAGGACGATCCGCACGTCGGGTGCGGCGACGAAGTTCTCGCCGCAGTGCCCGCCCGAGCGGACGGCGATCCGCTTCCCGGTCTCGACCGCTTCACGGACCGCGTCCTCGACCTGTCGCGGCGAATGGGCCAGCCGGAAATAGTCGGGCTTCGCCAGGAACCGGTAGTTGTAGGCGTGGCGAAGATTCTCGTAGCGAAGGTCGTCGGGTGTGACGATCGTGGAAATCGGTGTCGGATGAGATAGCACATCTTCCTCATCACCGTAACTGTCGTCGCGTTTCATGGTCCTGTCCGTCATCTCCGCCGTTCGATCCGCGCGAGGGAGCGACCGTGAACCATGATGAGCCGTCCCGGAACGCGCCTCTGGTCGTTGGGTCACCGTACTCCGGCAGAGGAGCCCGTCATGGCGAACATAAACGAAGGTTCGAGCTGATTAGACCCGGCGATCTAGACCCGTTGCCGGTGCCGGACAGTCGCCTGTAAAGTCCGGGACCACCAAAACGGACAGGTGATTGCACGATCCCTGGCAGGATTCATCGGCAGTGATACGAAAGAGGCGTGGTATGAGCAGTGCAGCCAGTGATCCCGTCTTCGCGGACCGTCGGCTGAACGACTGGCTGAGCAGCGTGGGGCTCGGAATCGAGTATTCCCGGGCCGAGGCCAACACACTGTACTTCCGGGACGAAAGCGATCAGGAAGTAGCGGTGCTCGACCACGTGTGTGGATTCGGATCGCTGATATTCGGTCATAACAACCCGGACATCACGGAGCACGCGAAGTCCGTGCTGGACCAGCAGATTCCGGTGCATGCCCAGCTGTCCCGGCAGTCGCACGCGAACAAGATAGCCACCGTGTTGAACGCGATCGTGCGGCGGGAGGTGCCGGGCGGTGACAGCGGATACGCGGCGATATTCGCCAACAGTGGTGCCGAGGCCGTCGAGATCTGCGTGAAACACGCGGAACTGGAACGCCGTGCCCGGATCGTGAAGCTCACGGACGACATCGCCCGGCACATCGAGGAGGCGCGGGAAGCCGTCGGCGCGGGGCGGGCGACCGTCGTCGAGAACCCGTACGTTCCGGTCGGCCCCGGGCGCGACGACAGGGAGAAGCTCGAAGAGCTGATCGCGGAAATCGGCCGCAGGAACGCGGAGCTGGTCGCGCGGGGGCCGGTCCATCTGGCGCTGGAGAACGCCTTTCACGGCAAGCTCGTCGCCAGCGTGCAGCTCACCCAGAATCCGCACTGGCGCCTTCCCTTCACCGCCCTGTCCTCCTCGACCCGCTTTCTCCACCCGGACCGGCCGGAGGAGATGAAGGCGGCTGTCGAGGAGCTTCGCGAGAACCTGCTGGACATCGTGGTGGACGACGGTGCGGTGAACGTGGTGGAGCGGGAATTTCCCGCCATCGGGGCGTTCTTCGTCGAACCCGTCCAGGGCGCGAACGGCATGCGCCCCTTGTCCGAGGTTTCGGCCCGCGAGATCAGGGCGGTGTGCGACGCGATCGGGTGCCCTCTGATCGTCGACGAGATACACAGCGGCATGGGCCGGACGGGCGCCTTTCTCGCCAGTTCGCACATGGGCCTGCGGGGCGACTACTACACCCTGGCGAAGAGCATCGGCGGAGGAATCGTCAAGAACGCGGTGGCCCTCTTCCGCCAGGACCGATTCCGCCCGGAATTCGAGGTCATGCACAGCTCGACCTTCGCCAAGGACGGGCTCTCCGCGTCCATCGCTCTGAAGGTGCTGGAGATGCTGGAGGCCGACGACGGCCGGGCGTACCGGGTCGCCGCCGAACGGGGGAGCCGGCTCAAGGAGATGCTCGGCTCGGTCCGGTCCGACTTCCCGGAGGTCGTGGACACGGTCGCCGGCCTCGGCCTCATGGTCGCGCTGGAGTTCACGGACCAGACCCGGGCGTCGTGCGAGGTGCTGCGGGAGAAGGCCGGCGCGGGCATGCTCGGATACGTCGTCGCGGGCTACATCCTGCGGGAACACCGGATACGCGTCCTCCCGGTCGGGCCCGTGGGCAACTCGGTGCGGTTCGAGCCCTCGATCCATCTCACGGACGCGGACATCGCCCGTACGGAGTCCGCGCTGCGTGATGTCTGCACGATCCTCCGCGACCAGGACGGCCACCGTCTCCTGCCCTGATGGGGGTATGAGGGCGGGCCCGTCGACGGCCGGCGGGCACGTCGCCCGAGCGGCTCACGTTCACGATCGGTCGAACCGGCAGAGAGGTGTCCCCCATGAGCAGTGCGGTATCCGCCGAGTCATTGATGTCGGGACTGATGGAGCACGCGCTCAGTGCGGCATGCGCGGCGTCGGTGCGGGCGGCGGTGACCCTGGGCCTGCCCGAGGCGCTCGGCGACGAGGCGGCGACGTCCGACGAACTCGCCTCGGCGGTCGGCGTGCATCCGGCGGCCCTTCGGCGGCTTCTGCGGTCGCTGACGTCCTACGGTGTGTTCACCGAGACACCGGCGGGCTCGTTCGCCCACACCGACAAGTCGCGCGTCCTGCGCGAGGATTCACCGAACAGCGTCAAATACCTGGTGCTGTGGTGCACCGAGCCGTGGCTCTGGTCGCTGTGGGGAGATCTCGACGAGGCGGTCCGGACCGGAGGCGAGGTCTTCAGCAGGGCGCACGGCCGGAAGTTCTACGAGCAACTGCACATCGAGTGGCCGGAGTCCGCGCGGACGTTCGAGCGCGCCATGACGCAGCAGACCCGGGTGTCCGCCCTCGCCATCGCCGACATGCTCCCCCTCTCCGGCGCCGGCACGATCGCCGATGTCGGCGGAGGGCAGGGACTCGTCCTCGGTACGCTGCTGGAACGCCACCCGGAGGCAAGGGGGTTCCTCCTCGACCTCCCCGACGTGGTGGCGAACGCGGACCCGCGACTGCACCCGGGCGGTGAACTGGCCGACCGCGTCCGGTTGGTGCCGGGGGACTGCCTGAGGGAGATCTCCGCCGAGGCCGACGTCTACCTCTTCAAGAACATCCTGGGGGCGGACGACGACGCCTCGGTCCGGATTCTGCGCAACGCGGTGCGGGCGGCACCGCCCGGAGCCCGGATGGTCATCGTGGAGAACTTCGTCGACGACGGTCCCGGACAGCGGCTCGCCTCCGCACTGGACCTGCGGATGCTGCTGGTCATCGGGGGACAGAAGCACACCAGGGCCGGACTGCTGGGGATCGCGGAACGGGCCGGGCTGACCGTGCGGAACGTTCGCCCGGTCGACTCCTCCCTCCACATGATCGAGGCCACCGCCCCGGTGTAGCCGCGGTCGGGCCGCACCACCCGGGCGGTGCGGCCCCGCGAACAGCACGAGCACCCGTTCGGCCTCCGGCGCCTGCCGGAGGCCGAACGGGTGGGAACGACACGGGTGCGGGGGCGGCGAAGCGTAACGACGCCCCCCTGGTGGTCAATCGACGACGACCGCCTTGGTCCGCATGAGGAATTCACCGAGGTATCCCTCGTGGGGGAGGCCGGGAAGCGTCCAGGTGGTCGGACGGTCCCCGACCTGGATCTTGTCGATGGACGGGTCGGCGACCAGTGAGGTGATGAGCTCGTCGTCGTCCGTGAACACCGTGAGCGACAAGGTGTCGCGCAAGGCCGCCAGTGCGTCGCCGTCGCGTCGCCACGGCAGCACCCAGACACACGGGAAGCCCAACTCGATCCGGGCCTGCGGGGCGTCCGGACGGTCCAGGACGAACACCGCCGGGCGCAACACCGCGGAACCGTCGCCCAGTTCGTCGACGATCGTGTCCCCACCCAGCAGCGCCCGTGCGTCGCCCGCCTGGGTCCGGAGATAGGTCTCCATGGCGAGCGCGGCGGCGACCGGGCGCACCGGGAGCCTCGCGCGCTCGTCACCGGGCGGGAGCGAGGGAAGCCTCCCCAACCGGTCGGCGAGAGCCTTCGCGACGGGCTCCGGGTCGCCCTCCACGAACACCGCGGTCGCGTTCACACAACCGGTGCCGGCGTGCCCGGCGACGGACTTCGCGATGGTGTCCAGATGGTCCAGGGCGTTCACCCCGGCGGTGATGAGGATCTTGGACCGGCCGGGCCCGAACGGCATGACCAGGGTGCTGGACCCGTACTTGCGGGCCACCTCATCGGCGCCGAACGCGATGGCGACGTCCGCCTCGGCGACCAGCCGGTCGGCCGTCTCGTGGTCCGTGGGCAACAGGGCGACCTGATCATGGTCATAGCCCGCCTGGCGCAGGGCCGAGACCAGCCGGTGGGCGGTGAACGGCTCCCGTTGCGACGGCCGGACCGCCACGCGGTAGCCGAGCGCCAGGGCGTCGAGCCACGAGGTGTGCACCGCGAGGGAGTTGGCCGGCGCCTGCACCACCAGCACCTCGCCACGACGGGTCCACACCCCGCAACCGCCTCGCGCCCGCGGGTCGCGCCAGCTGTCCACCGCGCCGAGCGGACGGGCCTGGCGCACACTCTCGTGCGCGGTCTCCGCGTACGCGCCGACCTGCCGCGCCGTTTCCCGTACGGTGGCGATCGGCAGACCGGAGACGTCGGCCACGGTCCGGTGGTAGATCTCGGGGGAGACCCCGTTGACGGAGCCGCTCGCGAAGAGCCAGCCCGCACGGGTCAGGAGCTTTTTGCGCCGCTCCACCTCCGGCGGAGTGGCCCTGCGCAGCGCCGTGATGGTCCGTTGCGCGAACAGCCAGGGCACCAGACTCAGTTCGGCCACCGGGCTGCCCCGGACGTCATGGACGACTTCCCGGTTGCGGCTCCGGAAGGGCCCTCCGGTACCGAGTGCGGGGAGGTCCACCGGTGCGGCTGGAGCGTCTCGCACGTCAGTAGACCCCTTCGACCACGGCGGAGGCGCCGAACTCCCGGACCGGCTTGAAGTCGGCCACCGCGTCGCCCGGCAGGCCAAGGCGGTGCGGATGGCGGATCCCGGTGTCCCGGTCCAGGTTGTTGGGCAGGAACAGGTTCCGGGTGACGTGATGGGTGACGACCTGGCCGCGCTCCCCGTACGGCACGTTCTTCCCGGTGTCCGGATCGATCACCGAGAACATGGCGAACGGCGACGGCGGGTCAAAGACCGGTGCGTCGTCGGCCGGCGCCCCGGGCCGCTGCGGCATCGCGCAGAAGATCATCGTGCTGCCGAAGATGCTGACGAAGTCGATCTGCGGGAAGAGTTCGGTTCGGAACAGGTGCCGGGTGTCCTCGTCCATCGAGGTGCCGCCGTAGATCACGGTGTTGACCTTCTCGTTGATCAGGTCCACCAGGTGATCG
Organism: Streptomyces sp. NPDC026589; assembly: GCF_040638385.1. Taxonomy (NCBI): domain Bacteria; kingdom Bacillati; phylum Actinomycetota; class Actinomycetes; order Kitasatosporales; family Streptomycetaceae; genus Streptomyces; species Streptomyces sp. NPDC026589. The sequence continues at coordinate 56,921 of NZ_JBEZYG010000029.1, forward strand.
CGGCGGCAGACGGCCTCCAGGAGCGGCGGCGTGATGACCATGACGCGGATGTCCTGGCTCCGCAGGATCCAGTCGATCTGGTCGACCAGGTGGGAGATGTAGGCCTTCGCCTCGTCGGCGGCGCCGCGGCCCATGACACGCTTCGCCCACCGGGGGTCGAAGTCCAGGGTGAAGAAGATGCTCCCGAAGCGGTGGGCGGTGTCCTGGGCGAGGACACCGGCCATGTGCGGACCGCCCGGCATGATCCCGAGCCAGTTGTCGCCCGCCGCGATGCCGTGCTCCACCAGTCTGTTGTAGTACCAGGCCCAGGACTGCTCCCGCACGTCGGGCAGCATGAACACCCGCTTCGGCGCCCCGGTCGTTCCCCCGCTCTCGGCCACCACGGGCGGTGCGGGCAGCTCCGCGATGTCTCCGTACCCCCTGGGGACCAGATCCTCGACGCGCGCGTCGCGCAGCTCGTCGACGACGTTGGGGAACAGGGAGAGATCCTCCACGGTCCGCACGTCCTTGCGCGGATCGAAGTCCAGCCTTTTACTCTGTTCCCGCCAGAAAGGCGATCCCGTCGCGGGATCGAAATGCCATGCCATGGCTTCCTGAATGAGTTCCTGGGTATCTGGCGGGCTGTCCCACGGAGTGTCGAGTGCGGATGCGGCACGTGAGGTCATCGTCCTGCTCCTCGGCATTTGTCTTTCGACGGTCGGCTGAGTGGAGGGGAAGAGTGCGTCCGCTCGAACTCGGGCACCCGGACCGCTGGTCGGGGCGCAGCCTCCGGAATCTCTTGTGAAGGTACAAGGCCGATACCCCTCCCGCCAGCCCCTTTTCCTCGTCCGATGGATCACCTGGTTTTACAACCGTGGATCTAGACTCATTGCCGCTCGCCCGGTGGCGTGATTAGTCTGCGGGGTGCTGTTCCGATTTCCGTAAAGATTGGCGAACAGCCTCCATCCGACGGGCCGTCACATGAGTGCGGGCAGGAGTGGAAGATGAGCGAGAGCCGCTACGACGTGATTGTCGTGGGTGCGCGGTGCGCGGGGTCGCCGACCGCGATGCTGTTGGCGAGGAGGGGGTACCGGGTCCTGGTCGTGGACCGGGCGACCTTTCCCAGCGACACGTTGTCGACTCACCTCGTGCACCCACCGGGCGTCGCCGCGCTGCGCAGGTGGGGCCTGCTCGACCGACTGGTGGCCACGGGCTGTCCGCCCATCCACACCTACGAGTTCGACTTCGGCCCGCTCGTCCTCCCCGGCGCTCCGGGTACGGCGGCCGACCCGTACGCGTACGCGCCGCGCAGGACCGTCCTGGACGCGATGCTGGTGGACGCGGCGGTGGAGGCGGGGGCCGAGGTGCGCGTGGGGTTCACCGTCTCCGGGCTGGTCTTCGACGACGCCGGCCGGGTGGTGGGCGTACGGGGGCGGGGGCCCCGGGGTCCGGAGGTGACCGAGCGCGCGCGGGTGGTGCTGGGGGCCGACGGTCTGCATTCGCTGGTCGCGCGCGCGGTGGACGCGCCGCGCTACGACGAGCATCCGAAACTGATGGTCGGTTACTACAGCTATTTCAGCGGGCTGGAGATGGAGGGGGTCTTCAAGGCCCATTCCCGTCCCTACCGGAGTTTCGGCGCATGGCCGACCCATGACGGCCTGACGCTGGTCGGCGGCTGCTGGCCGTTCGCGGAATTCGACGCCGTCCGGAAGGACATCGAGGGGAATTACTTCAAGAACTTCACGCTGGCACCGGCGTGGGCGGACCGTATACGCGAAGCGAAGCGTGAGGACCGGATCGTCGGTGCGGCGCTGCCGAACTTCTTCCGCAAGCCTTTCGGCCCCGGCTGGGCGCTGGTCGGCGACTCCGGCTACTGCAAGGACTTCTTCACCGCCCAGGGCATCAGCGACGCGTTCATCTCCGCCGAGCTGTGCGCCGCGTCCCTGGACGACGCGCTGTCCGGGCGAGTGTCGTTCGACGCGTCGATGGCCGCCTATCAATCCGCCCGCGACCGGCATGCGCGACCCGCCTACGACTTCACGCTCCAGGTCTCCACGCTGGACCCCCCCTCCGCGGACTTCGAGAAGGTCCTGGAGGGCATCGACGGAAACCGGCAGGGCATGGACGCCTTCGCCCGGGTGAACGCGGGGGTGACGTCGATGGAGCGGTTCTTCGCCGACTGGGGCCCTTCCCCCGCTGCCTGAGACGCGTACGCCGACGCACGGAAACCGTCCGCTGGATCGCGGACGGTTTCCGTGCGTCGGCGGGGCGGACGCCGGGCCGTTCAGGCGGCCCGTGCGGTGGCCGCGCCCGCGGCGGCGTTCCGGTACACCGGCTCCCCGGCCTTCCACACCCGCGCGATGCGGTCCGGATCGGCCAGCACGGTCATGTCGGCCAGGGGATCTCCGTCCACCGCCAGGAGATCGGCGTCGTGACCGGCGGCCAGCCGGCCGGACCGGGGCGCCCGGGGTCCCAGCGTGCCGGGGCCGTGGGCGGTGGCCGCCGTGATGGCCTCCAGCGGGCTCAGGCCCGCGGCGGTCAGATGGGCGAACTCGCTCGCGTGTCCGCCCCAGGAGAGCGGACCGCCGCGGTCGCTGGTGCCCAGATCGGTGCCGAGCGCGATGGTGACGCCGGCCCGGTGCGCGACAGCGATCGCCGCGAGGTGCCGATCGGCCATCACCGCGAAGCGGTCCCGCCAGGCGGGCGGCAGCGCGCCGGCGTTCTGCCGCAAGGCCTCGTAGATCGTGCGCGTCGGCACGAGCGTCATGCCCCGCTCGGCCATCAGGTCCGCGGTCTCCTCGTCGATCTCCGTACCGTGCTCGATCGTGTGGCATCCGGCGTTGATCGCGGCCAGGATGCCGGCCCGCCCGTGGCAGTGCGCCGCCACGACCCGGTCGGCCCGTGCCGCCTCGGTGACGATCGCGGTCAACTCCTCGTCCCGGTACTGTTGGTGCACCGGGTTGTCCACCTCGCTCAGGACGCCGCCCGAGGTACAGATCTTGATCAGTTCGGCTCCTGCCCGCAGTTGCAGACGCACCGCGCGCACGCACTCGTCCACCCCGTCGGCGATGCGCAGCGTGCCGCCGCTCCGGCAGGGGTCGGTCACCCATGGGTAGGGCAGGCGGTGTGCGTCGCTGTGGCCACCCGTCTGCCCGATGACCTGGTTGGCGCTGTAGATGTTCGGCCCGGTGAAGGTGCCTTCCCGGACGGCCTCGGCGAGGACGCAGCCATGGCCGCCCATGTCCCGCAGACTGGTGAAGCCCGCGCGCAGCGCCGTCTCGGCGTCCTTGACGCTGCGCGCGACGGCCAACGCCTGGGGAGTGAGCATCAGCTCCTCGGTGCTGACCCGGCCGCGGATCCCGGCGAAGTGCACATGGCAGTCCCACAGTCCGGGCAGCAGGGTCGCCACCCGGGTCGGTTGCAACGACCGGTACTCGTCGCCAAGTTGGGCTGTCGGCCCGGCGAAGCGGATACGGCCTTCCGTGTGCACGACGCTGCCGTGTGCGACGGGTGCGCCGGCGCCGGGGATGAGCAGGTCCGCGTCGATGCGCTCTGTCATGGGCTATGCCTCCAAGGCCGTACGCCGTGCGAGATCGGCGCGGAGCGCCTTCTTGTCGATCTTGCCGATGGCGGTGGTCGGCAGCTGGGCCACGACCTCCACCCGTTCGGGCAGTTTCCAGACGGCCAGCCCGAGCCCGCGCAGGAACCGGCGGAGCTCCAGCAGCGTGGGTTCCCGACCCGTCTCAGGGACGACGTACAGGCAGACGGTCTCGCCGTACAGCTCGTGAGGAGCGCCGACGGCGGCACTGGCGCGCACGCCGGGATGGCGCGCCACCGCCATCTCCAAGTCCTCGGCGGGGATCTTCTCGCCGCCGCGGTTGATGATGTCGCGCACCCGGCCGTTGACGACGAGGGCGCCCCCGGGCGTCCGGGTCGCCAGATCGCCGGTGCGGTAGAAGCCGTCCGGGGTGAACGCCTTCGCGGTGGCGGCCGGGTCCCGGTAGTACCCCGCGACGGTGTAGGGGCCCCGGGTGAGGAGTTCCCCCGTCCCGCCGTCCGGCACCGGGCGGCCGTGCTCGTCCACGATGAGCACCTCGTCCATCGGGGAGGCGGGGCGGCCCTGGGTCTCGACGATCACCGTCTCGCGGTCGTCGAGCGCCGTGTAGCAGAGCAGCCCCTCGCTCATGCCGTAGCACTGCTGCAGCGTCGCTCCCAGGACGGGGCCGATCCGGCGCGCCAGCTCGGGGGTCGGGCGGGCGCCCCCGGTCTGGAGCACTCGCAGGCTGCTGAGATCGGCGGCCGCCCGGTCGGCGGCTGCCAGCCACTGCATGGCCACCGTCGGTACGAGAGCGCAGTGCGTCACCCGTTCGCGTTCGATCTGGGCGAGGGCCTGCCGCGGGTCGGTGGTGTCGCCGAGTACGACCGTGCCGCCCTGGGCCAACGTACCGAGTACTCCCGGGCAGTTGAGGACGAAGCCGTGCGCGGCGGGCATCACCGCCAGGTAGACCGTGTCGTGCGAGACCCCCGCGATCCCGCAGGCCGTCCGCACCATGTACGCGTACCCCGCGTCGCCCCGGGGGATCACCTTCGGCGGGCCCGTGGTGCCGCCGGACAGCAGGAAGACGGCGGCGTCGGTCAGGGCGGACGGACGCGGAGGCCGGGCGCTCACGACGGCGGGGCCGACCGGTCCGTCCCAGGGCCCTGCCGGATCGCACAGGGCGGCGAGGTCGACGTCGTCGGCGCCGATGTCGCCGAGGGAGAGGACATGCCCGAGGAACTCGTGTTCCGTCCGCAGCCGCCGGGCCGACTCCACGGGGTTGGCCGCCCTGCCGCCGGCGCTCACCGCGATGGCCACCGGCCGGGCGGCGCGCACCACATGGCCCAGCTCGTAGTCGCCGAACCCGGGCAGGACCAGGACCGGCGGCGCTCCGATGTCGAGCAGGGCCAGGACCAGGACCACGAACTCCGCGCGGTTCGGCAGTTGCACCACCACCCGGTCCCCGGCACGGACGCCGAGCCCCTCCAGCCGCCGGCCGGCCGCGGTGACTGCCGTGTGCAGTTCGCCGTGGGTCAGCCGTGTCGTACCGCTCACCACGGCAAGCCGGTCGGGGTGGCGCAGCCGCGCCTCGCGCAGCAGATCGGCGATCCGCTCCTCGCGCCACAGCCCGGCCCGCAGATAGGCCTCGGCCCGTCGCCGGTCGATCACCGGGACGTCCTCGTCCAGCGGCCGCGCCCCGAGCGGGCTCATCGGGGGGCCTCCGCTATTCCGCGGGTCAATTGCTCCACCGTGTAGTCGTCCTTGTCCCACAGATCCATCCTGACTCCGAACCGTTCGCGCAATTGAATCTCCAGGTCGGTGGTCTCGACAGAGTTGAGACCGATGTCAGCGCGGATCCGGGTATACGGTTCGACCTCGCTCAACGTCTGCTCCGAAATTCCGATATCGAGCAGCAACTGCTTGATGACGTCCACGGACACGGCGGCCCCCTGATTTTCGATGCCGAGGATGAGAGGCGGTGGTGTTCCGCCGTTTGCGCGAAACTCCGTATGGAGCGCAGGCCGAGGCTAATCGACGCCCGTCGGCCTGACAACGGACTAGTACGCCGGTACTAGCGCCTCGTTCCGTTCCCGGCCCGGGCCACGGAGGTTGCCCATCGTTGGGGGAGAACCGGGGTGTGGAAGGCGTAGACCGGCCTTACATCAAGCGGTGTATTTCCGATTCCGGTGAGATTTGAGAGTGTTGCGCTTGTGCCGGACGAATATCGCAAGCCTGCGGTCCGATCTGGAGAGTGACCGCGGGAAATTCGACCCGTTGATCGGCGTACTGCCGATCCGGACTGGAGCCTATCGATGCCCGAATTCTCGGGTGACACGTGTTCAGGCAGTCGGGAAGTCATGGGGGTAGACGGTGCAACAGTCGTACGAAATTCCTTACCCGGAGCTGGGGTCCGTACTAGGGGAGCAGGAAATCGGCGTTCTGGCCCGTTTGCTCGAATCCGGTGAGAACCTGTCGGGGGGAAGATGCCGAGAGGAGTTCGAGCGGTGTTTCCGCGAGTACCTCGGAGTGCCGCACGCGCTCTCGGTGACCAGTGGGACCGTGGCGCTGGAGATCGGGATACGGCTGCTCGACCTGAATGAGGGCGACGAGGTCATCGCGACCCCGCAGACGTACAAGGCCAGTGTGCAACCGCTGTTGAACTACCCGGTGAAAGTGCGCTTCTGCGATGTCGAGCCGGACACCCTCAATATCGACCCCGACCACTTCGCATCGCTGATCACCGACCGGACCAAGGCACTGATCCTCGTGCACTACGGCGGGCTGCCCTGCGACATGGACGCCGTCATGGAGATCGCCCGCCGGCACGGGATCACCGTCATCGAGGACTGCGCGCACGCGCTCGGCGCGGAGTACCGGGGTCGCAAGCCGGGTGCGCTGGCCGACATCGGCTGCTTCAGCTTCCACTCCAGCAAGAACATCACCACCCTCGGAGAGGGCGGGATGATCACGCTGTTCGACCGGACGCTGGCGGAGCGGGCGGACCGCATCCGGTCCAACGACGCCGACGCCGTCTACCGCGAGCAGGCACGCGCCATCGGAGAGTCCACCAGCGCCCATCCATGGATGATGCACCCCGGTTTCGCCTTCACCCACGACTGCTCGAAGATCCGCTACGGCGGCACGAACGCCACCCTCGCGGAGCCGAACGCGGCGGTGGGCACCGTACAGCTGGCCAAACTCGACCAACTGGTCAGCAGACGGGCGGAGATCGCGGCCGCCTACGGCAAGGTCCTCGAACGGTACTCCGGGGTACGGGCGCACCGGGGGCCCGAGCCCGTGCGGCACGGACACCATCTGTACACGTTCTTCGCCGACCCGGCCGACGGCATCCTGCGCAACCGGCTGGTCTCCCGGCTCGACGCACTCGGTGTGCAGATGCAGCTGCGCTACTTCCCCCTCCACCTGCTCGCCGAATGGCGGGCCAGGGGGCACGCCGCCGGGGAGTGCCCGGTCGCCGAGCGCATGTGGTTCGAGCAGCAGGTCAACCTGCCCTGCCACCCGGGCATGACCGACCGGCAGGTCGAGCAGGTCGTGGCCCGGCTCGACACCGTCCTCGGCCAGGAGGCCCGGGGCATACCCATCGCGGAGCGAACGCCGCGGACGACGGAGGGCCGGACCCGGTGACCGAAGCAGAGCACTACGACATCGTCGTCATCGGCGGCGGCCCGGTCGGGCTCGCCTCCGCCTGGCACGCCGCCCGCCGCGGCGCGCGGGTCGCGGTCTTCGAGCAGTACGCGTTCGGCAACGAACAGTGCGGCACGAGCGGGGCGGAGCGGCACTGGCGGTTGCAGTACACCGAGCCGGATCTGTGCCGGCTGACCGGGGAGGCCCTGCCGCTCTGGCGCGAACTCGAACGGGCCACCGGGAGCCGGCTCCTGCACGCGTTCGGCAGCCTCTGGTTCGGTGACGTCGACGTCGCCACCAACGAGGGCAAGATCTCGGCGACCGCGCGGACCATGGACGACCTGTCCATCCCGTACGAGTGGCTCACCGCGGCCGACATCGAGCGCCGCTACGGCTTCACCCGCCTCCCCGGCCACTTCGAGGGGTTCGTCCAGCCCGACGGCGGAGCCGTCGACGTACGCGCCACGGTGGAGGGCCTGCTGCGGCTGACCGAGGCCGCGGGGTGTGTGCTGCGGGCACACGAGCCGGTGCTGGAACTGGTCCCCGACGGCGAGGGGGTGCGGTTGCGTACGTCACGGGGCTGGTGCAGGGCGGGCAAGGTGGTGGTGGCCAACGGCGCCTACGCCAACGACCTGCTCGAACCGCTGGGCGCCCGGCTCGATCTCAACGTGTTCGAGATGGCCCTGGTGACCCTGCGCCAGCGCGACCCCGGCGCGCGCTACCCGTTCTGGTTCGTCTTCCAGGAGCCGACCGAGGAGGACACCAACCTGTTCTACGGCTTCCCGCCCAACGTGTGGCAGGACACGGACAGGGTTCGCGTAGGCCCGGTGTTCGAGGTCAACGCGCTGGCCGATCCCGGGCAGGCGACCGGCGTCCCCGACCCGCGCCACGTGGCCCGGATGTGTGAGTGGGTCGAACGGCATCTGCCCTCGGTGGACCCGCGCCCCCTGGCGCGCGAGACCTGTCTCGCCGTGCTGCCCGCCGACCCCGAGCGGCAGTTCTTCCTCGGCACCGCCGAGGGCCGGTTCGACGGCGGGGAGAACGTGGTGGTGGCCACCGGCGGGTGGGGGTTCAAGTTCGTGCCGTTGCTGGGCCGAATCTGCGCCGACCTGTGCCTCGACGGCGCGACCGACTACCGCGTCGACCGCCTGATGCTGCCGGACGCCACCCGTCTTTAGGTCCTCCCGCTCTTCGAGCGATGGCGCGAACGCGACGGGGCGCCCCTGGGCGCGTCCGGCGATCCCGCATGGCCGATCCTTCCTCTGCAAAGGAGATTCCCCGGTGGTTTCCGAAGTTTTCGCCACGGGTGCCCATCACGACAGGACGTCCGTCGACATCGCCGTCGTCGGCATGGCGGGCCGCTTCCCCGGCGCCCCCGACATCGACGCCTACTGGCACAACCTGCGCTCCGGCGTCGAGTCGATCGAGCAGCTGACCGAGGACGACCTGCTGGCCGAGGGGCTCGCCAGGGAGGTCTTCGACGCGCCGGGCTATGTACCGACCGCACCGACGCTGGAGGGCATCGAGCTCTTCGACGCCGGGTTCTTCGGCTTCACGGCCCGGGAGGCCGCCCTGCTGGACCCACAGCAGAGGCTCTTCCTGGAGAGCGCGTGGCACGCGATGGAGCACGCCGGGATCGACCCCGCCCGGTGCGGGAGGGCCGCGGTGTTCGCGGGCGGCAACATGCCTGCCTACCTGATGTCCAACCTGCTGGGCGGGGCCCGGATCGTGCTCGACTCGGCCATGTTCGAGCTGCAGATCCACAACGACAAGGACTACCTGGCCAGCCGGACCGCCTACAAGCTCGGCCTGACCGGCCCCGCGGTGAACGTGCAGACGGCGTGCTCCACCTCACTGGTCGCGGTGCACCAGGCCACCGCGGCACTGCGCTCCGGCGACTGCGAGCTCGCGCTCGCCGGCGGGGTGTGCGTCCGGGTGCCCCACCGGGTCGGCTACCGCTACGAACAGCAGATGATCTACTCGCCGGACGGGCGGTGCCGCCCGTTCGACGCCGACGGCGCGGGCACGGTCTTCGGCAACGGGGCCGGCGTGGTCGTGCTCAAGCGGCTGGCCGACGCCCGCCGCGACGGCGACCGGGTCCTCGCCGTGCTCAAGGGATCCGCGGTGAACAACGACGGTGCGGACAAGGTCGGTTACACCTCACCGAGCGTACGCGGGCAGGAGGCGGTGGTCGCCGCCGCGATCGCCGACAGCGGGGTGCCCGCCCGGTCGATCACCGCGATCGAGGCGCACGGAACGGGTACCCACGTCGGCGACCCCATCGAGATCACGGCGCTCACCAGGGCGTTCGGACGGCACACCGAGGACAGGCAGTTCTGCGCCGTCGGTTCCGTCAAGTCGAACATCGGGCACCTGGAGTCGGCGGCGGGCATCGCCAGTTTCATCAAGGCCGTGCTGCAACTGCACCACCGGACGCTGGTTCCGAGCCTGCACTACGAACGGCCCAACCCGCGCATCGACTTCGCCGCCACTCCGTTCTTCGTCAACACGGAACTGCGCGACTGGCCCGAGGGGGAGTCCCCCCGCCGGATCGGGGTGAGCTCGTTCGGCATCGGCGGCACCAACGCCCACGTGGTGCTGGAGCAGGCGCCCGAACCGAGCCCCGGCCACCCCTCCGGCCGGCCCGAGCTGGTGGTGGTCTCGGCCAGGACCCCGGCAGCCCTGGACACGGCCGCCGAGGCACTCGCGCAGAAGCTCGCCGGACTCGACCGGCACCCGCTCGCCGATATCGCCCACACCCTCCAGACCGGTCGCGCGGCCATGCGCTACCGCCGGGCCGTGGTGGCCGCCGACACGGCCGAGGCGGCGGCCTTGCTCTCCGGGGCCGACCCGGGCAGGGTGCGGGGCGCGGACGCGGGCAACACCCCGGCGAAGACGGTCTTCCTCTTCCCCGGCCAAGGCTCCCAGTACGCCGGCATGAGCCGAGGGCTGTACGAGAGCGAACCGGTCTTCGCCGAGGCGATGGACGCCTGCGCCGCACTGCTGGCCGAGCCGCTCGGCATCGACCTGCGGACCGTGCTCTACCCCGACACACCCGGCGAGGACGGGCTCACCCACACCACCCTCGCGCAGCCGGCCCTCTTCGCCACCGAGTACGCGCTGGCCGTGCTCCTGCGGTCCTGGGGGGTCGAACCCGACGTCATGGTCGGGCACAGCATCGGCGAGTTCACCGCGGCGGTGCTCGCCGGAGTGCTGTCCCTGGCCGACGCGGCACATCTGGTCGCCCTGCGGGGCCGCCTCATGCAGGACCTGCCGACCGGGGCCATGGTCTCCATCGCCGCCGCCGCGGCCGACATCGAGCCGTTCCTGCCGACCGGGGTGTCCATCGCCGCCCTCAACGCACCCACGCTCTGTGTGGCCTCCGGCCCCCACGAAGCGGTGGCGGAGCTCGGCGTGATCCTGGCGGGCAAGGAGATCACGGTCCGCCCGCTCCACACCTCGCACGCCTTCCACTCCTCGATGATGGACCCGGTCGTGGAGCCGTTCACCCGGGCCGTGGCCGGCACGGCGCTCGCCGCACCCCGCCTGCCGTTCGTCTCCTGCGTCACCGGGGAGGCCATCAGCGCCGAGCAGGCCACGGACCCCGCGTACTGGGGCACACATCTGCGCCGCCCCGTGCGCTTCGCCGACGCGGTGCGCACCGCGATCGGCGACGGCCCCGCCGTCCTGGTCGAGGTGGGCCCGGGCAACACCCTGAGCGTCCTGGCCCGCGCCGGCACGGGGGCCGCGGGGCCCCGGGCCGCGGCCGTCACCACGATGCGCAGGCCCGACGAGACCGCCGACGACGGCCAGGTCCTGCGGACCGCGGTCGGGGACGTGTGGCTCTTCGGCGGCGCGGTGGACTGGCCCGCCCAGCACGAGGGACCGCGCACCCGGGTGGAGTTGCCCGGCTACCCCTTCCAGCGCGACCGCCACTGGATCGAGCCGCGCGGCACGGCGACGGGCGCGCCCCTCGCCCTGGGCATCGCCGACCACGAGGAGCCCGAGGCGGAGCAGCCCGCCAGGGCGAATCGGCCGAGCACCCTGGTGACCCCCTACGTGGAGCCGGCGGACGAACTGGAGCGCACCATCGCCGGGATCTGGGAGGAGATGTTCGGCATCGCGCCGATCGGCACCACGGACGACTTCTTCGAACTCGGCGGCCACTCGCTCCTCGCCATCCAGGTGCTCAACCGGCTCCACGCCACCTCCGGGGCGACGGTGGAGCTGGGCAAGCTGCTGGCCACCCCCACCATCGGAGGCATGGCCGAACAACTGCGCGAGGCCGGTGCGGTCGGGGCAGAGGACCGGCTCGCCACCGTCGTCCCCCGGCCGGACCGGCGGTACGAGCCGTTCCCGCTCACCGAGATGCAGCAGGCCCAGTGGATCGGCCGGCTGTCCAGCTTCGACATGGGCGGCGTGGCCCCCCATCTCTACTTCGAGTTCGACAGCCGCACCATCGAGACCGACCGGCTGGAGCAGGCCTGGCAGCGGGTCGTGGAGCGGCACGACATGCTGCGCATGGTGGTCCTGCCCGACGGCCGGCAACAGGTCCTGGCGGACACGGCGCCGTACCGCTTCGAGGTGCTCGACCTGCGTGAGGCCGAGCCGTCGGAGACCGAGCGCCAACTGGCCTCGATACGCGACCGGATGAGCGCCGAGGTGCGCCCCGCGGACGTCTGGCCGCTCTGGGAGGTACGCGTCAGCCTGCTGCCCGACCACCAGGTCCGGGTCCACATCGGCTTCGACCTGCTGGTCGCCGACGTCTCCTCGTTCTTCTACCAACTTCTCCCGCAGTGGCGCGAGTTCTACAACGAGCCCGGACAGGACCCCGCCCCGCTCACCCTCTCCTTCCGGGACTACGTGCTCGCGGAGGAGGAGCTGCGGCGGACACCGAGGTACGAGCGTTCGCTGGAGTACTGGCGCAAGCGGGTCCGCGAGCTCCCCGCCGCACCCGAACTCCCCACGGTGCAGGCCGCCGGGGACGGCGAACGCCTGGGATTCGTCCGCCGGCACGCCCGGCTGGACGCCGAGCTGTGGGGCCGGATCAAGGCGAAGGCCGGCGAGTTCGGCGTCACCCCGTCCAGCGCGATGCTCGCGGCGTTCGCCGTCACCATCGGCACCTGGAGCAAGACCCAGCGCTTCACCCTGAACTTCACGGCCGTCAACCGGCTCCCCGTCCACGAGGACGTCGACGACCTGGTGGGCGAGTTCGCCTCCTTCGACCTGCTGGAGGTGGACGCGGTCTCGGCACCCGACTTCGCCGAGCTGGTGCGCGAACTGCAACGGCAGAGCTGGGCGGACTTCGACCACCGCTACGTCAGCGGCGTACGCATCCTGCGCGAGCGGGCCCGGGCGCGCGGCGGCGCGGGCGACGTCATGCCCGTCGTGTTCACCAGTGCGCTCGGCGGCGACGTCGACGGCAAGCCCGCGCCGTCGCCGGTGGACTGGCTCGGTGAGCAGAGCTACTTCATCTCGCAGACCCCGCAGGTGACGATCGACCACTTCCTGCTGGAGTTCGGGGGCAATCTGGAGCTGGCGTGGCACGCCGTCGACGGGATCTTCCCTGAGGGGCTCATGGAGGAGATGTTCCAGGCCTACCAGGACTTCGTGGTGGGACTGGCGGAGAGCGACGGCTGGCAGCGTCCCCCGGTGCTCGACCTGCCCGCCGGGCAGCTCGCGGCCCGGAACGCGGCCAACGACACCGCCGGCGAGCTGCCCGCCGACGTCCTGCCCGCCCGGGTCCTGGCCCGCGCCGACTCCACCGAACCGGCCGTGATCACCGGGGACCGTACGCTCGACTTCGCCGAACTCGCGGGCCGTGCCGTCGCGTTGGCCCAGGAGCTGACCGAGGGCGGTTTCGGCCAGGGAGCCGTGGTCGGCATCGGACTGGCCAAGGGATGGCGGCAGATCGTGGCGGCACTCGCGGCCTCCGCGGCCGGCTGTACGTATGTACCCCTCGACCCCGGCCTCCCGGAGCCCCGACGCCGCTGGCTGGTCGAGCAGGCCGGAATCGGCTGTGTACTGGCCGAACCGGACACGGCCGCGCACTGGCCGAACGCGCCCCGGGTGCTGCCGGTTCCTGAGGACGCGCCGTGGGACCCGGCGGCCGCGTCGGCGTGGACCTGCCCCGCCCGGCCGGACGACACCGCCTACGTCATCTACACCTCGGGCTCCACCGGAACACCCAAGGGCGTGGCGGTCAGCCACCGCGCCGCCCTGAACACCCTGGTGGACATCGAGGAGCGGTACGGCATCCGGCCGGGCGACCGCGTCCTGGCGCTGTCCTCGCTCAGCTTCGACCTCTCCGTCTTCGACGTCTTCGGGATGCTCGCGGCAGGCGGTGCCGTCGTGCTGCCCGCGGATGCGGACCGCCGCGCCCCGGACCGCTGGACCGAGTTGTGCCGGCTCCACGGGGTCACGGTGTGGAACTCGGTGCCCGCCCTGATGCAGATGCTCGTCGAGCACCTGGAGAGCCGGGGCCCGGCCGACGGCCCGGGCCACCTCCCCGACCTGCGGCTGACCCTGCTCAGCGGCGACTGGATACCGCTGTCCCTGCCGGACCGGCTCCGGGCGGTGGCTCCCGCGACCGAGGTGATCAGCCTGGGCGGCGCGACCGAGGCCGCCGTCTGGTCCATCGCCCACCCGATCGGCGAGGTCGCGCCCGACTGGCCGTCCATCCCCTACGGCCGTCCCCTGCGCAACCAGCGCTTCCACGTCCTCAACGACCGGCTGCGGCCCGCGCCGGTGTGGGTGCCGGGCCAACTGCACATCGCCGGGGCCGGACTGGCCGAAGGGTACTGGCGGGACGAGCGGCGCACCGCCGAGTCGTTCATCGTCCACCCGGAGACGGGGGAACGGCTGTACCGCACCGGCGACCTCGGGCGGTATCTGCCCGACGGCACCATCGAGTTCCTCGGCCGCGACGACTTCCAGGTCAAGATCGGCGGCTACCGCATCGAACTGGGCGAGATCGAGCACGCTCTGAGCGGCCACCCCGACGTCCTCAGCGCCGTCGTGTCCGCACCCGGGGAACGCACCCGGCAACGGCTGGTCGCCCATGTCGTCCCGGCCCACCCCGGGCTGCGGGACGCCCCGGACTTCGCCGACCGGTTGCGGGCCCACCTCGCCGCGACCCTGCCCTCCTACCTGACCCCGTCCGACATCGTCCTCATCGACGCGATGCCGCTGAGCGCCAACGGCAAGGTCGACCGCTCGGCCCTGCCCGACCCCCGGCACCCGGGCGAGGCGACCGCGAGCACTCCGGAGGACGAGGAGGAGCCGGCGACAGGGGCGCTGGGCACCCTGCTGGTCCTGGCCGCCGATCTCCTCGGCGTGGAGCGGCCCCGGGCGCGGGACAACTTCTTCGAGCTCGGCGGCGACTCCATCATGGGGGTGCAACTCGTGGGGAGGGCCAACGCCGAGGGCATCCCGATCACCCCGCAGAACCTCTTCGAGACCTCCAGCTTCATCGAACTTGCCGGGGCCGTACCCGCCGGGACGGGCGTCGGCGACATGGGCGCGGCCGTGCCGCTCACCCCGCACCAGGCAGTGGCACGGGCCCAGGCCGGATCGGTGCTGCTGGACGTACCGGACGCGTTCGACCCCGTGCTGGCCGGCCGCGCGCTGACCGCGCTGGCCGACCGCCATCCGGCCCTCGGCGCCCGGGTGCGGACCGAGGACGGCCGGCCGTTCGTGGTACGGGCCGACCGGGGCGAGGACCAAGAGGTCCCGGAGATCGACCTCGGCGCACTGCCCGACGACGTACGGGCCGAGGCGGTGACGCAGATGCTCGACGAGATGGCCGGGGAGCTGGACATCGAGGCCGGGCCGACGGTCAAGCCCGCGGTGTTCCGCCTCGGCGAACGGGGCAGCGTGTTGGCCTGCACGGTGGCGCAGGGGCTGATGGACGACGCCTCCGTCCTCCTGCTCTGCCGCGAACTGATCCAGGCGTACGACCGGTTGGCCGCCGATCAGCCCGTGGTGTGGAGCGCGG
Organism: Streptomyces sp. NPDC026589; assembly: GCF_040638385.1. Lineage (NCBI taxonomy): Bacteria > Bacillati > Actinomycetota > Actinomycetes > Kitasatosporales > Streptomycetaceae > Streptomyces > Streptomyces sp. NPDC026589. The sequence goes on from NZ_JBEZYG010000029.1 coordinate 72,079, forward strand.
GCGCGGGTTCTCCGCAGGCGTGGAACCAGGGCCTGCGCCGGGAGCCGGCGCACCCGGCGGGGCTCGACGCGCTCCCCGGGGCGCCGCGGGCGCTGCCCCGGCAACGGACCGTCGAACTGGACGCCGCACGTACGGCGGAGCTGTTCACCGCCGCCGCGGCCAGTTACCACCTGGACCCGACCGAGGTGCTGGTGGCGGCGGCGTCCGCCGCACTGGGCAGGGCCCTGGACGAACCGCCGCAGCTGCTGGTCGAGCGTTCGCTGCGGGCCGACCTGGCCGCCAGCGACGAACCGGCCGGCCGCCTGGTCGGCCGGGTGACCGAGCTGCGGACCATGGAGCCGACGGCGGCTCGGACCCCCCTCGCCGAAGTCCTCACCTCGGTGAAGAGGCGGCTGCGGACGACGGACCCGCTCCCGGTCCGGGGGGCGACGGTCGCGGTCAGGGAGGTGGTGACCTGGGATCGCGGCGATGAAGCGATCACGGTCCCCGCGGACTTCACCGGGGTGTCCGGGCTCGCCGGCTGGCACGAGGGGGCGGAAGGGCAGCTGAGCGCGGCCGTGGTGGACGGCGCCCTGCGCGTCCGCTGGCTCCTGGGCGCCTCCGTGTCCGAGGACGGGGCGACCCGCCTGGCCGAGGCCTTCGAGACGGTGCTCGGGGAGATCGCCGAGCACTGCGGCGCGGCGGCGGGGACCTACGAACCGTCCGACTTCCCGCTGTCCGGCCTCTCCGAGGACGAACTGGACGCGTTCCTCGACGAACTGCGGTGACCGGTGACCGGTGACGGCGGCAAACAGCCTGGCACGCCTGACGACGGCGAACGGGCCGAGGAAGCCGCGACGGCGGGCAGAGGGCTGCGATGACTGACGACTGCGGACGGGGCTGTGATGACTGACAACGGTGAACGGGGCGGCGAGATGACGGACAACGGTGCTACCGAGCGACCTGCGCGCGATATCGCGGACATCTACGAACTCTCACCGATCCAGCAGGGCCTGCTCTACGAGCAACTGGCCCAGCCGGGACTCGGCGTCTACGTGGAACAGCTGCAACTGGAGTTCGCCGGGACGCTGCACCCCGAGAGCTTCGAGCGGGCCTGGCAGCTGGTGGTCGACCGGCACCCGATCCTGCGCACCTCCTTCCACTGGCGCAGGAACGGAAAAGTGGTGCAGGTCGTGCACGGCTCCGCCCGGCTGCCGCTGGAGACGCTGGACTGGCGCGATCTCGACGAACCCGCGCAACAGGAGCGGCTGCGGGCGTCGCTGGAGGCCGAGCGGAAGGAAGGGTTCGACCTCGGCGACGCGCCGTTGATGCGCGGCACACTGATCCGGCGCGGCGCGGAACGGTGGACGTTCTCCTGGCGGTTCTCGCACCTGCTGATGGACGGCTGGTCGTTCACACTGGCCATTCAGGACTTCCTCGGCCACTACCGGGCGCTGTGCCGCGGCGGGCGGCCGACCGTCTCCCCGGGGCGGCCGTACCGCGACTACCTCTCCTGGTGGCGCGACCGGGACCCCGAGGCGGCGCGGGAATTCTGGCGCAAGAAGCTGGCCGGCCACCAGCCGGTGGAGGACGTGCACCTGGGCGGGACCGAGGTGCCCGCCGGGGAGCCGGTCCACGCCCACGTCGAACGGATCCTGGGCGACCTGGCGCCGCGGCTCACCGCACTGGCCCGCGCGGAACAGCTGACACTCGCCACGCTCGCCCAGGGAGCCTGGTTCGTGGTCCTCGGCCGCTTCCTCGGCGTCACGGACCTCACCTGTGGCATCACCATGGCGCACCGGCCCCCCGACCTGGTCGGCTCGCAGGACATTCTCGGACCGATGATCGCCACCCTTCCGCTCCGCAGGACGCTGGACCCCACGGCCCGTCTGCGGCCCTGGCTGCGGGAGTTCGGCCGAAACGTCGTCGAGGCGAGCGGGCACAGTGCCGTGCCCCTGTCCGAGATGCCGGAGCTGCTCGGCCGGGACCCCGCGATCCCGGTCCTGCAGAGCAGCGTCTCGTACGAGAACGTACCGATGCCGGACTTCGACCTGGCCGACGTCGGCGCGCGGATGACCGAACTGGTCTACGACGGCAGGCCCCACTTCCCGATCACCATGGTGATCATGCCCGGCGATGCCATGCCGCTGCGGATCGTCCACGACCGCCGGAAGGTGTCCGACGCGGTGGCGGAGCGTTTCGCCGACGACGTCGTCGCGGTGCTGACCCAGCTGACCGAACGTCCCGACGTCACGCTGGGGGAGCTGGCCCTCCCCAGCACTCCGGAACCCGTGACCACCCCCCTCACCGAACCGGACGACGTCACCCTGCACGAGACGTTCCGGCGCCATGCCCGGCTGCGCCCGGACGCGGTCGCCGTACGCGACGGGAGCCGCACGCTCACCTACCGGGAGCTGGACACCTACTCCGACCGGGTCGCCGCCGCCCTGCGCGAGCGGTGCCCGGACGTGAGCCGTGTGGGCCTGTGTCTGACCCGCTCCACCGAGCTGGTGGCCGCCATGATCGGCGTGCTCAAGGCGGGCGCCGCCTACGTCCCCCTGGACCCGGAGTACCCGGCGGACCGGCTGGCCGAGGTCCTGGCCGACTCGGCCGCGGAACTGGTCCTCACCGACGGCGCGACGGACCACGCGCTCACCGTGGCCGAGGCCCGGACGGTCACCCTCGCCGAAGTGGACCGGCAGGCGGCCGGCAGCGCCCCGCCGACAGCCGCGGACCCGGACGCACCGGCCTACCTCCTCCACACCTCGGGATCGACCGGACGGCCCAAGGGCGTCCCCATCACCCACCGCAACGTGCAGAGCCTGCTGGCGGCCGGCCGTGAGGTCTTCGGCTTCACGGCCGAGGACGTGTGGACCTTCGCCCACTCCTTCGCCTTCGACTACTCGGTGTGGGAGATCTGGGGCGCCCTGGGCAACGGCGCCACGCTGGTCGTGGTGGACCGCGAGACCGGACGCGACCCGCGCGCCCTGGCCCGGCTGATCGCCGAGGAGCGGGTGACGGTGCTCAGCGAGACGCCCTCGCTCTTCGAGCACCTGGTGCCCGAGCTGGCCGGGGACACCGCGCTACGCAGGGTCTTCCTCGGCGGCGACCGGCTGGAACCCGCGATCCTGCGGCCCTGGTTCGCCCGGTTCGGCGACCGGGACATCGAGTTGTACAACCTCTACGGGGTCACCGAGGCCACCGTGGTCTCCACCTACCACCTGGTGCGCGAGGAAGAGGCGGACGCCGGCCAGCCGATCCCGATCGGCCGCGCGCTGCCCAACCAGCGGGTGTACCTGCTCGACGCCTACGACCGCCCGGTACCGGTGGGCGCCACCGGCCAGTTGTGCGTGGCCGGGCACGCGGTCGCCTCCGGATACCACGACCGGGACCGGCTCACCGCGGAGCGCTTCGGCGTGGACGCAGCGACGGCCCTGCCCTCGACCGGCCCCCTGTACCGCACCGGCGACCTCGCCACCGCCACCTCCGAGGGCGAGTTCCGCTTCCTCGGCCGCGCCGACGCACAGGTCAAGGTGCGCGGCTTCCGGGTCGAACCGGGCGAGATCGAGGCCGCGCTGCGCGGGGTGCCGGGAGTCGGATCGGCAACCGTGTCCGTGTCCGGCTCCGGTGCGGCACAGCGCCTCGTGGCGTACGCCGTGCCCGAGCGCCCGGACGAGGCCCTCGCCGCCGGGCCCCTGCTCACCGACGTGGTACGGGAGACGCTGCGCGCCCGACTGCCCGAGCACATGGTCCCGGCCGCCGTGTACTGGATGGACCGGATTCCCACCACCCCCGGCGGCAAGGTGGACGCCGCCGCCCTCCCCGTACCGGACACCGGGGGGCGCGACCGGCACACCGCTCCGGGGACCGACGCCGAGCGGCTGGTCGCCGGGCTGCTCTCCGAACTGCTCCAGGTCCCCGACGTGGGCGCGGACGACGAGCTGGGCGACCTGGGCCTGCACTCGCTCGGAGCGATGCGGCTGGTCGCCCGGCTGCGCGGTGAGTACGCGCTCGACCTGGCGGTGAGCGAGCTGCTGGCCGCCCGTACGGTGGCGGAGCTGGCGAGCACGGTGGACGTCGCCCGCGGGGCCGTGCCCGGGGAGGAGCGGTGAAAGCGACACCCGTGCCGCACGCCGCGGACCACCCCGACAGCCCGGAGAACCAGCGGTGGCGGGAGAAGGTCCGGCGGTTCGCCGAGGAGGAGATCGCCCCGCTCTCCGCCACGATGGACAGGAAGGCGGCCCTGGACGCCACCCTGCGCGAGCGCCTCTTCGCCGAAGGCCTGATGGCGGTGGAGATCCCGCGCGGCTACGGCGGCGCGGGCGGCACCCTCTGCCGCCTGATCCTCACCATCGAGGAGGTGGCGCGAGTGGACCCGGGAGTCGCCGTCGGGATCCACGTGCACAACGTCCTCGTCGCGGGAACGCTGCTGCGCCACGCCACGGGCGATCAACGCAGGCAGTATCTGCCGCAGTTGGCCACCGGAAGGATCGGGGCCTTCGCCCTGTCCGAGGAGCGGGCGGGCAGCGACGCGTTCGCCCTGAGCACGGTCGCCGTCAAGGAGGGCGCGGGCTATCTGCTGAGCGGACGCAAGCGGTGGACCAGTAACGCGCGCAACGCCGATCTGCTGCTTGTCTTCGCCCTGGTCGACGGCAGCGGCCCCACGGCGTTCCTGGTCCCCGCCGACGCACCAGGGGTGTCCCTGGACGCCCGGGTGGAGCAGCTGGGGGTGCGGGCGGCGGCCACCTCGGACGTGATCCTCGACCGGGTCCCGGTCCGTGCCGCCCAGCGCGTCGGCCCGCCCGGCGGCGGCCAGACGGTGGCGATGGCCGGCCTGGACCTCGGGCGGCTCGGCATCGCCGCACAGATGGTCGGGCTCGCCCAGGGAGCCCTGGACGTGGCTGTCGGCTACAGCCTGTCGCGCGAGCAGTTCGGCAGCCGGATCGCCGACTACCAGGGCGTTCAGTTCCCGCTGGCCGACGTGGCCAGCAGGCTGGCGGCGGCCCGGGCCCTGCTGTACCACGCGGCCGACCACCAGGGTCGGGGCGCCGACCCGGTAGAGACGATGCGGCTGTCGGCCATGGCGAAGTACGTCGCGTCCGAGGTGGCCGAAAAAGCGGCCTCGGTTGCCCTGGAGACCCTCGGCGGGAACGGGTACACCGACGCGTACCCCGTCGAACGTCTCTACCGGGACGCCAAGGCGGGCAAGATCTACGAGGGCACCTCCAACGTGCTGCTCCGAACCATCGCCTCGATCATGATCGGGGTGAGCGCGGGTGACTGAACCGCTGCGCCTGTTGTGCTTCCCCTACGCGGGCGGCAACGCCCGGACGTACATCCGATGGCAACGGCACCTGGGACCGGACATCGAGGTCTGCCCCATGCAACTGCCCGGTCACGGCGAGCGGATCGGCGAGACTCCCCGCCACCGGTGGGAAGACCTGCTGGCGGATCTCCGGACTCGTCTCCCCGGCCTGGCGGACCGTCCGATCGCCTTGTTCGGACACAGCCTCGGCGCCCTGCTCGCGTTCGAGTGCGCCCGCATCCTCGTGGCCGAGCACGGCGTCCAGCCGGTCCGGCTGCTGGTGTCGGGACACCGGGCTCCCCACCTTCCCCTTCGTGAGAAGGCGTTGCGCCACCTGCCGGACCCGGAGTTCCTGGCGAGGCTCGGCGAACGCTCCCGCACGCTGCGCGCGCTGACCGACCCCGAGTTCCGCAAGCTCCTTCTGCCGGTGCTGCGGGCCGACTTCACCGCTTCCGAAACCTACGCGTATGCGGAGGGACAACGGCTGACCTGCCCGGTGACCGCGCTGGGCGGCGACCGGGACGAGGACGCGAGCCTTCCGGAGATCGCCGACTGGCGCCGCCACACCACGGGCCCGTTCGACCTGGCCGTCCTCGGGGGCGACCACTTCTTCATAGACGACGCCTGGCAGGAAGCGGTGGCCACGGTCGGCGACCGGCTGCGCCCACCCCTCGGCGGTACGCGGGGGTGAGGCCCGGAGGCGTCCGGCTCGGTCACCGCCGGGCCGGCGATAAGGCGCCCGTCTCGGCAGCAGGACACAGCCATGCCGGGCCCGGCGGCCCTCTTGCAGGACCGCGAAAAGGATGACGGGGGCTGGTCGGGCGGCCTCCTGACTGTGCGAATGTGGCAAGGTGCCGGGGGTTTCGTGTGCCGGATCTTGGTCGGCACGGAGTGCACCTCTGACCGTCGGCCCGTGGCGGCGGCGAGTCGGCGGGGCTCCGGGACCGGCTTGCCGCCGCGTCGGCGGGAAGAACGGCAAGGGCTGGGACGACTACCTCCCGCGCAGCGGACACTACGGTTGCCCGCATGCCTGTCGAAGAGAACGCCGGCCCCGCCCGCGTCGAGGCGGCCTGGCGGAACATCACCGCATGGCTCGCCGAACACGCTCCCCTCTCGCACGCCTCACTCCTGCCGCCCGCGTCCGAGTGCCCGGCGTCGTAGCGGGTGTCATCGAGCAGGTGTTCACTGCCGTCGTCGGTCTGGGCCGCAACGGTCTGGATCCACTCGCCGCCACCGTTCGCACCAGCGGGGTTCATCCCCCCGTTCACCTTGGGCGTGCCGGGGGAGGGGTAAGGGGAAGAAAACGGGAACTCGTCGCAGGAGAGCGCTTCAGGGGAGCCTTCGGTGATCTCCGGGTGCAGGGCCGTCCAGGGGTGGCGATCACTCTCGGTTACTATGCTCACTTCATGCCGGAGGTCGGCAGTAAGGGGCGGGGCGCCATCGACGGTCTGCTGGGGAAGGGCGGGGTATCGGCTCGCCAGCCGAAACCCCCCAGATTCTCCCCAGCGCCGTCGACCGGCGACTCCCGCCTCTACGCCCCACAGTGACCCTCCGTTGTTTGTAAGGCTGAAGAGATGGGTGGCCTGGGAAAGTGTTGCAAGAAGTCGTAGCGACCCGCTATGTCACACCCCTGCGGGAGGGTGGATCACTCCCAGGGATCGTCGAGGCCGACGACCTGGGCACGTACGTCATGAAGTTCACCGGGGCGGGGCAGGGCCGCAAGACGCTCGTCGCGGAGATCATCTGCGGGGAACTGGGCCGCCGGCTGGGGCTGCGGGTGCCGGAGCTGGTGACCATCGAGCTCGACCCCGTCATCGGACTCGCCGAGCCCGACGAGGAGGTGCAGGAGCTGCTCCGCGCGAGCGGCGGACTGAACCTCGGGATGGACTACCTGCCGGGCTCGTTCGGGTTCGATCCGCTCGCCTACGAGGTCGGGGCTGCCGAGGCCGGCCGGATCGTCTGGTTCGACGCGCTGATCAACAACGTCGACCGCTCCTGGCGCAACCCGAACCTGCTCGTCTGGCACGGTGACCTCTGGCTCATCGACCACGGCGCGACCATGATCTGGCACCACAACTGGCCCGGCGCCCAGGCCTCCGCGGGCAAGCCGTACAACGCCTCGGACCATGTCCTGGCGCCCTTCGGGCCGGACATCGCGGCCGCGTCCGCCGAGCTCGCCCCGCTGGTCACCGAGGAGCTGCTCACCGAGGTGGCCGCCGACGTGCCGGACGTCTGGCTGGCCGACGAGCCCGGCTTCGCCTCCGCCGACGAGGTGCGCCGGGCCTACATCGCACCGCTGCTCGCGCGGGCCGCCGGCATCCACGGGCGGATCACGCTGGACGCGCCGGCCTCGACCCGGCCCTCCCAGGCGCCGGGCTGGCTCACCGAGCGGCTGCCGCCCCGGCCGAAGCGGGCCGCCGACGACCGCGCCGCGGCGTCCGCCCGTGCCGGCGAGGAGGGTGGCCGATGACGCGTCGCGATGTCTTCGAGTACGCGCTCCTGCGCGTCGTGCCCCGCGTCGAGCGGGGGGAGTGCTTCAACGCCGGGGTGCTCGTCTACTGCCGGGCACACTCGTTCGTGGCCGCCCGTACGCACCTCGACGAGGCGAAGCTGAAGGCTCTGGACCCGGGCGCCGACGTCATCGGGGTGCGGGCCGCCCTGCGCGCCGTCGAGGGAGTCTGCGGCGGCGGTGAGGGGGCCGGTCAGGCGGCGGGCGACGACGCCGGGCGACGGTTCCGCTGGCTGATCGCCCCGCGCTCCACGGTCGTCCAGCCCGGCGCCGTGCACAGCGGCCTGACCACCGACCCGGCCGGTGAGGTGGAACGGCTGCTCGACCTCCTCGTGCGCTGATCCACGCCCCGGTGGGACCCTGACGGCACAGCGGCGGGCGCTTCCGCCCGGTGTGACGTACGGCCCGCCGGGGCGTGCGCCGTTGACACCGGGTGCCAGGGCTTCTAGCGTCTCGTCTGCTGAAGGTACTAAGCGGTTGCTCAGCAATCGGGGGCCTTACTGTCAGGGAAACGCCCCGATCCCCGCTGAGCCCCGATCCAAGGGCGAGGAGAGCCAAGCATGTCCACCACCGAGCAGCGCGTCGCCATCGTGACGGGAGCGGCGCGGGGCATCGGCGCCGCCACCGCCGTACGTCTCGCGGCCGAGGGCCGTTCCGTCGCCGTACTCGACCTCGACGAGGCGGCCTGCAAGGACACCGTCGAGAAGATCACCGCCGCCGGGGGCACCGCGCTCGCCGTCGGCTGCGACGTGTCGGACGCCGGTCAGGTGGAAGCCGCCGTCGCGCGGGTCGCCGCCGAGCTGGGCGCGCCGACGATCCTCGTGAACAACGCGGGCGTGCTCCGCGACAACCTGCTGTTCAAGATGAGCGAGTCCGACTGGGACCTCGTGATGAACGTGCACCTCAAGGGTGCGTTCCTGATGGCGAAGGCCGTCCAGGCCCACATGGTCGAGGCCAAGTTCGGCCGGATCGTCTCGCTCTCCTCCTCCTCGGCCCTCGGTAACCGGGGCCAGGCCAACTACTCCGCGGTCAAGGCGGGGCTCCAGGGCCTCACCAAGACGCTCGCCAAGGAGCTCGGCAAGTTCGGCGTCACCGCCAACGCCGTCGCGCCCGGCTTCATCGTCACGGAGATGACCGCGCAGACGGCCGCCCGCGTCGGCATGGGCTTCGAGGAGTTCCAGGCGGCGGCCGCCACCCAGATCCCGGTCCAGCGCGTCGGCCGTCCCGAGGACGTCGCGAACGCCATCGCCTTCTTCGCGGGCGACGACGCGGGCTTCGTCTCCGGCCAGGTCATGTACGTGGCCGGCGGACCCCTCAACTGACCCGAAGGGCAGCGGACATCATGACGGTGCAGGACAGCGGAAAGGTCGCCCTCATCACGGGCGCGAGCCGGGGCATCGGCTACGGGATCGCCGAGGCGCTCGTCGCCCGCGGCGACCGGGTGGCCATCACCGGGCGGGGTGAGGACGCCCTGAAGGAGGCCGTCGAGCGGCTCGGCTCCGACCGGGCGATCGGCATCGCGGGCAAGGCGCACGACGAGGCGCACCAGGCCGTCGCGGTCGAGCGCACGATGGAGGCCTTCGGCCGCGTCGACTACCTGGTGAACAACGCCGGGACGAATCCGGTCTTCGGCCCCATGGCGGAGCTCGACCTGAACGTCGCCCGCAAGGTCTACGAGACCAATGTGATCTCGGCGCTGGGCTTCGCCCAGCAGACCTGGAAGGCCTGGCAGAAGGAGAACGGCGGGGCGATCGTGAACATCGCCTCGGTCGCCGGGGTCTCCGCCTCGCCGTTCATCGGCGCGTACGGCATGAGCAAGGCGGCGATGGTCAACCTGACCCTCCAGCTCGCCCACGAGTTCGCCCCGGTCGTCCGCGTCAACGCCATCGCCCCGGCCGTGGTCAAGACCAGGTTCGCCGAGGCCCTCTACGAGGGCCGCGAAGCGGAGGCGGCCGCCGCCTACCCGCTGGGCCGGCTCGGCGTACCCGAGGACATCGGGGGCGCGGCGGCCTTCCTGACCTCCGCCCAGTCCGACTGGATCACCGGCCAGACCCTCGTGGTCGACGGGGGAATTTTCCTCAACGCCGGCGTGGGCTGAGAGCGGCCTGGGACGGTTTGGCCCTGATTGGGTCAAGTGCCCCGCCGGGCCAGCGGATTGACCCGGTGGGGCGCTGCGGTATGGTCTGCCGACCCATGGCTGATCGAGGAGCGTGCACGTGTTCTACCGGGCCAGTCTGCAGGCTGCTGCAGCCCTAGCTTCCCTTTCTCTGCTGGCCGGCTGCGGTCTCCTTTCCGACAGTGGATCGGAAGCCGACCAGAAGATAACCGTCGGGACGACCAGCTCCCCGTCCACACTGGATCCCGCGGCAGCCTGGGACGGGTCCTGGGAGCTGATGCGGAACGTCTACCAGACTCTGGTGAGCTTCCCCTCCGGCAGCACGATGCCGGAGCCGGACGCGGCGGACTCCTGCAAGTTCACCGACGCCACGAGCATGGCGTACCGGTGCACGCTCAGGAAGAACCTCACGTTCTCCAATGGCGAGAAGCTCGACGCCGAGGCCGTGAAGTACTCCATCGACCGCATCGTGGACATCCACTTCAAGGGCGGCCCGGCCGGGATGCTCGACTCCCTGGACCGGATCGAGACCAAGGGCGACGACACGGTCATCTTCCACCTGAACAAGTCCGACGCCACGTTCCCGTTCATCCTGGCCACGCCCGCCATGTCCCTCGTCGCCCCCGGCGACTACCGCAAGGACAAGATCCGCGACGACGGCAAGGTCACCGGTTCCGGCCCCTACCTCCTGGAGTCCTACAAGGGCCGGGCCACCGCCGAGCTGAAGAAGAACCCGGACTACAAGGGCTTCGCCGACCGGAAGAACGACGCGGTCACCATCCGCTACTTCGAGAAGTCCGCCGACATGGTGAGCGCGCTCAAGGCGGACGAGATCGACGCCACCTACCGGGGCCTGACCGCCGAGGAGGTCGTCAGCCTGGAGGACAACAAGGACGACAACGCCGGCCTCCAGATCGTCGAGAGCACCGGCTCGGACATCCGCTTCCTGGTCTTCAACCCGAAGGACCCGGCCGCCGCGAACCCCGCCGTCCGCAAGGCCATCGCCCACGTCGTGGACCGCGACGCCCTGGTCGCCAAGGTCTACCGGGGAACCGCCGAGCCCCTCTACTCCATGGTCCCCAAGGGTATCGCCGGACACACCACGAGCTTCTTCGACACCTTCGGCGACCCGGACGTCAAGAAGGCGAAGAACATCCTCACCGAGGCCGGTATCACCGAGCCCGTGAAGATGAAGTTCTGGTACACCACCGACCGGTACGGCTCGTCCACGGAGCCCGAGTTCGAGGAGCTCAAGCGGCAGCTGGAGGCCTCCGGGCTGTTCGAGATCACGCTGCAGGGCGAGCCCTGGACGACCTTCCAGGAAGGCTTCAACAAGGGCGACTACCCGGTCTTCGGCCGCGGCTGGTACCCGGACTTCCCGGACCCCGACAACTTCATCGCGCCCTTCGTGGGCAAGGAGAGCGTCACCGGCACCCCGTACATCAACAAGGAGATCACCCAGCAGCTGATCCCCGCCTCACGGCAGGAGAGCGACCGGGGCGCGGTCAGCAAGCAGTTCGAGCGGGCCCAGGAGATCCTCGTCGAGGACGTCCGGCTGCTGCCGCTGTGGCAGGCCAAGCTGTACGTCGCCTCGGGCGAGGACATCGGCGGCACCGAGCGCGCACTCGACCCGCAGACCGTGATGCAGCTGTGGGAGCTGTACCGCAAGGCCAGCTGGTAGGCGCTGTCCGGAGGGGCTTCCGGGACCGGATGTCAGTGGCGCCCGGTAGGTTCTGGGATCAAGAACCTGTTGCTCACCGGAGGTTGTGGACGTGACCGATATCGACCTGCTGCCCGAGTCCTGGCGCGCCGTCCTCGGCGAAGAACTTGAGAAGCCGTACGTCAAGGAACTGGCGGACTTCGTCGAGGAGGAGCGGGCCAAGGGTCCCGTGTATCCGCCGCGCGAGCAGGTCTTCGCCGCACTGGACGCCACTCCGTACGAGAAGGTGAAGGTCCTCGTCCTCGGCCAGGACCCGTATCACGGCGAGGGCCAGGGACACGGGCTCTGCTTCTCCGTGCGCCCCGGTGTCAGGACGCCGCCGTCCCTGCGCAACATCTACAAGGAGATGCAGCAGGAGCTCGGCCTGCCGATTCCGGACAACGGCTATCTGATGCCCTGGGCGGAGCAGGGCGTCCTCCTGCTCAACGCCGTGCTCACCGTCCGGGGCGGCGAGGCCAACTCCCACAAGAACAAGGGCTGGGAGAAGATCACCGACGCGGTGATCCGCGCCGTCGCCGACCGGCCCGACCCGGCGGTCTTCGTGCTCTGGGGCAACTACGCGCAGAAGAAGCTGCCCCTGATCGACGAGGAGCGCCACGTGGTGGTGAAGGGCGCGCACCCCTCGCCGCTCTCCGCCAAGAAGTTCTTCGGCTCCCGCCCCTTCACGCGGATAAACGAGGCGGTGGCCGCCCAGGGGCACCAGCCGATCGACTGGCGGATCCCCGAACTCGGCTGACGGGCCCCGACCGACGGGCCCCGGCTGACGGGCCCCGTCCGACGGGCGTTGACGCCCGTGTCTGACCGGTTATGCGGAAGCCCGGCGTTAGCGTCGGACCGACGGCAACCGGCTGGACCGGCGACGGAGGAGACCGCAGTGGTGGAGCAGCAGGAGGCGTCCGACGACGCCGTCATGACCAGGATCGGCCAGGCGATCATGCTGCTCCACGGAGGTGACCGGGAGGAGGCCCGCAACCGCTTCGGCGCGCTCTGGTCGGAGCTCGGAGCGGACGGCGACGCCCTGCACCGCTGCACCCTCGCGCACTACATGGCCGACACCCAGGACGACCCCGGCGACGAGCTGGCCTGGGATCTCCGCGCTCTGACGGCCGCCGATGGGCTGAGAACCGCCGAGGGGCCGGGCGACCAGCCGGGTGGAGGGGCCGGGCCGGGCGGCGGCGAGGGGCGTGGCGGGGCCCGGCCATCCGAACACCGCGACACCCCGGCCGTCCGGGCGTTCTACCCCTCGCTGCACCTCAACCTCGCGGCGGACTACCTCAAACTCCAGCGCCCCGACTCGGCCCGCATCCACCTCCAGCGGGCCCGCGCCGCGGCCGATTCGCTCCCGGACGACGGGTACGGCGGCGGAGTCCGCGCCGCCATCCACCGCCTGGAGCTGCGCATGCGGGAGCAGTGACCCCGGGCGCCCGCGCTGAGGCGGGAGCGTCAGCGGCCGTACGTCTCCGAGCAGCTGCGGGACTCCGGACTGCCCGCGGGCCAGCCGCCGTACCCCCGGCCGAGCGCGCAGACGTCCGCCCCGACGCCGGGGACGCGCGGCAGGGCGGGCACGGTGACGGACGGGACGCCCGGGACCCGGCGCGGCGTCCGGGACTCCGGCGGCTCCGGGCGCTCCCGAGGACGGGAGATCCCCGTCGGTGCGGTGCGCCGGGCCCGCGGTGGGGAGCCGGCGGCCGGGGGCGCGGGGGAGGACGGCAGGGCCGCCGAGGGGCTTGGATCCGGCACCGCCTCCAACGCCTCACGGGCGGGCGGCTGCATGATCTGCGGGGCCACGTCCTGGACCGGCCCGGTGGCGCCGGGAGTCGGCGGGGGAACGGCCCGGGGCTCCACCGAGACGCAGCCGGAGACGGCCGCGACCGTCAGTCCGACCAGGAGCTTCGTGGCGATTCTGGTTCTCTGCACGGGACAACTCTGCGGTCCCCCGGGGCATCAGGGGGCCCGGTGCACGGGGAATGGCCCGCACGAGTGACCCGGTCAGCACGGTGCCCGGACCGCGCTCGCCGGGGACGCGGCCGTCAGTCGCCGGTGGCGCCGTCCACGCGCTCGCGCACCAGGTCGGCGTGGCCGTTGTGCCGTGCGTACTCCTCGATCATGTGCGTGTAGATCCAGCGCAGGTTGAACGGCTTGCCCGCCGAGCCGACGCCCTTGGAGAAGTCGTCCAGGTCGTACGCGGCGGCGTTCTTACGGGCCGCCGCGACCTCCGCCCGCCAGGCGGCATCCGCCTCGGCCCAGGTGTCCGACTCCGTCACATGCCACTCACCGTCGGGGTCCTCCTCGGTGCAGAAGAGGTCCGGCAGCTCCTCGCCGGCCAGCACCGCACGGAACCAGCCGCGCTCCACCTCGGCCATGTGCCGCAGGAGCCCGAGCAACGTGAAGGCGGACGGCGGCACCGAGGCCTCGCGCACCTGGGCGTCGGTCAGCCCCGCACACTTCATGGCCATGGTCGCGCGGTGGTAGTCGAGCCAGCCCTCCAGCATGGGGCGTTCGGCGGCGTCGAGAGCGGGTTCGGAGCGTTCCGGAAAAGTCATGGGGGCCATAGTGACTCATGATCATGGCCCTGGCCAGGGAATTCGCGAGCGGACCGGAAGGAGGGCGAAGGGCGGCGGCGACGTATGCTGCCGGGGCGCGAACTGCCGCGCACCGCGGCGCGACACGGCGACAGGAGACCTCGTGAAGATCGGTTGCATCGGGCTCGGCGACATCGCGCGGAAGGCGTACCTGCCGGTGCTCAGCGCCGTACCGGGGGTCGAACTGCATTTGCAGACCCGCACCCCCGCCACGCTCCACGCGGTCGGCGACACCCACCGCGTTCCGGCCGGGGGACGCCACACGACCCTCGACTCCCTCCTCGCCGCCGGGCTGGACGCGGCGTTCGTGCACGCCCCGACCGCCGTGCACCCGCAGATCGTGGAACGGCTCCTCGAAGCCGGTGTCGCCACCTATGTCGACAAGCCGATCGCCTATGAGTACGCCGACTCCGAGCGGCTGGTGAACCTCGCCGAGGAACGCGGCGTCAGCCTCGCCGTCGGTTTCAACCGCCGCCTCGCCCCGGGCTACGCGCAGTGCGCGGAGCACCCGCGCGAGCTGATCCTCATGCAGAAGAACCGGGTCGGACTGCCCGAGGACCCCCGGACGATGGTCCTCGACGACTTCATCCACGTCGTCGACACCCTGCGCTTCCTGGTCCCGGGCACCGTCGACCACACCACCGTGCGGGCCCGGATCGTGGACGGGCTGATGCACCACGTGGTGCTCCAGCTGTCCGGCGACGGATTCACCGCGATCGGCATGATGAACCGGCTGAACGGGTCCACCGAGGAGATCCTCGAAGTCTCCGGCCAGGACTCCAAGCGACAGGTCCTCAACCTCGCGGACATCGTCGACCACAAGGGGCAGCCCAGCGTGCGGCGGCGCGGCGACTGGGTCCCCGTGGCCCGGCAGCGCGGCATCGAAGCCTGCGTGCACGCCTTCCTCGACGCCGTGCGCCGGGGCGAAACGCTCAGTGCCCGGGACGCCCTGGCGACCCATGAGCTGTGCGAGCGGGTGGTCCGGGAGGCCCTGGAGCAGGCCTCCTGAGCGCCCGCAGCCCCTCGACGGCGCACAGCACGGCCAGCGCCGCCAGCGCCCCGTACACCGGCCAGTCGCCGAGCCGGACGTAGAGTGTGCTCCCGCGCGCCAGCGGCAGGTCGAACACTTCCGCCGCGCTCGCGTCCGTGCCGAGCGGGCGGCCCACCCGCTCCCCCCGGGGCCCGTACGCCGCACTGATCCCGGTGAGCGTCGAGTGGACCATCGGGCGGCCGTTCTCGGCGGCCCGCAGCGCCCCCAGCGAGGCGTGCTGGGCCGGGGCCCAACTGTCCTGGAACGTCGAGGTGGCGGACTGGGCGACGATCACCTGCGCCCCGTCGCGCACCAGCCCGCGGCTCATGTCGGGGAACGCCGTCTCGAAGCAGACCAGGGGGCCGATCCGCAGCCCCCGCGCCCCTTCCGGCAGGGTCATCACCACTTGGCGGTCGCCGCGCAGCCGGTCCTCGCCCGCCGCCTTGCCCACGGAGGTCGCCCACCCCAGCAGGGAGCGGGCCGGAACGTACTCGCCGAAGGGGACCAGACGCATCTTGTCGTAGCGGTCCCCGGTCGGCCCGTCCGGGCCCACGAGCACCGCCGACTTGAAGATTCCCGACCGCCCCGAGCCGTCCGTCTGCCGCGCGTCCACATTGACCAGCAGATCCGCGCCGACCAGGCGGGACAGCCCGGCCAGCCGCCGCGCGGTCTCCGGGCGCTCCCAGGCGCCCGCCCCGATGCTGCTCTCGCCCCACACGACCAGGTCGACGTTCCGGCCCCGCAGCGAACGGGTCAGCTCCTCGCCCCGGTCGAAGCGGCGCGCGACGCTTCCCGGTCCCTCCACGACGCCCGGCTGCACGACGGCGATCCTGACCGTGCCCGTGCCCGTGCCCGTGTTCGTGGGCCGCGGCGCCCAGGCCCACATCGCCGCGACGGACAGGGCGCACACCACCAGCAGGACGCCGGCGGCCGTACGGGCCGCGCGGTCGGCGACCAGCAGGGCCGCGCCGGTGTTCACCGCGAGCACCAGCAGACTCACGAGCCATACCCCGCCCACCGAGGCGACCCGCAGGGCGGGGGCGACCTCCCACTGGCTCGCACCGAGGAGCCCCCAGGGCCCGCCGAGCCCCTCCCAGGACCGGACCAGCTCGATCGTCAGCCACCCGGAGGGCAAGACGACCACGGCGGCGACCGCACGCGACACGGAAGGGGACCCGCCGAGCAGCCGGGACACCAGCAGCCCCCAGGGCGCCCAGAGCAGCCCCAGCAGGGCCGCCAGCAGCACGATGAAGACGTGGAGGCTCGGGATCAGCCAGTGGTGCACCGCGATGACGAAGCCGATGCCGCCGATCCAGCCGTCCAGCGCGGCCCTGCGGGGTGAGGGCGCGGTGCGGATCAGCAGCAGCCAGGGGACCAGCGCCCCGTAGGCGAACCACCAGAGTCCGGGCGCGGGAAAGGCGAGCGCGGGCAGTGCCCCGGCGAGCAGCGCCGCCGCGCCCCGGACCCAGGGGGACGAGAGCGCCCCCGCACCGGTGGAGCCCCGGCCGCCGGCCGCCGGACCGTCACCGGAGGCGCCGTCCGCGCCGGTACCGCCTTCGGCAGCCGCGCCCGCACCGGACGCGCCCGCACCGGACGCGCCCGCACCGGACGCGCCCTCGCCGGCCGCGTTCCGGCCGGCCGGGAGACGCCCGCCCCGGATTCGCATGCCGTGCCCTCCTCGGTCGTGCGCGGGCGGGCGGTCGCCGTCACCGCGTCAACCCCTGGATACCCAGTGTGGGGGAGGTGATCCCCGCCGGACACAGGACGCGGGCCGAGCGGGGGCACGGCGGGCGGGCCCGGCGCCCTTCGGGCGGCGGCGACGGCAGTGCGACGGCGAGGCCTACGCGCCCGGCGCCCGGCGCCACTTCTCATGGACGGTGACCGTACGGATCAGCCAGCCCGGTTCGGCGCGGTGCAGCTCGAAGGTGTAGCGGCCGCCGGTCACGAAGTCGGGCGTGGCGACCCCGGACTGCCCGGAATCCGTCCGGCCCGGCGCGCCCGCCTCCGGCCCGCCCGACGTCTTCGGGGCCAGGCACATCGGGTTGAGGTAGTCGGCCCGCACCTCGGCCCGGTCGCCCGTGTAGCCGCCCAGGTCCTCCAGGTCGATCCGGCGGTTGACGATCAGGTGCTGACGTACGGGGAAGAGGCGCATCGTCTCCTCCAGCCACCGGGCGATCTCGTCGGCCGGGCCCTCCACGCCCCCGGCGCTCCGGTAGTCGGCGCGGCCGTCCGGGGCGAACAGGGCGCCGTAGTCCGACCAGGCCCCGTCGTCGACGGCCACCGCGTACCCGGTGATCACCGCATCGATGGCAAGCCGGTCCAGCACGGTCGCGAGTGCCACACGCTGTGTCATCGGGCAAGTCTCGGTCACGCCGCCCGCCAGGCCAAGGGGCCCGCGCCGACGGGCCGGGTCCGGCGACCCGTCGGGGCCACGCCCCGTAGTCACACTTCCGTCTGCCCCACGGGGCCATGCGCGCACTCTCGCCGCACCGTGCACCCGCCTGCGTACGTCCAGTACGAGGACCCGCCCCCGGCGCGCCGGGAGCACGCACCTGACCCCGCAGGGCCGTCCTCCGGGCGACGACGGGAGTTCGACGACAGGACCTGGGGAGAACGGCTGGACCGAGCAGGGGAACCGGCTCAGCAGGGCACGACGGCGACCGGTCCCAGCGCGTGCGTGACCGCCGTCTGCGCCACCGGGGACAGCCCAAGACCGAGCGACTCGCCGCCCTTGCGACGGCCGACCACCGTCAGAGCCGCCGTCGCCGACGCGGTCACCAGGGTGCGCGAGGCCGAACCGTTGACCGGCTCCCGGACGATCTCCACCTGCGGGTACTTCTCGTGCCACCCCGAGGTCAGCTCGGCCAGGGTCCGCGCGGCCGAGCCGGCCGCCTCCTGCCGGTCCAGGACGGGGCCGCCCGCGAGCATCGAGGAGAACATCGTCCACCCGTGCACGATCCGCAGCCGGGCGCCCGGCCGGGAGGCCGCGGTGGCGAAGGCGAACTCCAGGACGGCCTCGCTGCTCTCGTCGGCCGCCACCCCCGCCACGATGTCGGTGAAGGCCCCCGCGTCCCCGGGTCGGCTCTCGTCCCCCTCCGGGCGGTCCTCCTGCACGACCACGACGGGACAGCTCGCCATCGAAGCGGTGGCGAGGCTGTTGGAACCGACCATCAGCGAGCGGAAGCCGCCGAGCCCGCGCGAGCCGACCACGATCATCGACGCGTCCCGGCCGAGCGAGACCAGGGCCGCCGACGGGAAGTCCAGCGGGGCCAGCGTCGAGGGCCGCAGCTCCGGAGCGATGAGCGCGCTCCGGCGCACGGACTCGGCCAGGAGGGCCTCCGCCTCGCGCCGTCCGGTCTCCTCGTCGACCTGCCGGGTGAGCGGGCGGACGTGGACGATCAGCAGGGGCAGCTCCCGCCGCACGGCTTCGTGGGTGGCCCAGTCGAGCGCCTGCCGACTGTGCGCGGAGCCGTCGACTGCGGCGATCACGGGAAGATCGTTGGTGGTCATGCCTCCGAGCGTACGTCGCCGGGCGGACGGCTCTCACCCGTGGTGGCGGACAGCGCGCACGCCCGGCGGCGGACGGCCTCTCAGTCGTGGTTGTGAGTGGAGGTGGCGTCTTTCGGGGGCGTGCTGCGCCCGCCGTCGCTGCCGCTGGCCACGACGGCGACGAGAGCCGCCAGGACCGCCACCACGGCGAGCCGGCCACCCACGCGCAGGGCCCACCCGGTGCGGGCCGCGGTGGTCGCTCCCGGCCGGCCGGGCAGCTTCTCGGAGCGGCGGGCGGGCCGCATCAGACGCAGGAGCAGCAGCGCGGCGATCGGGAGCTGGAGCAGCCAGACACTCGTGCGGAACCAGCCGTCGTACCAGACGTTGGTCCCGTACAGGAGGGTGTGCCAGACGCTGAGGACGTAGACGACGATCACGCAGCGGTGCAGTACCCGCCAGGTCTTCTGGCCGATGCGGTGGCGTACGTAGAAGATCAGGCCGAGGGGGATCGCGAGGTAGAGGGCCGCCTGGCCGATGGGGATGGCGATCTTGCCGGTCCCCGAGTCGTAGCCGCCGGGGACGAGGGCCTCCACGAAGGCGGTGGCGACCGCCGAGTTCCAGGACGCGGTGTCGTGCCGGACCAGCTCGGCCCCGAACAGCAGGGCGTGGGCCGCGATCAGGGCGATGGTGTTGAGACTCGTGGTGCGGTGCAGACGTTCCAGTCGGGGGCCCGACAGCGGCAGGCGGCCCGGTCGCGGCCCGGACAGCATCAGCCCGAGGATGACGGTCCCCCAGGCCCAGAGCAGGGCGGACCAGCCGAACGCCTGGCTGAGGAAGTACATCCAGAAGCCGCCCGCGTCGGCCATGAACGGCATCACGGTGACCGTGGACGAGGTCTTGTTGCGGATGCGTATGTAGAGCAGGACGAAGATCGCCGCGGTGATGAGGAGCGCCACCAGACCGTCGGGCCACGAGGCCCGCAGGTCGGAGCGGAGCGTCGGCCGTCTCAGCTCTCCCGGCCGTCGGGCGGCGGGGACCCGGCCGTCGTCCGGTGCGGCGCTTCCGGTCGCCGCGGCCGCGGTTACAGGTCGGTCCTCGGTGGCCGGCGCGGTGCTTCCGGGCGTCTCGGCGGCCGCTGCCGGTTCGGGGGTGGGGGGCGGGTTCATCATGCGGCCTCTTCGGGGCGGGGGGCATTGGGCGGCGGGGGCGGATGCGGTGGCCCCGGGCCACGAGGCTTACGCAGACGCGTTGTTGGAGCAGTCGGACGCTCGGAGGGGAAAGTTCCCGTCCTTCGTGTGTGATATGGATCACGTGCGGTGGCTGGTGGGGCAAACGCGGCGAACTCCCGTTGTTTCGGCATCTGGTGCTCTTCTCTCCGGGGCGGGTGCGACTGGCACGATGGCTGCCATGGGAGCCGGAACCGCACTCCGACTCGGACGCACCGCGCTGTTCGCGGTGGTGTGCGTCGCCGTGTCCGGACTCGGCCACGCGCTGATGTCCGGCGCGCCCCTGCCCCTGCTCGTCCAGGCCGCCGCGCTGCTGCCGGTGTGCGGTGCGGGGTGGTGGCTCGCCGCACGCGAGCGGAGCGCCCCGGTGACCGTGACGGCCCATGTGCTGGGCCAGTTGGGGCTGCACGCACTCTTCGCCCGCGCCGGATCCTGGCTGCCGTCCGGCCTCGGCGCGCACCACTCGGGCGGCGGGCGCCGTGCGTCGGACGCGATGAACCACGCCGCTCACGAGGTCCCGATCGGCGGCCCGTCGGACCTGATGGGGCTTCTGGCCGCCTTCGACGGGGCGGCGTTCACCCTCGGCATGGCCGCCGCCCACGCGATGGCCGGGCTGATCTGCGGCTGGTGGCTGTGGCGCGGCGAGGTGGCCCTCGCCCGGCTGGGCCGCTGTCTGGTGCTGTTCGTCCGGGCACCGCTGCGGACGGCCTGGCGTCTGTGGTCCGCGACGCCCCCCGCGCCCGCGCCGCCCGCCCGACGGCGCGTCCGCCGCCGGCCCCGCCGCCCCCGGGACCTTCTCGCCCTGCACGCCATCTCCCGACGCGGGCCACCGCACTCCCTCCCCTTCCTCTGACCTCCATCCGCCCTCCGGCCGCTGAGCGCCGGAGGCGGTACGGGTGTGCGCCGCGCACACCCGTGACAGGCATGCCGGTTCACCGGGCCGCCCCCGACGGGGCCCGGGACCGGTCGCCGGAGCCGGGCGACCGCTGCCGCGGCTCCGCAAGGACGCGAAGGACTGCTGTGACACTTCCTGCTCCCGCGCTACCGGCCACCGTGCTACCGGCCCCCGCGCCACCGGCCGTCGCAAGGCTCGCTGCCGCCGCGCCGCCGCCCGCATCCCGGCCGCCGGTCATCCGGGTGTCCGCCACCCGCCCGCCCCGCTCCCGGGTCCCGGCCGCCCGGCAGAACGACGGGCAGATCACCGACTGGGCGCTCGCCGCGGGCGGCGGGGACCGGGAGGCCGCCGACCTCTTCGTCCGGGCCACCTACGAGGACGTCCGCAGATTCGTCGCCTATCTCAGCTCCGACGTCCCCGGGGCCGACGACCTGGCTCAGGAGACCTACCTCCGGGCGATGAGCGGACTGGCCCGGTTCGGAGGGCGTTCCTGCGCCCGGACCTGGCTGATGTCGATCGCGCGACGCGTCGTCATCGACCGGCACCGCGCCGCCGCCGTACGCCCCCGGACCGCCGACACCGCGGACTGGCAGACCGCCGCGGAGCGCGCCCAGCCCCGTCACCCCGCCGGATTCGAGGAGTCCGTCGCGGTGCTGGACGCCCTGCGCCGACTGGAACCGGCACGCCGTCAGGCCTTCGTCCTCACCCAACTGCTGGGCGCGTCCTACGAGGAGGCGGCCGCCGCCGCAGGCTGCCCGATCGGCACGGTGCGCTCCCGCGTGGCCCGGGCACGCCGCGAACTCGCCGGGCAGTGGCGCGAGGCGTCGGCCCCGGAGCACCGGCGACCGCTCCCCGCAACGGCCTGACCGTCCCGGCACCGGGCCTCCGCAACGCGCTTCAGCCGACGCCCGCCCGCGATCCCTCGGGGGCCCGGGCGGTGCGCCGCCGGCGGAGCAGGAACACCGGCAGCAGCAGGCACTGGAGGCAGACCACCGCCCAGAACCCCCGCGCCGAGCCCGCCGACTCCGCCGCCCCGTACAACTGTCCGCCCAACACCCCGCTGGCGAACGCGCCGATGCCCGCCGCCAGCCGCTGACGCCCGAACACGCTCGCCGGAGCCGCCGACGAACGGGCCAGCGCCTCCAGGTCGTTCTTGAGGAAGAGCACGATCTCCCCGAGACACAGCAGCGCCCCGCCCACCGCGATCCCCGCGTGCCCGCCGGCCCCGATCGCCGCCATGCCCGCCGCCATCGCGCCGAACCCCCACCGCACGGCGGCCGGGTAGCTCAGTGCGGCGACCCGCTCCGCCAGCAACGGCTGGCCGACGACGAGGAGGGCCGCGTACCCCGTCAGGACGGCCCCGTAGAAGGCGGCCGACGTCCGGGGGACCGCGTACAGCGCCAGATAGTGCTGGAAGAACATGAACGCGTACACGCTCAGCACGGTCACCAGGAACGGGGAAGGCCCGGGGTGCGGTGCACCGGACTCCGGGGCCCGACCGGCGGCGGGCGCCGCGGAGGACCCGTCGGACGACCCGTCCTCGGAGGGCCGGTCCGCCGCGCCCGCCGGCAGCAGCGCGTGCCCGGCCCCCACGAGCGCGAACAGCACGGTGACGCAGGAGAACAGCACCCCGGGGGAGCCCATGACGAGCGGCGCGGCGGCCGGAGGGCCCAGTGCCATCCCCGCGTTGAACGCCGAACCGCTCGCCGACAGCAGCCGGGGACGCCGCGCCGTCGACGCCCCCTCCACCAGATACGCCTTGTTCGCCGGGAGGTACAGCGCCGCGCCCGCCGATACCAGCAGCAGCGCCCCGACCGCCAGGACCGGACTCGTCAGCCCGGGGACGAACGCGGCGAACCCCGCCGTACGCAGCCCCAGCGCCAGCAGCATCGCGCGCCGCAGTCCGATCCGCCCGGTCACCGGCCCCGCCACCACGCCACCGGCGAACTGGATCAACGAGGCGACGGCCAGCACGATGCCGACCGTGCCGAGTCCGAGGCCGAGTCGCTGGTGCAGCAGCACCGACATGTAGGGCAGGACGGCGAAGCTGCCCAGCGTGATCAGGAACGAGCCCCCCAGCAGGAACCGCTGCGGGCCGGTGAGCGGAAGGCGCCCCCTCCGCCCGGGGGCGGCCCGGCCCGGCCGCCCCCGGTCCGCGCCGACCCCCGGAACCCCGTCCGTCCGGCGGCGGCTCACCTTCCCGGGCTCACGGCGCCCCGGCGACGACCGGGCGGACCCGGACGGCCGCGCTCCACGCCCGGTGCTGGGCCAGCTCCGCCGTCCGCGCCTTCGCCAGCACCATGCCCGTACAGCCCCGCTGATCGCCGACGTGGAGCACGCTCTCGCCGGGCTCGCGGACCGGGAACCACTCCACCGCCCCGGGGAACGCCCCGAGTTCGTCGAGGCCGTGCCAGCCCTTCAGCACGCCGGGCCGCTCCGCGTACACCAGGACGAAGCCGTACGCGGGCCCTGCGACGTCGAGCGGGGCGTCCAGCAGCGCCGGGCGACGGCCGAGCGCCTCGTCCATCATGGCCGTGTAGACGTTGGTCCGCAGTGTCCGGCACAGCACCTCGCCGACCAGCGCGCCGCCGATCCTGCGGTTGATCTCCACCAGTTCGGGCCCGTCGGCCGTCAGGACGAACTCCACATGGGCGAAGCCGCGGGTGTGTCCCGCCGCCGCGAGGACCCGGCCCACCCACGCCTCGATCCCGGCCCGCTCCTCCTCCGGCAGCGCCACCGGGAACGCCGCCGCCTCCTCCCGTACCACCGCCGCCCGGGACGTCTGGCGGCTCAGCACCCCGAGCAGCCGGGTGGTCCCGTCCCAGCCGACGGTCTCCGCGCTGTACAGCGGACCGGCGAGGAACGCCTCGGCGAAGAGCTCGCCGGTCAGAGGCTGTCGCGCCGCCTCCGCCAGCGCCCGGTGCAGGGCCTCCTCGTCGTGCACGATCCACACGGAGCGCGAGGAGGTGCCCGCCGAGTCCTTCAGGACCGCGGGCAGCCCCACTGCCCGCAGCACCTCCCCGGCGCCTTCGGGACCCGGCGGGACGGATACGGCCGTACTCCGGCTCAGCCCGCGCGCGTGCAGCGTCTCCCGGACCCGGCGCTTGTCCCGCAGCAGCCGTACGGCCCCGGGGTCGGCGCCCGGGAGCCCCAGTTCGGCGGCCAGTTCGGCGGCCGGCAGGCTCCAGGTGTCCGTCGTGTTGATCAGCCCGGCAAGGCCGGGCACGGCGGCCAGAGCCCGGCGGGTGGCCTCCGGATCCATCGTGTCGACGTCCACGACGTCCAGCGCGTCCGGCGGCAGGACCGCCAGCTCGTGCCGGTAGACCGAACGGTCGCCGGTCAGCAGGCACAGCCGGTGCCCCGCTCCGGCTGCGGCCTCCGCCATCCTGCCCAGGCCGAAGGACAGGGACTCCAGTGCGGCGATCGTCATGGCAGCAGCTCCACGGTCGGTACGGGGGAGGGGGCGTCGCCCTCGACGGTCCTGGCGGCCTCCGGCGCGGCGCGCCCGGCCCACTCCATCACCGACCACGGCGGTCGCAGGTCGGCCGGCGACGCGATGGTCCGGGGCCGCAGCCCGGCCGGGTCCAGGGCCTCGGCATGCCGGGTGAACACCCGCTCCGCGTACCGGTGCCCGGTGTCGGCGCCCAGCACCAGATGCAGCCGGCCGGGATCGCGGGCTGCCTCCCAGGACGCGGCCAGATGGGCCGCCCCGGTGGACAGGCCGGCGAACACCGCGTGCTCCCGCAGCAGCCCGACCGCGCCCGCCATCGCATGGCGGAAGTCCAGCCAGTGAACGGTGTCGTACAGCTCGTGGCGGACGTTCCCGAACGGTATCGAGCTGCCGATGCCCGCGATGATCGCCTCCGGATCCTCGAACTGCTCGCTCCCGAACGTCACGCTGCCGAACGGCTGGATGCCCACCAGCCGCACCGGCCGCCCCGACTCCTGCAGCGCGCGGGCCAGTCCACCGGTCGACGCACCCGTGCCCACCGCGCCGACCACGGTCAGCGGACCCTCGGGCAGCGCCCCGGTGAGCAGCTCCGCGAACTCCCGGTACCCCTCGTGGTGGACCTGGTCGTGGTACTGCCGCATCCAGTGGAAGTCCGGCCGCTCGGCCAGCAGCCGGCGCACATGGCGCACCCGCAGCTCCTGGTCCAGGCGCAGGCTCCGCGAGGGCGGCATCGCGTCGACCGTCGCGCCGAGGATCTCCAACTGCGCCCGCATGGTGGCGTCCACGGTGGTGGACGCGACGATGTGGCAGCGCAGCCCGTAGCGGTGGCAGGCCATGGCGAGCGCCAGCGCGTAGATCCCGCTGGAGCTGTCGACCAGGGTCTGCCCGGGGACCACCCGGCCCCGGCGCAGCAGCGAGCGGACCGCGCCGAGCGCCGCGTACACCTTCATCGTCTCGAAGCGGGCGAGGACGACGTCGCCGGTCAGCCGGATCAGGTCCGGGGTCTTCACCGCGTCGGTGATGTGCTCGTGGACCGTCGCGACGGCCGGGCGCGTGGAGGCGTCCGGCCCCGCGGCGCGCGGACGGGCGTCCGCCCCGGCCCTCACTTGCGCCGCCCGCGCACGATCAGCCGGTCCGAGCGCTGGTCGTAGCCGGACGCGTCGAACCCGCCGAAGCACTCCACGTCGGTGAAGCCCGCGCTCTCGAAGAGGGCGTGCAGCTCGGCCGCCGAGTAGAGCCAGGAGGTGATGGACGCCGTCCGCGCGGTCGTGCCGCGCACCAGCGTCCAGTCCGTGCGCAGCCGCCGCCAGCTGTCGAGCACGGTGTCACGCTGGACGACATAGGCGCCGTCGGGCAGGTCGACCGCCTTCGGCCGCCCGATCCAGCCCGCCAGCACCTCCTTGCCCATCACGTCCACCAGGAGCTGCCCGCCCGGGGCGAGGCTCTCGTGGGCGTTGCGCAGCACCCGGAGGTTGTCCTCCGCCTCGTCGAAGTAGCCGAAGGACGTGAAGACGTTGAGCACGACGTCGAAGGCGCCCGGCTGCCGGTACGCGAGCATGTCGGCGCGCTCCAGCCGGACCTCGGCGCCCGCCGCGTCGCAGGCGGCCCGTGCGCTCTCCAGCATGGAGGGCGACAGATCGACCCCCGTCACCTCGTACCCGCGCTCCGCAAGCGGCACCACGAAGAGACCCGGCCCGCAGCACAGGTCCAGGACTCTCGTGCCCGGCGGGAAGTCCAGCAGGGGAGAGGACGCGACCAGGGCGGCAGCGGAATCGGCCCGCGCCGCCGGGAACATCGTCGGGGCGAAATCGGACCAGAGCGCGTCGTCCTCGTACCAGTGCATGCCTCGCGGCCTCCTCCCGGGCCCGGGGCCCGTGGGTGTCCTGCTGCCGTCGCCCCGGCAGCCGTGTCACGTCACCGGCCGCCGCTTCCGTCACCGGGCGGGCCTCCCGCGCCCGGCGTCTCTCCAGTAGTCGGCCGCCCCGGCCGGGAAGTTCCCCGCGATCACCGGGCGAGGTCGCCGGGACCACCGCCCGGCACCGCCCGACCCACACCGCCCGCCACCGTGCGACGCCGGGGCCGCGGCCCCGGGCCTCACCGGCGGCCCCCGGGCGGTGTGCAGGGGACGTAACCGCCGTTGTTCGCCCGGTGTCATCCCCGGGTAACGGGCCCTTCCTAGATTCGGGGGTGACCGCAGCCCGCCCCCGCGTCCCTCCGGGAACGCCGCCCCCGAAGGGCCCCCATGACCGTGCCGCCCCCGCCGCCGGACGCTCCCGCCACCGACCGGGTGCGCACGGTCTGCTCGTACTGCGGTGTCGGCTGCGGGATCGTCCTCGACATCGCCGCAGGCCCCGACGGCCGCCGCACCGTCGTGAAGGCCTCGGGGGACAAGGAGCACCCGTCGAACGCCGGCCGGCTGTGCACCAAGGGCGCCACCGGCGCGGACCTCCTCGCCGCCCCCGGACGGCTGACCACCGCCCTGGCCCGCCCCGACCGCAGCGAGCAGCCCGCCCCGCTCGGCCGGGACGCCGCCATCGAGGAGACGGCGCGCCGGCTGCGGTCCGTGCTGGACACCCACGGCCCCGACGCGGTGGCCCTCTACGTCTCCGGCCAGATGACGCTGGAGGCGCAGTACCTCGCCAACAAGCTGGCCAAGGGCTTCATCGGGACCAACACCATCGAGTCCAACTCCCGGCTCTGCATGGCGAGCGCGGGCAGCGGCTACAAGCTGTCCCTCGGCGCGGACGGGCCGCCCGGCTCCTACGAGGACTTCGCCCACGCCGACGTCTTCCTCGTCACCGGCGCCAACATGGCCGACTGCCACCCGATCCTCTTCCTGCGGATGATGGAGCGCGTCAAGGCGGGCGCGAAGCTGATCGTCGTCGACCCCCGGCGCAACGCCACCGCCGCCAAGGCCGACCTGTACCTCCGGATCAGACCCGGCACCGACCTGGCCCTCCTCAACGGGCTGCTGCACCTCCTCGTCGAGAACGGGCACACCGACCCCGATTTCATCGCCGAGCACACCGAGGGCTGGGAGACGATGCCCGCCTTCCTCCGCGACTACCCGCCCGCCGCCGTGGCGGAGATCACCGGCATCCCCGAGGACGACATCCGGCAGGCGGCCCGCTGGATCGGCGAGGCGGGCGACTGGATGAGCTGCTGGACGATGGGCCTCAACCAGTCCACGCACGGCACCTGGAACACCAACGCGATCGTCAACCTGCACCTGGCGACCGGAGCGATCTGCCGCCCCGGCAGCGGCCCGTTCTCGCTCACCGGCCAGCCCAACGCCATGGGCGGGCGCGAGATGGGCTACATGGGCCCCGGACTGCCCGGCCAGCGATCGGTCCTGGTCGACGAGGAGCGCGCCTTCACGGAGGATCTGTGGGGCGTTCCGCCCGGCACCCTGCGCGCGGACGGCGCGGGCAGCGGCACGATCGACATGTTCCGGCGCATGGCCGAGGGAGAGATCAAGGCCTGCTGGATCATCTGCACCAACCCGGTCGCCTCGGTCGCCAACCGCCGGACCGTCATCGAGGGTCTGGAGGCCGCCGAATTCGTGGTCACCCAGGACGTGTTCGCCGACACCGAGACCAACGCGTACGCCGATGTCGTCCTGCCCGCCGCCCTCTGGGCCGAGTCCGAGGGGGTGATGATCAACTCGGAGCGCACCCTCACCCTCTCCCGCCGCGCCACCGACCCGCCCGGAGAGGCCTGGCCGGACTGGCGGATCATCGCCGCGGTGGCCTGCGCCATGGGGTACGAGGACGCTTTCGGCTACACGAGCGCCGAGGAGGTCTTCGCCGAGATCACCCGGGCGTCGAACCCGCGCACCGGCTACGACCTGCGCGGAGTGACGTACGAGCGGCTGCGCGGGACGCCCGTGCAGTGGCCCAGCGCCGATGCCGACGGCCCGGCCCGCAACCCCGTGCGCTACGTCAACGACGGCGTCAGCCAGGAGCTGACCGTGCGGCCCGACGGAACCGTGCCGAGGCTCGCCTTCCCCACACCGAGCGGCCGCGCCGTCTTCCACGCCCGCCCGCACCTGCCGCCGGCCGAGATGCCCGACGAGGACTACCCGTTCGTCCTCAACACCGGGCGGCTCCAGCATCAGTGGCACACCCTCACCAAGACCGCGAAGATCACCAAGCTGAACCGGCTGGACCCCGGCCCGTTCGTGGAGATCCACCCCGACGACGCCGCCGCCCTGGGCCTCGGCGAGGCCGACGGAGTCGAGGTCGCCTCGCGGCGCGGCCGCGCGGTGCTCCCGGCCCGGATCACCGACCGGGTGCGGGCGGGGGAGTGCTTCGCCCCGTTCCACTGGAACGACCTGTTCGGCGAGTACCTCGGTGTGAACGCCGTGACCAACGACGCGGTCGACCCGATCTCGTTCCAGCCCGAGCTGAAGGTGTGCGCGGTCCGGCTGGCGAAGGTCGCCGCACCCGCGCCGCGCCGCGAACCCGCCACGGCGCGACGGCCCTCGCCCACCGGTGGCCCCGGTCTCCAGTTCGTGGGCGGCGCGCCGGGCCCGGTAAACACCTCGGCCCCGGAGAACACCTCGGGCCTGGTGGGCGCGCTGGGCCTGGTGGACACCGCCCCACCCGTCCTCACGGAGACGGAGCGCCGCTATCTGGCCGGATTCCTCGCGGGCCTCGGCGCCCGGCCGGAGGGCACCCCGGTGCTTCCGGCGGGCGCTCCGTTCGCCCCGGACCACGCGCTGTGGGTCAACGGAGTGCTGGCCGGCACGTACTCCCGGCTCGCGGGGACGCCGGAGCCCGCCCCGGACGAGCCGGGCCGGCCGGTCGTCGTGCTGTGGGCCTCGCAGACCGGCAACGCCGAGGAGGCCGCCGCGACGGCCGCCCGGACCCTGGCCGCCGAGGGGTACCGCACCACGCTCCTCGGCATGGACGACGGGACGCCCGACGCCCTGCGGAGCCCGGCCGACCTCCTCGTCGTCACCAGCACCTTCGGCGACGGCGACGCCCCCGACAACGGCTCCGGCTTCTGGGAGGCGCTGAACGCCCCCGGGGCCCCGGGCCTGCCGGGCGTCCGTTACGCCGTACTCGCGCTCGGCGACTCCAGCTACGACGACTTCTGCGGCCACGGCCGCCGCCTGGACGAACGCCTCGGGGAACTGGGCGCGGAGCGGCTGGTCCCGCGCACCGACTGCGAACCGGAGTACGAACAGCCCTTCGGCCAGTGGCTCAAGGAGGTCCGGGCCGCGCTGGAGGCGACGACGACACCGGAAGGGACGGCGGAGCCGGCGGCGGCCGCACCGCCCGTCTCCGCCGCACCGCCCGCCGTCTCCGCCGCACCGCCCGCCTCCGCGGCGGCGGAGGCGCCGGCCGGGGCGGCCCCCGCCCGTCCCTCCAGGCCCGCGCCCGTCACCGCCCTCCTCACCGGGAACCGCCTCCTGAGCCTGCCCGGCGCGACGAAGGAGGTCCGTGCCTTCACGATCGACACGCGCGGCGCCGACACCCCCCTGACGTACACGGCCGGGGACGCGCTGGGCGTACAGCCCCTCAACTCGCCGGACCTGGTGGCCGAATGGCTCGCCGTCACCGGACTCGACCCCGCCGCCGATGTGGATGTCCCCGGGCACGGCCCGGTCGCCCTGGAGACGGCCCTGCACCGCCACCTGGACATCGCCCGCATCACCCCGGGCCTGCTGCGCCTGGTCGCCGACCACACGGGGGACCGGTCGCTGAAGAAGCTGCTGCGCCCCGACAACAAGGGCGAGAGGGACCGGTGGATCTGGGGGAGGCAGGCCGTCGACGTCCTCGCCGAACACCCGGTACGCGCCACGGCCGCCGCCTGGGCCGAGGTGCTCGGGCCGCTGAGGCCCCGGCTGTACTCCATCGCCTCCAGCCCGCTCGTGGACCCCCACCGGATGCGGCTGACCGTCTCGGTGATCCGCTACGAGAGCCACCGCGGCCGGATGCGCAAGGGCGTGGCCTCCACGTTCCTCGCCGACGCCGCACCGGAGAGCCCGCTGTCCGTGTTCGTCCAGCGCAACGAACGCTTCCGCCCGCCCGCCGATCCGGCCACCCCGATGATCATGGTCGGACCCGGTACCGGAGTCGCCCCGTTCCTGGGCTTCCTGGAGGAACGCCGGGCGCTCGGCCACCCCGGCCCCAACTGGCTGTTCTTCGGCGAGCAGCACCGCGCCACGGACTTCTACTACCGCGACGAACTCGACGGGCTGAGCCGCTCGGGCACCCTGACCCGGCTGGACACCGCCTTCTCCCGCGACCAGCGGGCCAAGGTCTACGTCCAGGACCGGATGCGCGAGCACGGAGCCCAGCTCTGGTCCTGGCTCCGCGACGGCGCCCACCTCTATGTCTGCGGCGACGCCTCCCGCATGGCCAAGGACGTCGACCGGGCCCTGCGCGACATCGCCGTCGCCCACGGGGGACTCGAACCCGAAGGGGCGGCCGCGCAGGTCAAGCAGCTAGCCTCGGACCGCAGATACGTGCGTGACGTGTACTGAACGAGGGAGCGCGGCCCATGGGGTGGACAGAAGTACCGGTGGACACCGAGCCGGCGGCGGGCGCCGTCCTGCTGATCGGCATTCCCGGCAGCGGCAAGAGCACCGTGGCCGCGGCTCTCGCCGCCCGCTTCGCCGCCTCCGCCCACATCGAGGTGGACGCCCTCCAGGCACTCATCGTCTCCGGCGGCCGGTGGCCCTCGCCCGACCGGGACGAGGAGGCGGACCGCCAGATCTTCCTCCGGGCCCGCAACGCCTGCCTGCTGGCGGACAGTTTCGTCGCCGCGGGCTTCCTCCCGGTCATCGACGACGTCGTCGTACGCCGTGCCCACCTCGACTTCTACCGCGCCACGCTCACCGGCGCACCGCTCCACTGCGTGATCCTGGCACCCGGCGCCGCGAAGGCCATGGAGCGCAACCTCGCCCGGGACAAGACGCTGACGACGGACTGGTCCCCGCTGGACGACGTCATGCGCGCAGAACTGGCCGGGGAGAAGATCTGGATCGACAGCGCGGAGCTGACCGTGGACGGGACGGTCGACGCGGTCCTGTCCGCCACCGGCCTGACGCCGCCGGGGCCCTGACACCTCAGCGGCCCGGCCCACCGTCCAGGCACCGAGGAGTGCCGACCCCGCTCCGCTCCCGAAAGAACTCCGGCCGGAAAGTTCACGATCACGAGCCTGATCGCCCCTCAGCTCATGACGGCCTCGCGGCCGGTACCCATGAAGAAGAGGAGGCCCCGAATGGAATCGGCCATGACAGTGATCGTATCGATCGTCATCGTCAAAACCTTCGCGCTGACGGCGCTCTGGCTACGGCTGCGCCGACGGGCGCAGAGTGAACGGGAACGGCACCACTATCTGCTGGAGATGACCGGCAAGTTGCCCACGGGGGGAACGGTGGAACTGGGCGACCGCGGCGACACCGGGCACTACCTGTGCGTGCGGGTCGACGGCTCCCCGGTCGACGGCGAGAAGGGCCGTACGGCATGAGCACCCAGGACCCGGCCGAGGGGGCTGACCGGTCGGCGGCCGTACCCGCTCCGCCTACCCCGTTCGATCGGGGCGACCTCGACCGGCTGCGGACGGACGCGGAGTTCGCCTCCTTCTATCGCGACGTACTGAGCTCGCTGGTCGGCTTCCTGATCAACCAAGGGGCGTGCGTGCGGGACGCCGCGGACATCGCACAGGAGAGCATGACCGACGCCTACCGGTGCTGGGGCGACATCGAGTATCCGAAGGCGTGGGTCCACAAGGCCGCCTCCCGTGCGCTGGTGCGCAAGGTCGCCCAGATCGAAGAGCTCGTCGAGGATGTTCCCGAGCCCACCTCGCTGCTGCCCCGTCCCGACGCCATCGCCGAGTGGGAAGTGCGGCATGACGCGCTGCTCATCCTGCGCGGCCTTCCCCCGAGACAACGCCAGGTCATGGCCTGGACCTTGAACGGCTTCACGCCCACCGACATCGCGCACCATCTCGGCCTGTCGGCCGAGACGGTGCGCGCCAACCTCAAGAAGGCCCGTCGAGCGGCAGTCGCCCGTATCAAGGAACGTGAGGAGGGCCAGTGACCCGCCACCCCGCACACGACCCTGACGGGCAGGAACCGCACCAGCGGCTCGACCGGGTCCAGGCCGCTCTGACCCGTGCTCTCGACGGCGTCCTCGATATCGAAGCCGGTCTACGGGAGATCCTCATTCTCTCCCACCACGACACCGCCGTCGACGGCCTCGACGGCGTGCTGGACGCCGAGGCCGGACTCGCCGCCATCCTGCCTCCCGCCGCAGCTGCCAGCCCCTCCCGCGGACCACACGACGGTATGCGGACGGAGGCGCTTCTGCGCACGATCGGGCCGGAGGACCGCATGGTCCTGCGCAACGAGTCCGAGGTCAGGACGGTCAGCCAAGCCCTTGCCCGCACCCGCAGGGTCGCGCTGGCGCTGGAGGACAACCCGCCCTACGACACCTACCTCGCTCGCACGCTCGCTCTCGACCTCGCTCGCGCCATCACCGACGACCTCGCCCATGATCTCGTCCTGGCCCGTGGCCTGGCTCGCGACCTCAGCATCACCGCCGCCGGCGACCTCGATCTCAGCCGTGCCACCGCTGTCGTCGCCTGCCTCGGGGAAGCCTGCGGACTCGGCTCCCGTGCGGACTGCCTCGTCGCTCGCACCAGCGCCGGGGACCTGACCTCCGCCCTGGACCTCGCTCACCTCCGTGCCGCCGGCCTCGTCCGCGCCCTGGACCGCCACCGAGGAATCTCCCTGACCTTCCGTCTCAACGTCGCCGGCGACCTCGATCTGGCCCTGGACATCGCCCATGGTCGCGCCATCGACCTGGTCCGTCTCCTCAGCTTCGAACCCGGCACCGACCGGAGCCCCGCCCACCGTGAGCTCGTCGCCCAGGTCGTGGGCATCCACACCGCTGAGATGTGCCGAACCATCGGCCGGGTGCTCGGCCGCAAGCCTCCCACGCTCGACGGGGACTCTCTGCACGCGCTGCTGGACGACTTTGTCACCGCTGACCTCAGAGGCGCCGACCTGGCCGGTATCGACCTCACAGGGGTGCACTGGTCGGAACTCGGCACCCGGTGGCCCGCGGGCCTGGACGTCCAAGCCCTCAAAGCGCGCTCGGAGGAAACGTTCCCCGGCAGCGGTATCTGGGTCGTCCGCTCCGGCACCGCGACCCTTCACGACCTCGCCGACCGGTAGCCGGACGGCCCCGGCGTTGTCAGACCCCCGCCGTACGGTGGGGCCATCTATCCGCGCTGCTGGCTGCTGCGCTGCTGGATCGCCCCGCCCGGCTGCTCCCGGGCGGGGCGCACGACGCCTACGGGGTGGTGCCCGCCGACTCACCCGCGTGCGGGCCGGCCTCGATGCGTCAGCCCGTGGTCAAGGCCAACCACCCCGGCCTGCACACGAAGGTCAAGAAGCTGCCCTGGCGCGATATCCCGCTGGGTGACCGTGCTGTCGCGATCTACCTGCTGCCAGTTCAGGCCAACGCGTACCGTTAACCGACCACTTCAAGCCATGACGGCCTCAACCCCCCTGCTGTGCTTGCGCAATTGAAAGTTTAAACGGAGCCTGATCCCTGTATGCCTCGATTGTTGAGGTATCCATGCAGGCCAGGAGGGTGGGTGTGGGCTAGGAAACGGCCACCGTGATCATAAACGTTTATGACGACGATCAAGGACCAGGTGGCCGTCGAGGCCATGATGGCCGAGCGGGCCTGGACAGCGGGGCGTTCGGGTCGCTGATGGCGGCGGTGGCCGTCTGCTTCCCGCGCCGGGACTCGCGGATGCTGGGCAGGACGATGACACGGGGGATGCTGATGGAGTTGGAACGGCGTAACTGCTGGACGCTCGCACAGGCTCTGGGCCATGACGGGCCGTACCGGCTGCAGCGCTTTCTCTCGCGCGGCGCCTGGAACCATGACCTGGCCCGCGAACATTTCGCCGCCTGGACGGCAGGTAACTCGCCGGCCTTGAGGCCGTGTTGGTCGTCGACGAGACGGGCGATGAGAACTCTTCCACCGACTGCGTGAGTGCATCCCTTCAGTACTCCGGTGCGCTGGGCGGGGTGGGTCTGTGCCGGCTCGCAGTCCATCTCGTTTACGCCTCCGCGCACGGTCACGCATTCATCGACCGTCAGCTGTACCTGCCGGGGGCCTGGGCCGAAGACGAGGAACACCGGCTGCTGCGGCACGTGCCCGACGGGATCACCTTCGCCACCAAGCCGCAGCAGGCCGCCGCGATGCTGCACCGTGCCCGTGAACTGAGCCTTGCCGCCCGCTGGTTCACCGGCGACGAGGTCTACGGCAGTCTGGAGTTGCGCCGCACCGCCCGCACCCTGGGCTTCGACTACGCCCTGGCCCTCAAGGCCGAACACCGCGCCACCACCGCGGTCGGCCGCTTCGCGGCCACACAGCTGGCCGCGAAGATCCCGGCCAGGGCCTGGATGCGCCTGCGCGCGGGCAACGGCACCAAGGGCGACCGGCACGACGACTGGGCATTGATCGACGTCCTGCCCGACGACACACCCCCGGGCCAGGACGCAGCCACCACCGAACACGCCTTCCTCCTCGTACGCCGCCACCGCTACACCCGCGAACTGGCCCTCTACCGCTGCCACTCGGCCGCCCCTGTCAGCCTCACGACCCTCGTGAACATCACCTGCACGCCCGCGCCCGCACCACCGACGGAGCCGGCCACGGCCTGGAACTCGCCCCGGCCAGTGGCCGCGAACTCCTGGCCATCCTGCGGATCACCGCACTTCCGCAACCCCGACGCGACCAGGGCCACATCCTGCACTGGTCCGCCTGGCGCCGCCATCACCAGCACCAGGCCACCGAGGCCCACCGCCGGTGGAACATCATCACCGCCGCGGCAGCCACGTGACCCGAGCCCATGGATCAAGACTTACAGCTGCCGTGACTGAGAAGGATTTCACATGCTGAAAATGTCATTTCGGGCCGATTCTGCGCGCATATTTCCCAATGCTGGAACATGCGCAAAATGTCAACTCATCCGACAGGCGATAGCTCTCTGGCTGAATGGCTGGTCCGACCGCAGTCTGCATCTTGCTGAAGAGTCTGTTGCCGAGACAGCCGCTGACTCTTCATGCGACTGTGACCTGCTTGCTAGAATGTGGTTGGCTTTCCTGCTGACAACGAGGGGAGAATTCGATCGCATAACGAAACTTCTCTATCATCCAGAGAACCCGAATAGCAGTCTCTTCGGCCCGGTGATCTCCCCGGCCGGACTCTCGCTAGCTCGGTCACACCTGGCTTTCATGGCCGGAGACCTGGACGCAGGAGCGGCCCTGAGTGACCAGGTGCTAGCGCAATCCGAGGGTAACCGTGAAATTCGTATCGCGAGTCACCTCATTCTGGCATTGATCGCCTTGCGGCGTGCAGAAGTGAATGCGGCTTCATCGCACATGCAGATGATAGCCGACGACGCATTCATGGGGCGTCTCACCGTACTGGCGGGGCCGTGCGCATGGGTAAACGTGCAGATACGCGAAGCCCAAAGGGGAGCCGAGGGCGTCGTACCAGTCATCGAGGAACTCGTTGACTTCGGCCCGGTCAGCAGGAACGTACTTCTGTCGCAGTCGGCTGCCGCCCCCTGGATCGTGCGGCTGGCGCTGAAGTTCGACCAGAAGTCAACGGCGCACAAAGCAGTGAAGCTGGCTCGGAAACTGGCTGAAATGAACCCGCAGCACCATGCGTTGGCCGCTTCAGCCCTCCACGCGCAAAGTCTATTCGAGCGAAATTTGGCCGATCTGCGGCTCGCTGCGAAGACGCAGGTCCACCCCTGGGCGCGAGCTTCGACTTTAGAGGACATCGGAAAGTTCTTGGCCCGTGAGCGGTCGCAACAGGGCCAGGCCATAAGAATATTCGAGCAGAGCGCCGACGCCTATATTAAGGTGGGAGCCCCGCGCGATGCCTTGCGAATCAAGAAGAGGCTGTGGGATCTCGGGGTTAGGCACCACCAATCCCGTTGGCGCGCAACCCCACCGACGGTGATCGCGAATCTCACCGAGACGGAAGCTAAGGTGGCTCAATTGGTAGCACAAGGAATGACCAACACCCAGACGGCTAAAAACCTTTTTATATCTCCTCATACTGTGGCCTACCATCTGAAGAAAATATTCTGCAAGTTGCAGATCTCCTCACGCGTGGAATTGGCCAGGGACTGGACCAGTATTGAGGGTTTTCAGGGTGGCCTCCGGACGGGTGTCGGCGGGACCGTAGGCAACGGACAAGGCTCCTTTGCCGTCGAGAGAGGTGTCTAGTGCGGTGACCGCATAGGTGCACCGGGTTGCTCGTTGTGCTGGTTGGAAGTGACGACGCTTCCGTCCAGCAGGGGAGGCGGGATGGCACCACCGGTCAGGGTCCGGAGGCTGACGGAGCAGGAGGGACAGAAGCTCCAGCAGATCGTGCGGCGGGGCAGTACGAGCTCAGTGCGCTTCCGGCGGGCGATGATGCTGCTGGCCTCGGCCGGCGGCAGCGCGGTCCCGGTGATCGCGTTCCTCGATCGCCCAGCGCGTCCCGGCGATCCGCACCACTTCTTGAACGGTGGCAGTTCTCGGTGCGAACGGCGGTGCCGGAGTGCTGGCGCTGAACTCCAGCGGAGGTAGTGCCCTTCTTGACGAACCCGGTGTCGTCGATGACGAGGACACCGTCGTGGGCCACCGGGGCGAGAGGACCGCGTACGTAGTCGCGCATCCGGCGGCGCTGTTCCACCCGGCCAAAGCGATGGCCGATGTACTTCACAAGTGGTGTACGACGACGGCCGTCGAGAGCATGTCCTGGTTGGCGGTCCAGCGGCCGTCGAAGGCCTCGATGCGATGTCCGTCGACCAGCGGGCCCGGGACCAGAAGCCGTGCCCGGAAGGTCCCGGAAGCTTCCGCGGTGGCTGCTGGGGCGATCTCTATGCCGGCCTCCAGGAAGTCGAGCGGCTTTCCGGTCAGGGGGAACCACGCCTTGTAGACGGACTCCTTGGCGCTGAACAACAGCCGGTCCCAGTGGACAGAGGGGTGGCTGCGGGCGAGATTCCGTACTCTGGTCTGCTCAGACGGCAGCGCCACCGCTTCCAGGACACCGTCGGGGAGACGGTCGTGACGTTCAGCGTCGATGCCCAGCGAAGCCAGCTCTTCGGCGCGCGCCAGCGCGGCCGCGCAGTAGCCCTCGCAGTGCGTCATGCTGCCGACCAGCCCGTCGGGCCAGCGCGGTGCGCCACGCCGACCGGGCAGAACCGGCTGCGGCGTCGTGCCGAGCTTCTCCATGGCGAGCCGTGCGCAGCCCCGAACGGCGGTGAACTCGCGGCGCCGTTTCTCCACGGCCGGCGCTATGACCGCTTCTTCCTCGGGGTAGAGGATGACGCCGTCGCCGAGGGCGTCACCGCCCAGCGCCTCCACGACCGCGACCGACCCCGGGAGCAACTCCTCGAACACGTGCTTGGTCCTCCCTCGGAAGAATGTGACGCAGCCTTCCGGGCGGCTGTGCGCGCGGGCCCCATTCTCGGGGGTAGCCCAGCGACACCTCTTCGAAGCGGACGCCTTCGTGGTGGGTGGTCCGCGGAATGTGCAGATGGCCGTAGACCATGCATGCGACCCGGAAACGGCGGTGCCAGTCGGCGGTGAGGCGGGTGCCGCACCACATGGCGAACTCCGGGTAGCGCAGGACTCGCGTGGGATGCCGGTCCAGCGGATAGTGGTTCACCAGCACCACGGGGAGATCGCCGGGGATCTCCTCCAGCCTGCGTTGGGTCGCAGCCACCCGGGCCCGGCACCACGCCTCGCGGCTGGGATAGGGATCGGGGTGTAGCAGGTGCTCGTCGGAGCACACGACCCCGGTGCTGTGCGCGTACGCGAGTCCCTCCTCCTTGGTCGTGCAGCCATCAGGGAGGAACGAGTAGTCGTAGAGAAGGAAGAGCGGTGCGATGGCTGCGGGTCCGTCCGGGCCGGCCCAGACGGGGTAGGGGTCCTCGGGTGTGGTCACACCCATGTCCCGGCACATGGCGACAAGGTGCTCGTACCGTTCCACGCCGCGCAGGGTGATCGTGTCTCTCTGGTGGGTCCACAGCTCGTGGTTGCCGGGTGCCCAGATCACCTTGCGGAAGCGGTCGGCCAGTAGTTCAAGGGTCCAGCGGATGTCGGCGACGGTTTCGGCGACGTCACCGGCGACCAGCAGCCAGTCCTCGTCCGACGTGGGCCGCATCTTCTCCACGAGGGCGCGGTTCTCGGCGTAGCCGACATGCAGGTCGCTGATGGCGAGCAGGCGTCCATGGCCGTCCGTCGACTCCACCTTCACCCCTTCCGACAGTCGAATGGCATCACGAAAGACATTGGCCCACCGCAGGACACCCGACCCTGAGCTGTACCTGGCCGATCACTTCCCGCGGAATGCGCTGCTCGAGCCAGCCGTAGTCCAGGGGCGCCATCAATACAGCGGCGGGCTCAGGCCAAGCTCGGTACTGGGAGAGCCTGTCGAGCTGTGCATGCCAAACCTACATGCCATCTTCATGGGTCTCATGTCTTCGGTCAGGAGCTACCAGATCAGGGGATGCCTCGCGAAGACCGCACTGTCTAGCGTCGTGCAGGTCTGCTCTCAATTTCGCGGACCAACTGCGGTCTTGACGAACCGCCCAGCAAATTTCAGGGGTCATTGTGTCTTCTCTTCTTCACATCGATGCGAGCATCCGCCATGAGGGTTCCACGTCGCGTCAGCTGACCTCGGACTTTGCGATCCAGTGGCGGCAAAACCACCCTGACGCCGGCTACGTCTACCGCGACCTGGCTGCCCAGCCCATCCCCCACCTCACCCATCCCGTGCGCGAGTACCTTCTGGACCCCAGCCGCGATCACGGTCAGACGGACGAGGAGAAGGCGCTCGTCGACACGGTGGTGTCTGAGGTGCACGACGCCACCACGCTCGTGCTCGGCGTGCCGATGTACAACTACACGGTTCCGTCAAACGTCAAAGCCTGGATCGACCTGCTGGTCAGTCCGGCCCACGCGATCCTCCCGGGGGCCGATTCCGGTGCGCTCAGCGGCAAGTCGGTCATCGTGGTGACCGCGCGCGGCGGCTCCTACGCTCCGGGCACCCCGCGCGAGGGCCACGACTACCAGGAGCCCTACCTGCGGGACGTCCTGAAGTCGATCGGTCTCGCGGACAACCTCACGTTTGTGCACGCCGAGTTGACCCTGGCCGCGACAGTGCCGGCCATGGCGCAGCTCAAGCCGCTGGGGGAGAAGTCCCTGGCAACTGCCCAGGAGACGCTCAAGAAGCTCGCTGCCTGATGCCTGCACGCCCGCAGATCTCTTAGGAGTTCGCACCCGCTTGCCACAACCCGCTGGAGACCGTGGGCGGGCGGAAGCACATCGCCAGTCGGCCGAGGCCAAAGGTCTTCCGGGGGCGCCGCGCGGCTGAAGCAGGGTGGCACTGTTCTGATCTTGGGCGCGAGCGGCGGACTCGGCTCGTACGCCACCCAGTTGGCCCTCGCCGTCTGACCACCGGCGAGGACGTCGACCTTGTCTTCGAACACCCAGGCCGGGAGACGTTCGGCGCGTCGGTCCACGTGGCGAGGAGGAGTGGCACCGTGATCATCTGCGCGTCCACTTCCGGGTAAGCGCACCAGTTCGACAACCGTTTCCGCGAACAGAAAGTTCGCGGAACGCCATGACGACAGATCTGCGGCCCGTCACCGGCATCGTCGGCCTCGGCACAGTCGGCGAGGCGTTCCTGAGCTTCCTCGTCCCGCCCGGCCCCGGAGGCGCGGTGGAGCCGGTATCCACCGCGCTGACCTCCCCGGCCGCCGAGAGCGCCGCCTACGCGCTGATCAACGGGCCGGGTCTGACCCGGGTCGAGATCGGGGTCCGCAGCAGGCGGTCCCGCGGGTGATCGGCGTGGACGATTTCACCCTGCGCCGTCGCTACCGCTACACCGCGATCCCTCCGCCGTGAGTTCAAACAATCATCGAGCCGCAGCACGGGGCACCACCACGCTCTCCTACCCTCGACCGGGATCTACCAGAGCAGGGGATGCCCCGCGAAGGCCGTCCTGTCTAGTGTCATGCAGGTCAGTCCTCGACCTTCGCGCATCTGGAGTCTCTCGGCCCCGCTCAGACTGCGCCAGCCGGTCCAAGACATCGCAAGCTCGGAAGCCGACCATCACACGGTCGAGCTGACTCACCTCTCTAGACATACACGCTTGCCGAGCAGCAGTTGGCCATCCCCGATGGCCGGTTAGGAGTTCGAGTCCAGGTGCTTCCCGACCTGATCACCCCGCTACCGGTCATCCTGAGTGAGAACGCGGTCCGGTTCCCGCACAAGATCGCTTTCGAGGACGACCGGTACGCGGTCACCTACAGGGAACTCGACGTACGGACGAGGAGACTGGCCGGTCACCTGGTCGGCCTCGGTGTCCGGCGCGGCGACCGGGTGGCTCTGTGTCTCGGCAACTCGGTGGCGATGGTGGAGAGCTACCTCGCCGTGGTACGGGCCGGCGGCATCGGTGTACCGATCAACCCGCAGGCCGCCCCGGCGGAAATCACCTACCTCCTGGCCGACAGCGCAGCGGCGTTCGCCCTCACCGGCACTGCACACGCAGAAACTTTCCTTCAGTCAATTCCCCGTACAACCAGCGGGGTGTCCGTCGTCGTGGCTGGCGCCCTCGGCGCCGGTACCGGGCACATGCTGCCCCCGGGCACCGTACCGTTCGAGGAGCTCGTCGCCACCGAGCCCGTCAACGATGCCCCGGACGACCTCGGCCTTGACGAGGTGGCCTGGATGTTCTACACCTCGGGTACCACCGGCCGCCCCAAGGGCGTGCTTTCCACCCAGCGCAACTGCCTCTACTCCGTTGCCTCCTGCTACATTCCCGTGCCCGGCCTCTCCGAGCATGACCGCGTGCTGTG
Organism: Streptomyces sp. NPDC026589; assembly: GCF_040638385.1. Taxonomy (NCBI): domain Bacteria; kingdom Bacillati; phylum Actinomycetota; class Actinomycetes; order Kitasatosporales; family Streptomycetaceae; genus Streptomyces; species Streptomyces sp. NPDC026589. The sequence continues at coordinate 113,283 of NZ_JBEZYG010000029.1, forward strand.
GCCACTGCCGCTCTTCCACAGCTTGTCTCACATTGCCTGCGTCCTGTCCGTCACCGTCTCCGGCGCCACCGCCCGGATCATGGACGGCAGTTCGGCCGATGACATTCTGACTGCCCTGCGCGAGGACCGGTCCACCTTCCTGGCCGGCGTCCCCACCACCTACCACCACCTGGTCGGCAGGGCCCGCCGCACCGGCCTCTCTCTGCCCGATCTCAGGGTCGGCCTCGTCGGCGGTGCCGTCACCGGCCCTGGACTGCGCCGCTCCTTCGAGGAGACCTTCGGCATCCCCCTCGTCGACGCCTACGGCAGCACCGAGACCTGCGGGGCCATCACCATCAACCCGCCCGACGGCCCCGTGGTCGAGGGCTCCTGTGGCCTTCCCGTGCCCGGTGTCGGAGTCCGGATCGTCGACCCCCGCACCGGACAGGACGTGCCCGCCGGGCACGAGGGCGAGGTCTGGGTCAGCGGGCCGAACGTCATGGTGGGCTACCACAACAACCCACAGGCCACAGCCGAGGCCCTACAGAACGGCTGGTTCCACACCGGCGATCTGGCCCGGCGCGACGAAGCCGGCTACTTCACCATCTGCGGCCGGCTGAAGGATGTCATCATCCGCGGCGGTGAGAACATCCACCCCGACGAGATCGAGGCCGCCTTGCGCGTGGCCGAGGGCGTGGCCGACGTCGCAGTCGCGGGCATTCCCCACGACACCCTCGGCGAGGTCCCCGTCGCCTGGGTGGTCCCTGGTCAGGCCGGCGTCGACCTCGCCCGGTTGCTCGACCACTGCCGCACCCAACTCTCCCAGTACAAGCTCCCCGAGCGCATATACGAGGCCCGGACCATCCCCAGGACCGCCTCGGGGAAGGTCGTCCGGCGCCTCCTCGCTGACTTGCCGGCCCGGCTGCGATACGCCGCCGACGGTCACCACGAGGGACTGATGCTGTGGGACTGGAGCAGGGTGGCAGTCTCCCCTGACGCGCCGGAAGAGCTGCGCTGGGCAGTGGTTGGCCGGACCGCCGTCACCGACGGCCTGGTCGCTGCTCTTCGGAAGGCCGGCGTCGCCGACGTACGGCAATACGCTGACCTTTCAACGTCACGCACCACCCCTGACGCGGCCACCGACGTGACGGTCCTCGCAGAGGCAGACGCGGACACATTGACGCCGGCCTGCGCTGGAGGGGGCAAGGAGACCGGGCCCCGGCTCGTCGTCCTTACCCGGGGCGCGATGGGCGTCACCGACCGGGACGAGACGCCAGATGGCGCCGAAGTCGCGCTGTGGGCAGCCGCACGGGCCGCCCAGGCCGATGGAGGTGACGGCGCGCCGCTGACAATCGTCGACGTCGAAGCCTGCACCCCGGAGTCCGACTACGCGGCGGCGCTGATCGCCGCCGTCTCCTCGGGCCTGCCCCAGCTCGCCGTACGGGACGGGGAACTGATGCGGCCCAGGCTCGTGCGCCTCCCCGTCGCCGACAGGCCGGATCTTGCCGCGCCGGGGATGGACGGCATCGTGGTCGTTACAGGTGCCGACACGAAGACGGGCTCAGTCCTCGCCCGCCACCTGGTCGCCGAGTACGGAACGCGACACCTCGTGCTCGTCCAGGCAACGAATACCTACGACGAGTGGAGCCAGGACGAGCCACTGCCGGAGGGGGTGGACATCGTCCGCGTCGTGGCCGACGGCTCGGATTCGCTGGAGTTGCATGAGGCGCTGACCAGGACCGGTCCGGTGACCGCGGTCGTCCACACCGTTGATGATCCCGAACTCGCCCTGAAGCTGCATGACTTCACCGCCTACGACGATCTCACCGCGTTCGTCGTGGTGACCGATGCTGCCGCACTGGTGGGCGCGCCGTCCGACGGCCTCGCCTCGACGGTGGTCACCGCCGCCCTCACCGAGGCCGTGGTCCGCAACCGCCGACTGCACGGATTGCCCGGCTCGCTGCTGGCCCTCGGCCGGCCGGACGAGGGCCCCGCCGCCTTCGACGCGCTGATCGGGACCGGATCCCCGGCCCTGCTGGCGCTTTGGCCGAGCACCGTCAACCCCGGTGACCGAGTGCAGACGCTACTCGACATGCTGACGGAACAGGAGCCCCGCGCCACCGCCCAGGCCGACGAGACGATCACCGCTGCCCTGCGCGCGCGCCTGGCCGACCTGGACGAGCGGGCCCAGCTCGCCCTGCTCGGCGAGTTGATCCGCAAGGAGACTGCCGCCGTCCGCACCCACACGAGCACCGAACCCACCCCGGCGGGCCGCTCCTTCCGCGACCTCGGCCTCGGCTCCCTCGCCGTCGTCGAGCTGCGCAACCGGCTGACCGAACGGACCGGGCTGCGTCTGCCCGCAACCGTGACCTTCGACCACCCGACTCCCGAGGCCCTTGCCGCACACCTTCGGGCCAGGATCCTGGGTCTGAACGACACGGCCAGGGAGGCGACGGCTGACAAGGATCGGACCGGGGCCGCCGACCCCGCGGAGCCGATTGCCATCGTGGGTATGGCGTGCCGCCTTCCAGGCGGTGTGGCGAGCCCCCAGGACCTGTGGCGACTGGTCAGCGAGGGCCGGGACGGTGTGTCGGGCTTCCCGGAGGACCGAGGCTGGGATCTGGACGGCCTGTTCGATGCTGACCCGGAGAAGACCGGCACGTCGTATGTCGATCAGGGCGGCTTCCTGCACGAGGCGGGCCTGTTCGACGCGGGTTTCTTCGGGATCTCGCCGCGTGAGGCACTTGCGATGGATCCGCAGCAGCGGTTGCTGCTGGAGACCTCGTGGGAGGCGCTGGAGCGGGCCGGGATCGACCCGGGGACGCTGAAGGGTCGTGACGTCGGGATCTTTTCAGGCCTGATGGGACGAGGTTACGGGCTGTCGGGTGCGGCTCCGGCGGAACTCGAGGGCTTCGGCGAGACGGGCACGGCGTCGAGCGTGGCATCCGGGCGCGTGTCGTACGTGTTCGGTTTCGAGGGCCCCGCGATCACCGTGGACACGGCCTGCTCATCCTCCCTCGTGGCCATGCACCTGGCGGTCCAGTCGCTGCGCCAGGGCGAGTGCGCCATGGCGCTGGCGGGTGGAGCCACGGTGATGGCGAACCCCTCCACGTTCGTGGAGTTCTCACGCCAACGTGCACTGTCCTCGGATGGCCGGTGCAAGTCGTATGCGGACGCCGCGGATGGTACGGGCTGGGCTGAGGGCGTCGGGGTGGTGGTCCTGGAGCGGCTGTCGGAGGCGCGGCGCAACGGGCACCGGGTCCTTGCGGTGATCCGTGGCAGCGCGGTGAATCAGGACGGCGCGTCGAATGGTATGACGGCGCCGAATGGTCTTGCGCAGCAGCGGGTGATCCGTAAGGCGTTGGCGTCGGCCGGTCTCTCGGCGGCTGAGGTGGACGTGGTGGAGGGGCACGGCACGGGCACGGTGCTCGGTGATCCGATCGAGGCGCAGGCGCTGCTGGCGACGTACGGCCGTGACCGGGAACCCGAGCGCCCGTTGTGGCTGGGTTCGCTGAAGTCGAACATCGGGCATACCCAGGCCGCGGCCGGTGTGGCTGGTGTGATCAAGATGGCGCAGGCGCTGCAGCACGGCGTGATGCCGGCGACGCTGCATCTCAATGCTCCCTCGTCCCAGGTGGACTGGTCATCGGGTGCCGTCGAGGTGCTGGCCGAGTCCCGGGAGTGGCCCGACACCGGCCGGCCGCGCCGTGCTGGTGTGTCGTCCTTCGGTCTCAGCGGGACCAACGCGCACCTGATCCTCGAGCAGGCCCCGGAGACGGAGCCCGTCAATGCGGACCCCGTCGCGTCCGAGTCGACGGTGGACGTCGTCGATGGTGTGGTGCCGTTGGTCGTGTCCGCCGCCTCTACGGCATCCCTGGCGGGACAGGCGGGGAGGCTGGCCTCCTTCGTGGAGTCGAGCGAGGAGGTGCCGCTGACTCACGTGGCGGGTGCGCTGGTCGCTCAGCGGGCGATGCTGCCTGAGCGTGCCGTGGTGGTGGGTTCGCGTGCTGAGGCAGCGGCGGCGCTTGGTGCGTTGACACGGGGCGAGTTCCATCCCGGTGTTGTCACCGGCAGTTCGCTTGGTGCCTCCGCCTCAGGGCGGACGGTTCTGGTGTTTCCGGGGCAGGGTTCGCAGTGGGCCGGTATGGGTCGTGAACTTCTTGATTCCTCGGCGGTGTTCGCGGAGCGGATCGGGGAGTGCGGGGCGGC
>NZ_JBEZYG010000030.1:0-116698 GCF_040638385.1 Streptomyces sp. NPDC026589
CCCGGAGCGGAGCGCAGGGGCCTGCCCAGTTACCCACCGGCCTTTTGAATTCCGGAGGAATTGTTTCAAAGCCCGTAGGGGTTTATCGCCCGCCGGTTACGGCGGGCACCCCCACATGCTCGTCTCGCGGCGCCTGGTAGTCACCCGGCATTCCAGCGGGCAATCAGCTGCTCCTTCCAGCCCTTGGGCGGGGGCCAGGGAACGCCCCAGTCGGCAAGTTGCTTACGACTCCAGCCTCCCGCGGGAGAGCGGGAAGCCTCGATGTCCTCTGGCGAGGGCAGGACGACGGGCCGGGCCCTACCTTCGACGGAGCGATCCCCGCCGGGCCCCTCGGAGATCTCCGTGGCCGCTGCCGGCCTGACCCCCGCTCGGTCCGCTGCTGGGCTCGCGCGCAGCCGGAAGGGGCTGGTACGCCACTGCCACTCCCTGCTGAAGATGAGCGCGGCCAGGTCCAGCGAACCGATCGGGAGCACGCCCGCTGCGGCACGGATCTGCGGCCAGCTCAGTTCGTGCCCCGCGGCCAGAGCGAGGGCCAGTGCGTCCTCCAGGCCCGGGTCGACCGCCTGGTGTTCGAGGAGCCGGCGCGTGCGATATCCGTCCGTAGCCACCAGGCCCCAGCCGCGGACGCGGCAGAAGTCGGCGGCGGCACGGTACTTGGCGACGTTGATGGCCATCGCCATCTCGTACACCGGCTTGACCTCGATGAGGACGCAGCTACCGTCTGCGGTCGCAGCGAGCAGGTCCGGGTAGTAGGTGCGCTGTCGCCCCTCGTATTCGTAGCTGACGGCCAGCGGCTGTTCCTGGTAGTAGGTGATCTGCGAGGCGAAGCTGAGCAGTTGAATGACGCGCAGTTCCGTCTCGGACTCGTACGACACGGCCCGGTCGAGCTTGGGACAGTGCCATGCTCCGAAACGTCCGCGGGTGAGGTTCTCCTCTTCGCGGAGCGTTTCCAGTTCGGCTCGTGGTGGCGCCGGACGGCGATCACCGAACCAGTCCACCTCTGCGGCCACTGCTGCCCACCGCCGCGTCGAGCGGTCGATGCGGCCCTCTCGCACCGCCTCCCGGCGCGCCTCGTCGTGGCGCAAAGTGCGTATGGTCGACGCTTCTGCTGCGAGGTTCTCCGCACGGACCTTGTCGGCACCGGCCAGCCGCGCCAGCAAAGGCACCGCCTGCCGGGGAGTAACGGACGGCAGCAGCACGTCCGCCAGGTCGAGCAGCCGTTCCGCGGCCGGCGGCTGAGCCCCGGGCCCCTCTCGACCCATGCAGCTCAGCTCGCCCAACACCTGCCGCAGCCTCCGGGACGCCGGAGCGGTATTGCGCACGAGACGGCGGATCGCCCTGGTCTGCAGCTGGCGGACCCGCTCCCGGGAGACGCCGAGGCTCTCGGCGGCTGTCTCCAGCGTCTGCGCCGGCTGATCGTGAAGCCCAAGGCGACGGCCGAGTACGTCGCGATCCCGCGGCTCGGCCAACTCGTCCACCGCTGCGGCGACCAGTTCCCGCAGCACCAACACCGTGTCGGGGTCACGCGCCTCGATCAGGGGCCAGTCGCTCGTCAGATGCACGGCACCAGGACAGACACACTCCAGCAGCCAGTCGTCCAGAAGGAGCGTGCCCGCTTGCCCCCACAGTCGTCGGGCTGCTGTCCGGCGAGCGGTCTCATCGGCTGCGGCCAAGTCCCACACGACCTGCCGGCCAAGGAAGGCTTCGCGCCGCTCGGGCCGCAGCACATGTCCCGTGGCAGCCTCCCAGTCCGCCAGCACCCCGGCCGCCCGGCCCGCCAGATCCTCCGCCGGCACATCGCGGGAGTCCGACGTGCTGCGCAGCGCCCGGCGATCCTGGTGCCGGCGAGCAACCGCCACGCTTCGCCACGGGTACGACGGCTCGCGGTCCAGACGCGTCCTCAGCCACTCAATCGGGTCGTCAACGAGCGCGCCGTCCTCTGGCACCGACAGATCCACCCGTGCACTGATCGCGGCCGGGGTACGGCCGTGGCGCTCTGCCAGTTGCGCCAGATCCAGCCCTTCGACTACGCCCGCGACAAGCCTTTCGTCCTCCGCCTCGCTCCAGGCATGGCCACGCCGAGATCCGGGTACCTCGTCCGGCACGTCTCTCCCTTACCGCTCTGACGGCCGCGCGTGCATATTTCACCCGAGGGGTTGCACGCTCGCAGCCATCTGCTCCAGCGATTAAATGTGCCCCGCCCGCTCCCATCCTGTCCACCGCATCCCCATACATCACAGGCCCTGCCCTACGCCCGCCAGAGTCGGCGAGAATCGATTCATGCCCCTCCCGCACCCTGCCGAGAGCGTCTACCGCAAAGTCACCGTCGAATTCGGCCGTGAAGCCTTCGCCAGCCAGGACCCGGCAACCCGACGCGCCCCGATTCCGGACGAGTGGCTCGACGCCCCGCCCGACGCCGATCTCCGCGAAACATCCCTCATCCGCGCCCCCGACCGGTACACCGACGGATTGCTACGCATGGCCTCCCTGGCAGCGCTCGTCCCAGGGGATCAATTCTCGCTCTGGGTGTTCCTGCGCAGCCGCGACGGCCAGCCTTTCGTCATGGACCGTCACGGAGTCACGGGAAAGAGCGTCGGAAACCAGGCGCTGGGGCCTCTGGTCAATCTTCAGGTGTACGCCACGAATCCACAGGGGCTTTACGAAGGAAAGTCACACGGCCTGTGTGTGCACGAGAAGTGGCTGAGCCCCGAGCATGACCTTCTCACTCTCCGCGACCTCGTTCCGCTCTACCTTCAAGACCCGGGATACGGCGATTGGACAGGCTCGGGCTGGTGCAGCAAATGCGCCGGATACGCGGTGCGGAGGCTGAACGAGGAACAGTTCGCCCACTACTGGGCGAGCGTGCAGGCCGCTCACGTCGCCTTGTCCGGCGGGCTTCGGTAGATCTGGGCGGCAATATAGCGGTGGATCCCCGGTTACCGAAACCGGGGATCCACCGAATACTTATAGCTCCACCGCCACTACCTGACCGCCTTCGAAGGGACGCATCGCGACAGACGACAACTTGATCAGGCAAGCGCAGCTGGTCTTGGGGGCCATTACTCGTTCACGCCGCGGCGTAGCTCAGCCGGAACAGGTCCTGAGCACGCTCTAGGTCCCGTTCAGTGCGCAGCTGCACCTCCAGGTCGCCCGTGCCGTGGTGACCGAGCCCCGTCACGTCCCGGGTGAATCCGGGAGTGAGATCGACGCTTTTCGGGTCGGCCTTCAGGTAGACGAGCAACTTGGTCTGCTGGGGCGGGATGACGCAGGCGAAATTCCGCAGCCTCTGGTAGGCGGCGTACTGCTTGCGCTGAACTCGCGTGATGCCATCTCCCAGGCCGCGGAGCGTCTCGTCCGCAGCCACGGCCAGCTCCGCCATCGCGCCGGTCTGCCGCTGGAGCGCCTGTGGCGCGTCCATGTGCGCGTGACGGCGAGTGCGCCGGTTCGCCGCACCCGACTTGCCGGTGACGGAGACCACCGTCTCCAGGCTGACGTGGTCGCTGCCGTAGTACCGGTAGCGGACCAGGTCGATGCTTCGACGGTGCTCGCGCACAGCGTGCGCGTCGTAGCGGGTGAAGTCGCCGGCAACACAGATCAGGCGGGGGGCGCTCCACAGGACCTGCGCTGCGGTCGGCACTCCGAGCCTGTCGCGGACCAGGCTGTCGAAGGCGCTCCGGTGCCGGGTGAGCCACGACAGGTAGTAAAGGCCCTGGTTGATCACGCCGGCATCCGTGCCGCGCTTGTACTCAACGATGACCGGCGCACCGTTCTCGTCAATCCCGAGCGAGTCGATCCGCCCGCCCTCGACGCAGTCGATCACGTACTCGCTCGCCAGGAACTGCACCCCCAGCATCGTCTCCATGTGCGCCTCGATAAGGCTCTGCATATCCGCCTCGACGTCGGCAAGACGCGGAGTGACCTCAGTCACGCCGCCTTTCGTTGTATGGAACAGCTTCACGCCCGACTTCCCCCCTCGGCTAGGAGATCAACAACGTCGGGCAGGTGCAGATTTGTTTCCGCACGAGGCCATGAGGCCGTGAAGAAGACGTGTGGATGCTCTCCCTGCTCACCCGTTGCACCGGGCAGCACACTGTCCGAAACCCAGCACGGGCGTTCCCATCCCATCCCAGCACGGGAAAAGACCAAGGGCCCGACTCCGAAGAGTCGGACCCTATCTGACCTGCATGTTTGCCAGATTAGCGACGTGGCGATATGTCACCCGCTACACATCGAAGCGGAACTCCACCACGTCTGCGTCCTGCATGACGTAGCCCTGCCCTCATACGGTCTCGCCTCTGACTCGGCGACCGAGCCAGCCTCGACCAGGCCGGGAAGGAGATGACCTCGACCTCGGCCTTACTGGAGCCCTTCTGGACGTCGGTGCGGATCACGCCAGCCGCCTCGGGCCGGTGGTCACAGGAGACGAGCAAGTTGCACCCGTAAAGGGCCTGCTTACACCATTCCGATGTACGAGCGAGCCTCACGGCTGCTCCGCAGAAATGCCGACGGCTTCCGAGAAGGAGACCGCCGCTCGAACTCTCCTCGGGCTCATGCCTCGGCCGTAAATACCTGGAACCCACCCAACCAGAGGCACCCCGTACGGTTTACAGGCACGCCAGGCTTGGCGACGTCTTCGACCAACACGCAAAGGCACACCGGGCAACCAACCCACCACCGGGATCAAGGAAGGCCGCCTGCCAACCCGCCCGAGGGTGGGTCGGCAGGCGGCTTTCCCTACCTGATTACTCGTCAGAGCGTGCGTCAAACGTGCGTCAGAAGGGCCCAACGTGCGTCGAATATGCGTCAAGATATCGCCCGTAACGCCCACAGCGCACATAATGCACACTCGGCGAAACAGCAGGTCAGGCGCCCTTTGCAGCAGGCTCAAGGATCGCGACGCACTCGACGTGATGCGTCATCGGAAACAGATCGAACGCCCGCAGCGTCCGCACCTTGTACCCCCCGTCCCGGAAGTACGCCAGGTCCCGTGCCAGCGCCGCCGGGTCGCAGGCCACGTAGGCGATCTTGCGTGCGCCCAGCCCCGCCAGGTGCTTGACCACCTGCTTGCCCGCGCCCGCGCGCGGCGGGTCCAGGACGATCAGGTCGCACTCCGTGATGCCGGTGCGGGGCAGGACCTGGTCGACCTTGCCGTGTTCGATACGGACCCGGTCCAGGTCCTTCAGGTTGTGGCGGGCGTCCTCGACCGCGCGCTTGCCGGACTCGATGCCGAGTACCGCGCCCTTCTCGCCGAGGCGCTGGCCGATGGCTCCGGCGAACAGGCCGACGCCGCAGTAGAGGTCGAGAGCGGTGTCGTTCTTGCGGGGCAGCAGGCCCTGCATGACCGCGCGGACCAGGGTGTTGGCCGCCTGCGGGTGGACCTGCCAGAAGCCGCCGGAGCCGACGCGGTAGGTGCGGTCGTCGGCGCGCTCGCGGACGAAGGCGCGGCCGTGGACGCGGTGGACGCCGCCGTCCTTCTCGTCGACGCGGAGCACGGAGACCGGCTTGTCGAGTTCCACCAAGGGGAGCCGGCCGCCGGGATTCGGGGTAAGGATGACCTGGCGGTCGTGGGAGCCGGTGGCGGTGATGGCCTCCACCCCGGCGATCTGGGGCCACTCGCGCTTCTCGACGCCGAGCTCCGAGACGCCCGGCGCGGCGATCAGGCAGCGGTCGATCGGCTGGACGTCGTGCGAGCGGTGCTTGCGCAGGCCCGCGCGGCCGTCGGCGTCGACGGCGTACTGGACACGGGTGCGCCAGGCCGGCACCTCGCCCGCGGGGAGCTTGTCGCCCTCGGCCGGCATGACCGTGCCGTCCCAGCCGGCCTCCTCGGGGGTGAGGCCGGCCAGCCGCAGGAGCTGCTCGGCGATGACCTCGCCCTTGAGGCGGCGCTGCGCGCCCGGCTTGGCGTGCTGCCAGTCGCAGCCGCCGCACATGCCGGGTCCGGCGTACGGGCAGGGCGCCTCGACGCGGTCCTTGGACGGCTCGATGATCCGTACCGCGTCGGCCCGCAGGAAGCGGGAGTCCGTGTCGCCGTCGGTGACCTTGGCGATGATCTTCTCGCCGGGGAGCGTGTGGCGTACGAAGAGCACCTGGTTCTCGGCGGTGCGGGCGATGCAGTGACCGCCGTGTGCGACGGGCCCGACCTCGACCTCGTACTCCTCCCCGACCAGCGACGACGTGGGTTCGTTCTGCATGAGGGGAGGCTCCAGGGAGAAAGGGGGCAAACGGCCGGGCCTGCGGCCGGACGACAGCCCACCAGTCTACGTGGGCGCGGCGAGGGTGCCGACCACGCCCGGCCCCCGCCGCCTCGCGCCTTCCGGACGGGGGCCGGGCGTCCGGAAGGCATCGGCCGGTCTCACCTCTTGCGGTTCGGCTCCTTGTGCCTCCGCTCCACCGGGCCCCGGCGGACCGAGCCCGGGGCGCTCCAGTCGGCGCGCTTGCGGGCCCGCTTCTTCGCCGCCTCGGAGGACTGGAGCTGGTACGGGACGGAGGTCACCATGACGCCCGGGGTGAAGAGCAGGCGGCCCTTCAGGCGCAGGGCGCTCTGGTTGTGCAGCAGGTGTTCATACCAGTGGCCGACCACGTACTCGGGGATGTAGACGCTGACCACGTCGCGTGGACTCTGGCGGCGCAGACCCTTCACGTACTCGATGACCGGGCGGGTCACCTCGCGGTAGGGCGAGTCGAGGATCTTGAGGGGGACGTTGATGGCGCGCCGTTCCCAGTCCTCGCGCAGCGCCTTCGTCTCGTCCGGGTCGACGCTGATGGAGAGCGCCTCCAGGTGGTCGGCGCGGATCAGCTGGGCGTAGGCGAGCGCGCGCAGGGTGGGGCGGTGGAGCTTGGACACGAGGACGATGGCGTGGACGCGGGAGGGGCGCACGCTCTCGTCCGCGGGCGTCTCGTCGGCGGCGATCTCGGCGGCGACCCGGTCGTAATGCTTCCGGATCGCGGTCATCGTGCCGTAGAAGATGACCATGCCGAGCAGGGCCACCCAGGCGCCGTGGGTGAACTTGGTGGCGAGGACGATCACCAGGACCATGCCGCAGAAGAAGGCGCCGAAGGCGTTGATCGCGCGGGAGCGGACCATGTGGCGGCGTTTGGCCTGATCCCGTTCGTCGGTCAGCAGGCGGTTCCAGTGCCGCACCATGCCGGTCTGGCTGAGGGTGAAGGAGACGAACACCCCGACGATGTAGAGCTGGATCAGCTTCGTGGAGTCGGCTCCGTAGATCCAGACGAGCAGGATCGCCGCGCCGGCCAACAGCACGATGCCGTTGGAGAAGGCGAGGCGGTCGCCGCGCGTGTGCAGCTGGCGCGGCAGGTAGCGGTCCTGGGCGAGGATCGAGCCGAGCAGCGGGAAGCCGTTGTACGCGGTGTTGGCGGCGAGGAAGAGGACCAGGGCGGTGGCGGCCGCGAGGACCATGAAGAGGAAGGAACCGTGGCCGAAGACCGCCTCGGCGACCTGGGCGATGACCGGGTCCTGGGTGAAGCCCGCGCCGACCGGGACGCCGTCGCGGATCAGGTCGGCCGCCGGGTTCTCGGCCATCTTGACGTCGGTGGCCAGGGCCAGGCCGATGATGCCGCAGAACATGGTGACGGCTAGCAGCCCCATCATGGCGAGCGTGGTCGCGGCGTTCTTGCTCTTCGGCTTCCGGAAGGCGGGCACGCCGTTGCTGATCGCCTCGACCCCGGTGAGGGCGGCGCAGCCGGAGGAGAAGGCCCGCAGGAGGAGGAAGACGAGCGCGAAGCCGGCCAGCCCCTCGTGTTCGGGCTTGATCTCCAGGTCGGCGGTGGGGGCGTGCATCGCGTCTCCGAGGACCACTCCCCGGAACGCGCCCCACAGGATCATGAGGAAGACGCCGGCCACGAAGAGGTAGGTGGGAATGGCGAAGAGCTTCCCGGACTCCTTGACGCCGCGCAGGTTCATCAGGGTGAGCAGGACGATGGCGCCGACGGCGCAGAGCGTCTTGTGCTCGATGACGAACGGGATCGCCGAGCCGAGGTTCTCGACGCCGGAGGAGATCGAGACGGCGACGGTGAGGACGTAGTCGACGAGCAGGGCGCTGGCGACGGTCAGTCCGGACTTGGGGCCGAGGTTGGTGGTCGCGACCTCGTAGTCGCCGCCGCCGCTCGGGTAGGCGCGGACGTTCTGCCGGTAGGAGGCGACGACCGTGAACATGAGGACGACGACCGCGACGGCGATCCAGGGGCTGAAGTGGTACGCCGACACTCCCGCGATGGACAGCACGAGGAGGACTTCTCCCGGCGCGTAGGCCACCGAGGACAACGGGTCGGACGCGAAGACGGGGAGTGCGATGCGCTTGGGGAGGAGGGTCTCCCCGAGCTTGTCGCTGCGCAACGCCCGGCCGATCAGGATCCGTTTGGGCAGGTCGGTCAGTTTGGACACGCTGAGGATCGTAAGCGGAGCCCGTGGCCGAAACGCACGCCCTTTCGACGTGGCCCCGCAATCTCCTGCGGTCGGCGGAGAACGCCCCGTCATTCTTTAACGCAATCCTTGCGCCCGTTCGGCCTATTTTGCTCTCCCTTTGCCGGAGTGCGCGAGGATGCGGACACTCGGATGAGGGATCGACTTCCCCGGCGCTTAAGCTCGACTCCGGGCCGCGCCGCGGGTGTGTGTCCCGTTGGTTGCCCAGCAAGCTGAGAGAGAAGTGTGAGCAGCGTGTTTTCGCAGGTCAGCCGGATGACCAGGACGGCGGGGTAGGCGCACAGTGCACATCGTCATCATGGGCTGCGGGCGCGTCGGAGCCGCTCTCGCACAGACCCTGGAACAGCAGGGGCACACCGTCGCGGTGATCGACCAGGACCCCACGGCGTTCCGTCGCCTCGGGTCCGGATTCGGCGGTCGCCGGGTCACCGGGGTCGGCTTCGACCAGGACACCCTCCGCGAGGCGGGCATCGAGGACGCCGGGGCGTTCGCCGCGGTCAGCAGCGGCGACAACTCGAACATCATCGCGGCCCGGGTGGCCCGCGAGATGTTCTCCATCGAGAACGTCGCCGCGCGGATCTACGACCCCCGCCGCGCCGAGGTCTACCAGCGTCTCGGCATCCCCACCGTGGCGACGGTCCGCTGGACGGCGGACCAGATGCTGCGGCGGCTGCTGCCTTCGGGCGCCGAGCCCCTGTGGCGTGATCCGAGCGGGGGTGTGCAGCTCGCCGAGGTGCACACGACGCCGTCCTGGATCGGCCACAAGATCAGCACGCTCCAGGAGGAGACGGGGGTCCGTGTCGCCTTCCTCACCCGGTTGGGCGAGGCCATACTGCCGAGCTCGCAGACCGTCCTCCAGGAGGGCGACCTGGTCCACGTGATGATGCGTACGGACGAGATCGCCAAGGTCGAAGAGGCCTTCGCCCAGGGTCCCGAGGAGGACGGTCACTGATGCGTGTGTCGATTGCCGGGGCGGGCGCGGTGGGCCGTTCCATCGCCGCCGAGCTGCTGGAGAACGGGCACGAGGTGCTGCTGATCGACAAGGCGCCGACCGCCATCTCGGTGGAGCGGGTCCCGATGGCCGAGTGGTTGCTCGCGGACGCGTGTGAGATCACGTCGCTGGACGAGGCGGCGCTGCAGCGGTGCAACGTGGTGATCGCCGCGACCGGGGACGACAAGGTCAACCTGGTCGTCTCGCTGCTCGCCAAGACCGAGTACGGCGTGCCGCGCGTGGTGGCCCGGGTGAACAACCCGAAGAACGAGTGGCTGTTCAACGAGTCCTGGGGCGTGGACGTCGCGGTCTCGACGCCACGTCTGATGTCGGCCCTGGTCGAGGAGGCGGTGAGCGTCGGCGATCTGGTCCGGCTGCTGCGCTTCAGCCACGGCGACGCCAACCTGGTGGAGCTGACCCTGCCGCCGGAGTCGGCGCTGGCCGGCACCCGGGTCGGGGACGTCGCCTGGCCCGAGGACACCTCACTGGTGACGATCATCCGGGGTACGCGGGTGCTGACGCCGAGCCCCGAGGAGTCCCTGGAGGCCGGTGACGAGCTGCTGTTCGTGGCCGCCCAGGCGCGCGAGGAGCAGTTGGAGGACCTGTTGTCGGTCCGCCGCGATCCTTCGGAGGAGTGACCGGCAGAACCGGAGGACTGGCCGGCAGAGCGATGGGAAGGGGCCCGGAACCGCTGAGCGGTTCCGGGCCCCTTCCTCTGGGATGCCAGGTGTACGCGTACGTGTACGGGTCAGGCGTCCGGGTCGCGGAGCGCCGCGGCGGCCTGGGCCTTGCGCTCCTTCTCGGCCTGTTCCTCGGCCTCCATCTCGGCGAATACGTCGATGGGCGCCGGCGCCTTCGCGAGGAAGACCCAGGTCAGATACACCGCCAGCAGGAACGGCGGGATCTTCAGCGCGATGAGGACCCAGCCGAACTCGGTGGTGTCGGCCCACCAGTAGAGCGGGAAGAGGATCGCGCACTTGGCGAGCAGGATGAAGCCCCAGGCGTAACTGGCCTTGGTGTACGCCTTCTTCCGTCCCGGGTTACGGGTCCGCCAGGAGAGGTTCTCCTTGAAGACCGGGCCGAGGATCAGGCCGATCAGCGGCACCCCGGCCACCGCGGTGCCGATGTAGGCGACCGCGAGGCCCAGGGTGTAGAGCATGCCCGGCAGGTAGAAGTCCTTGGCGTCGCCCGTCATCTTGGCGAAGAGAACGCCGAAGGCCACCCCGAAGACGCCGCTGAAGGCGTGCTTGACGGTGTCCCGGCGGATCAGCCGGACGGCGACGAGGGCCAGGGAGACCGCCAGGGCCGCGATGGCCGAGGCGTTCAGGTTCTTGTTGATGGTGAAGATCGTGACGAAAAGCAGCCCGGGGAGGACTGTCTCCACCATGCCGCGCACGCCGCCGAAGGCCTCGAAGAGGGCGGCCTCGGTGACGGCCTTCGCCTCGTCGCCCTGCTGGGCGGCGTGCCTCCCGCCGGCGTGCTGCGGGGCCGTACGGTGGGGCTGGTCCGTTTCGGACGTCGGCTTGTCGAGAGACGTCACCGGCTACTCCTTGGCGAGCGGTCGGAGTTCGTATGTGGGGTTGAACAGCACCCGGCGGCCATGGCTCATGGCGACCCGCCCCGAGGCGATGATCCTGCGGCCGGGCTCGATGCCGACGATGGAGCGACGGCCGAGCCAGACCACGTCCAGCGGCTCGGTGCCGTCGAAGAGCTCCGCCTCCAGGGCGGGCACTCCGGCCCGGGGACGGAGGGTGACGGTCCGCAACGTACCAGCCACCTTCACGATCTGCCGATCGGAGCACTCGGAGATCCGGGTGCACCCGGTGGCCTGCGCGTCCTCCTGCAGCTCCTGGGACTCCAGGTCCTCCTGGGAGCTGGAGAGCCGGTCGAGCATACGGCGGAAGCGCCCGGAAGGGCGCGCCGCCTTCCCGGCCTTCCCGGCTTTCTCGGATCGGGGAACAGCACTCATACCCGAAGGGTACCGGTCCTGCGGGCGGTACACGGAGGCCCTGGGCGACCACTCGAAAGGATGACCCGGGCGCCCGTCAGTCGCGCTCGAAGCGGTAGCCCATGCCCGGTTCGGTGACGAAGTGCCGGGGGTGCGAGGGGTCCGCCTCCAGCTTGCGGCGCAGCTGGGCCATGTAGACCCGCAGATAGTTGGTCTCGGTGCCGTAGGAGGGGCCCCAGACCTCCTGGAGGAGCTGCTTCTGGCTGACCAGACGGCCGCCGTTGCGGACGAGGACCTCCAGCAGATGCCATTCCGTGGGGGTAAGACGTACGTCGCGCCCGGACCGGTGCACCTTCTTCGCCGCCAGGTCGACGGTGAAGCCCGCCGTCTCGACCAGCGCGATGTCCTCGGCGCCGCCCTCCTGACCGACCGGTTCCGCCCGGCGGACCGAGGCGCGCAGCCGGGCCAGCAGCTCGTCCATGCCGAACGGCTTGGTGACGTAGTCGTCCGCCCCGGCGTCCAGGGCCTCCACCTTCTCGTCGGAGGTGTGGCGGGCGGAGAGTACGAGGATGGGCACCCGGGTCCAGCCGCGCAGGCCCCTGATCACCTCGACACCGTCCATGTCGGGCAGCCCGAGGTCGAGGAGGACGACGTCGGGGTGGCGGGCGGCGGCGAGCTGGAGGGCGGTCGCCCCGTCGGGCGCGGCGTCGACCTCGTACTGGCGCGCCTTCAGGTTGATCACGAGGGCGCGGACGATCTGCGGCTCGTCGTCGACCACAAGCACCCTGGTCATCGCGGACCTGCCTTTCTGCTGCACGGGGAGGAGGGAAGAACCCTGTTGTACGGGGAGACGGAGGGACATGCGTGGAGGCGGGCCGCGTACGCCCCGGGGCGTCCCGGCCCGCGGGGACCTGTCATGAGGTGGCCCGGGCCGGCAGCTCGGCCTCCGTCCGGACGCCGCCCGGCGCCGCGGTGAGGGTCAGGACCATGGTCAGCCCGCCGCCGGGAGTGTCCTCGGCGTCGAGGGTGCCGCCCATGGCCTCGGCGAAGCCCCGGGAGACGGCGAGGCCGAGGCCCACACCGGCGCCGCGCGGGGCGTCCCCGTACCGCTGGAAGGGCTCGAAGATCCGTTCCTTGGCCTCGTCGGGCACACCCCGGCCGCGGTCCACGACCCGTAGCTCGACCCGGCCGCCGAGGGCGCTGGCGGCCACGGCGACGGGCTCCTGGCCGGGGTTGTACTTGACGGCGTTCTCGACGATGTTGGCGACGACCCGCTCCAGGAGCCCCGGGTCGACGGCGACCATCGGCAGCGTCTCGGGGATGTCGAGGTCGACGCTGCCCTCCGGGACGCCGCCGAGCGCCATGGGGACCACCTCGTCGAGGTCGATCTCGCGGATCAGCGGGGTCACGGTGCCGGTCTGGAGGCGGGACATGTCCAGCAGGTTGCCGACCAGGTGGTCCAGCCGGTCGGCGCCGTCCTCGATGCCTTCCAGGAGCTCCGCCTCGTCCTCGTCGGACCAGGCCACGTCGTCGGAGCGCAGCGAGCTGACGGCGGCCTTGATGGAGGCCAGCGGGGTGCGCAGGTCGTGGCTGACGGCGGCGAGCAGGGCGGTCCTGATCCGGTTGCCCTCGGCGAGCCTGCGGGCCTGCTCGGCCTCCCCGACCAGGCGCTGGCGGTCCAGGACGACGGCGGCCTGGGCGGCGAACGCGCCGAGCACCCGGCGGTCCTCGGCGGGCAGCACCCGGCCCGACAGCGCGAGGGCCATGTTGTCGCCGACCGGCATGTCCACGTCGGCGTCGTCGGGGCGGGTGACCGGGGCCGGCCCGACGGATCCGGCGCAGGTCCACGGTTCGACGTCGCTGCTGCGCTCCAGCAGGGCGACGGACTCCATCGCGAAGGTCTCGCGGACCCGTTCCAGCAGGGCGTCCAGAGCGGTCTCGCCGCGCAGCACACTGCCCGCGAGGAAGGAGAGGATCTCCGACTCGGCGCGCAGCCGTGCGGCCTGGTGGGTGCGCCGGGCCGCGAGGTCGACCACGGAGGAGACCGCCACCGCCACCGCGAAGAAGATCACGATGGCGACGAGGTTCTCCGGGTCCTGGACGGTCAGGGTGTGGGTGGGCGGGGTGAACCAGTAGTTCAGCAGCAGGCTTCCGACGGCCGCCGAGGCGAGTGCGGGCCGCAGTCCGCCGAGCAGGGCGGCGGCCACCGTCAGGAAGAGGAAGAGCAGGACGTCGTTGGCGAGGCCGGGGGCGTCCTCCATGCCGCGCAGCACCACCGCGAGCAGGACGGGGCCGACGACGCCGACGAGCCAGCCCCAGATGATCCGGGCGCGGCCGAGCCGGGCGCCGCGGGCCATGGGCAGGCCGCGGCCCTTGGCGACCTCCTCGTGGGTCACGATGTGGACGTCGAGGTCGGGTCCCGACTCGCGGGCGACGGTCGCGCCGACCCCGGGGCCGTAGATGTACTGCCAGGTCTTGCGGCGGCTGGAGCCCAGCACGATCTGGGTGGAGTTGACGCCGCGGGCGAACTCCAGCAGGGCGGCCGGTATGTCGTCGCCGATGACGTGGTGGAAGGTGCCGCCGAGGTCCTCGACCAGGGTGCGCTGGACGGCCAGCTCCTTCGGGGACGCCGAGGTCAGGCCGTCGCTGCGGGCGATGTAGACGGCGAGGATCTCGCTGCCGGAGCCCTTGGCCGCCATCCGGGAGGCACGGCGGATGAGGGTGCGGCCCTCGGGCCCGCCGGTCAGTCCGACGACGATGCGCTCGCGGGCCTGCCAGGTGGTGCGGATGTTGTGCTCGCCCCGGTACTGCTGGAGGTACTCGTCGACCCGGTCGGCGACCCAGAGCAGGGCCAGCTCGCGCAGGGCGGTGAGGTTGCCGGGGCGGAAGTAGTTCGAGAGGGCCGCGTCCATCTTGTCGGGCCGGTAGATGTTGCCGTGCGCCATCCGGCGGCGCAGCGCCTGGGGCGACATGTCGACCAGCTCGATCTGGTCGGCCCGGCGCACCACCTCGTCGGGCACCGTCTCCCGCTGCCGGACCCCCGTGATCGACTCCACGACGTCGCCCAGCGACTCCAGGTGCTGGATGTTGACCGTGGATATGACGTCGATCCCGGCCTTGAGGAGTTCCTCGACGTCCTGCCAGCGCTTGGCGTTGCGCGAGCCGGGCACGTTGGTGTGGGCCAGCTCGTCCACCAGCGCCACCGCCGGGGCCCGCTCCAGGACCGCGTCCACGTTCATCTCGGTGAAGACGGTGCCCCGGTACTCCAGCTCCTGGCGCGGCAGCAGCTCCAGCCCGTGCAGCATGACCTCGGTCCGCGGCCGGTCGTGGTGCTCCACGAACGCCACCACACAGTCGGTCCCGCGCTCGACCCTGCGATGGGCCTCGGAGAGCATCGCGTACGTCTTGCCGACGCCCGGTGCCGCGCCGAGATAGATCCGGAGTGTGCCGCGTCCCATGGCCCCATTGTCTTCTTCCGTCCGGCCCTGTCGTGTGGGGGGCCGGTGGCGCCCGGTGCGGCTGCCGTCCTCGACGCTACTCCGCCGGGGGGCCTGGTTCGGTCCCGGGAGTGCAGGTGGGGGGCGTATTGACGGAACTCTGATGCGCGTCGGGGCGGCGGCGGGGGCGCTGCGGGAAGGTCAGCCGTGTTCGACGATGTGGCCGTCGCTCAGCTCCAGGACCCGGTCGGCGAGGCCCAACAGCTGGGGGTCGTGGGTGGCGACGAGGGCGGTGACGTTCTCGCTGCGGACGACCGCGCGGAGCAGTTCCATCACGGCGAGCCCGGTCTCGGCGTCGAGCTGTCCGGTGGGCTCGTCGGCGATCAGGAGGGCGGGGCGGTTGGCGAGGGCGCGGGCGATGGCGACGCGCTGCTGCTGGCCGCCGGAGAGCTCGCCGGGGCGCTGTTCGGCGTGGTCGGCGAGGCCGACGAGGGAGAGCAGCAGGGCGACCCGCTCGTCGCGCTCGGCCGGGTCGGCCTTGCGCAGCCGCAGGGGTACGCCGACGTTCTCGGCGGCGGTCAGGATGGGGATGAGGCCGAAGGACTGGAAGATGAAGCCGACCCGGTCCCTGCGCAGCTCCAGGAGCCCCTTCTCGCCGAGCCCCGACAGCTCGGTGCCGTCGACGGTGATCCGGCCGCCGTCCGGGGTGTCCAGGCCGCCGACCAGGTTGAGCAGGGTGGTCTTGCCGGAGCCGGAGCGGCCCTTGAGCGCGACCAGCTCGCCGCGGGGTATCTCGAACGAGACCCCGCGCAGGGCGTGCACGGCCGCCGCTCCGCTTCCGTACGAGCGGTGCAGGTCCTCGACCGCGACCATGACCGTGCGGGCCGGGTCCTCGGCCAGGGCCGTGCCGGACTGCCCGCTGGTGCTCTCGGTCATCATGCTCCCCCGTACTCACGTGCCCACGTGGCTGCGTCGTCGCCCGCCAGTATGTGCGTGCGACGCACGGCCGGGCAATGGCCGGTGGGCCGCACCCGAGGAAAGGGTGCGGCCCACCGGCCTGTACCGCTCAGTGCCGCGGCGTGCCGCTAGCGGACCTCGGTGATCTCGGGTCCGCGCTGGAGCTGCCCCATGCCGCCGGAGAACTTCGAGCCCTCCTGCTCATCCTGCTGCACGCCCTCGGGCACCATCTGGGCGTCGTTGGGGAGCTTGAGGACGATCGGGTCGCGGGGGGCCATCGGGCCGTCGCCGCGGACGACCACGGTGTCCCGGAAGACCGTCTCCAGCAGCCCGGCGGCCTCCGGCTGGACGGCGCCCTGGCCGGAGATCACTCCGCGCAGGAACCAGCGCGGCCCGTCGACGCCGACGAAGCGCACGAGCTGCACGCCGCCCGTGCCGTCCGGAAGCTGTACGGGGACCTGCGCGCGCAGCTCCCAGCCCAGCGGGCCCTCGACCTCGTCGATGATGCCGCCCTGCTGGGTGATGCCCGAGGCGATCTCGTCGCGGACTTCGCCCCAGATGCCCTCTTTCTTGGGGGCGGCGAAGGCCTGCAGCTGGACCGCGCTGTCGCGCAGCACCACGGTGGCGGCGACGATCGCGTCCCCGGCCACCTCGACGCGCAGCTCCATGCCCTCGACCCCGGGGACGAAGATGCCGCCCAGGTCGACCCGGCCCTCGCCGGGCTGGGTGACCTCGGTGCTGTCCCAGGGTCCGTCCGGCCTGGGGGCCGGCGGAAGGTTCATCCGACGGGTGCCCTTGGCGGCGCCGTCACCGCCCTCGGGCTCGTCGGCGACCTGCTCGGCCTCGCGCACCTCGTCCGCCGCGTCCTCGGCGGAACCACTCTTCTTGCGACGTCCGAACACGTCACTGTCCTTCCCGGTCGGATACGACCGAAGCGTAGCTGTTCCCACCGTGGGTGATCCCGCCCTCGGCGCCGTCCACCGACGCGTGGCCGCCGGTGGACCCGAAGCCCCCTTCGGCCCGCGCCGAGCCGGGAAGCTCCGCCACCTCGTGGAAGCGCACCTTCTCGACCTGCTGGACAACCAATTGGGCAATCCGGTCGAACCGTTCGAATCGCACGCTCTCGCGTGGATCGAGGTTGACCACGATCACCTTGATCTCCCCACGGTACCCGGCATCCACGGTCCCTGGGGCATTCACGAGGGCCACTCCGCAGCGGGCCGCGAGGCCGGAGCGCGGGTGAACGAAGGCTGCGTACCCGTCGGGCAGGGCGATCGACACCCCGGTGGGGAGCACCGCGCGCTCGCCGGGGGCGAGTTCCGCGGCCTCGGTGGTCACCAGGTCGGCCCCGGCGTCGCCCGGATGTCCGTAGGCCGGCATCGGCACGTCCGGGTCGAGCAGGCGGATCAGTACGTCGACGGGGCTGCGGGTCACGGGTTCACCTCGAAGGCGCGGGCGCGCCTGACCTGGTCGGGGTCGGACATGGCGGCCTGGATCTCGGCGGGCCTGCCGTTGTCGATGAAGTGGTCGACCTTGACCTCGATGAAGAGGGCGTCGGCCCGGACCGCGACGGGCCCGTCGGGGCCGCCGATCCGGCCGGTGGCGGTGGAGTAGATCTTCCGGCCGTGCACGGCGGTGATCCGGGCGTCGAGGTGCAGCACGGTGTCCACGGGGACGGGGCGGACGAAGTCGGTCTCCAGCCGTCCGGTCACCGCGATCGTGCGCAGCAGCCAGTTCAGCGAGCCGAGGGTCTCGTCCAGCGCCGTGGCGAGCACGCCGCCGTGGGCGAGGCCGGGGGCGCCCTGGTGGGCGGGCTGCACGGTGAACTCGGCGGTCACGCTGACGCCCTCACCGGCCCGCGCCATCAGGTGCAGTCCGTGCGGCTGTCCTCCGCCGCAGCCGAAACAGTGTTCGTAGTGCGCTCCGAGGAGTTCGCCGGGGGCGGGCGCGTCGGGGTGCCGGTCCGGCGCGACGGCGTCTGGCGGGGGTGTCAGAGCTGCTGATGTTCCACTCACAGGCGCAGACCTTACCCGCGCGGCAGTCCGCCGGTCGCGCCGTGCCAAGCTTGGTTCCATGCAGCCTTCCGCACCGCCCTTCGACGAACGTCTCACCGCGCCCCGCTCCTGGTGGTTCATCGCCTTCGGGGTCGGTGTCGCCTGTGCTCTGATGCTTCTGCCGCTGGGCACTCTGCCGCTGCTCGCCGGGCTGGCCGGCGGCACGGTCGCCGCCGCGCTCCTGGTGAGCAGCTACGGCTCCGCCCGGATCCGGGTGGTGGCGGGGGCGCTCGTCGCCGGCGACGCCCGGATTCCGCTGTCGGCGCTCGGCCGGCCTGAGGTTCTGGACGCCGAGGAAGCGCGGGCCTGGCGCACGCACAAGGCCGACGCCCGTGCGTTCATGCTGCTGCGCGGATATGTGGAGACGGCGGTGCGGGTGGAGGTCACGGACCCGGACGACCCGACTCCGTACGTCTACCTCTCGACCCGGAACCCGCAGGGCCTGGCGGCGGCGCTGAGCACCGTCCCGACCGCCTGAGCGGACGACGCGGGCGGGGGCTCCGGACCCGGTGCGGGTCCAGGGGCCGCGTGCGGGTTCAAGGGCCCTTCATCGCTCAGGGGCCCTCGATCTCCTTGGGCAGCTCGGCCGGGTTCGGGGGCTGCTCCAGCGGGGGCAGCGCGGGCAGCCGGTCCCAGGGGATCGGGTCCTTGCGCAGGTCGTTCCTGATCCGGTCGGCGAGCTTGCGGGTGTCGCGGCGGTTCATCGTGGCGCCGACGGCGGCGCCGATCATGAACGGGATCAGGTTGGGCAGATTGCGCGCCATGCGCTTCATGATCTGCTGGCGCAGTTCGCGCTTCATCTGACCGCCCAGCGCGGCGTTGAGCGTGGTGGGGCGGGTGATGTCGATGCCGCGCTCCTCCGTCCACGACGTCAGATACGCGGTGCTGCGCTGGCCGAGATTGCCGGGGGGTCGGCGGCCGTAGACCTCGTGGAGCTCGGCGACGAGCTTCATCTCGATCGCGGCGACGCCGGTCACCTCCGCCGCCAGCTCGGCGATCATGGCGGGCGGTACGGGCATCATGGCGGCGGCCCCGATGCCCGCGCCGACGGTCGCGGTGGCCCGGCAGGCTCCCGTGACCAGCTTGTCGGCCAGTTCCTCGGGTCCCAGCCCGGGGAACTGCTTCCGCAGGGTCGCGAGGTCGCGCACCGGCACGCGCGGGGCCGTATCGATGATGCGGTCGGCCAGCTGTCCGGCCAGTGCCTTCGCGCCCTCCCGGCCCTTGCGTACACCCCGTTTCATCGCGTGCAGGCGGCCCCCGGTCGTGGGCTCCGCCCGACCCTGCTCTCCGGGCCGGTCCGGCGACGCTGCCGACCCGGCCACTTCGAGCGAGGCCGAACGGCCTCGCTCGTCGTCGAAACCGCCGGAGTGCTCCGGCGGGGCGGCGGACCGCTCGGCAGACGCGTTACCGCCTTCTGCCGGGCCTGTGCCGCCTGTACCGTCCTGGTTCGCCTCCGGGCCGTGCCGACGCCAGGGGCGCCGCTTCCGGAACGGTGTCTCGCCTGCCACGGCCGACCCGACCTCAGTCGCAGTCGCGGCAGATGGGCTGACCGTTCTTCTCGCGGGCCAGCTGGCTGCGGTGGTGCACCAGGAAGCAGCTCATGCAGGTGAACTCATCGGCCTGCTTGGGCAGCACCCGGACGGCCAGCTCCTCGTTGGAGAGGTCCGCGCCGGGCAGCTCGAGTCCCTCGGCCGCGTCGAATTCGTCGACGTCGACGGCGGATGCCGTCTTGTCGCTCCGACGCGCCTTGAGCTCTTCGAGGCTGTCCTGGTCCACGTCGTCGTCGGTCTTGCGTGGGGTGTCGTAATCCGTTGCCATGTCGCTCTCCCCCTCTTGGGTGTCTACGGGTGTCTCAGCGCACGTAACGCGTGAGAGGCCGGACTTGTGCCCGACCTGAGGCGGAGATTTTGCCTCACATCAAGGTCTGTTACTCAATCGACACCCAACCGGGCGCCTCGACGAGGCTCGGCTTGGGTGGCGATGGGGACCGTACACGGTCCCGACTGCGCAGTTCACGGGTGCCACCCCGTGTACTTCCCGTGATAACGATCCCCGAAAACCTGGACGATTACCGGCTTTCCGGCGGAGTCGCGATCACGGAGCGTAGATGACCCGAAATTCGACTCTGTGATGGATCACACACGACCCGCCCGGGAACGGGTCCCGAAAATTCCGCCCAAAGCGAACATGAAGATTCGGTGCAGAGTCACATCGTGCAGCCTCTCAGACCGGCAGGGTGACGCGCATCACGAGACCACCGCCCTCGCGGGGCTCCGCGATGATACGGCCTCCGTGGGCTCGCGCGACGGACCGGGCGATCGACAGGCCGAGCCCGACCCCCTTGTCGCTGCCCGTGCGCTCCGTACGCAGCCGCCTGAAGGGCTCGAAGAGGTTGTCGATCTCGTAGGCCGGGACCACCGGTCCTGTGTTCGAGACGACAAGCAGGGCCTGCCCGTCCCGGGCCTCGGTGGCGACCTCCACCCAGCCGTCCTCGGGCACGTTGTAGCGCACGGCGTTCTGCACGAGGTTCAGCGCGATCCGCTCCAGCAGGACGCCGTTGCCCTGGACCACCGCCGTGACCCGCTCGCCTCGGACCTCGACCTTCTTCGCCACCGCCTCCGACCGGGCCTGGTCGATGGCGCGCTCGGCCACCTCCGCGAGGTCGACCGGCTTGCGCTCGACGATCTGGTTGTCGCTGCGGGCCAGCAGCAGGAGCCCCTCGACCAGCTGCTCGCTGCGCTCGTTGGTGGCCAGGAGGGTCTTGCCCAGCTGCTGCAGCTCCGGAGGAGCCTCCGGGTCGGAGAGATGGACCTCCAGCAGCGTGCGGTTGATCGCCAGCGGGGTGCGCAGTTCGTGCGAGGCGTTGCCGACGAACCGCTGCTGCGCGGTGAAGGCCCGCTCCAGCCGGTCCAGCATGTCGTCGAAGGTGTCCGCCAGCTCCTTCAGCTCGTCGTCCGGGCCGTCCAGCTCGATCCGCCGGGTGAGGTCCGTCCCGGCCACCCGGCGCGCGGTCCGGGTGATCCGGCCGAGCGGGGACAGCACGCGTCCGGCCATCGCGTAGCCGAAGGCGAAGGCGATCACGCTGAGACCGACCAGGGCGAGCAGCGAACGGTTGAGCAGGGTGTCCAGCGCGTGCTTGCGCTGGGACTCGTTGCACGCCTTGAGCGCGGCGTTCGCCTCGTCCGCCGAGAGGCCCGGCGTGAGGGCGGGGCAGGCGTTGTTGGTGAGCTGGATCTTGCTTTCGGGCAGCAGCTTGAACGGCAGATCCGTGCCCACGTGCAGCGCCTGCGCGGCCAGCATGTAGATGATCGACAGCAGCACGATGCCCGCGATCAGGAACATCCCGCCGTACAGCAGCGTGAGCCGTATCCGGATGGTCGGGCGCAGCCAGGGGTACGGGGGCTCCTGCTGCTTGGGCTCCCAGGTGGGCTTCGGAGGCGCCGCGGGGGGCCCGGGGGTGGCGGCCATGGTCCTCAGATCCGGTATCCGGAGCCCGGCACGGTGACGATGACGGGCGGTTCGCCGAGCTTGCGGCGGAGCGTCATGACCGTGACCCGCACCACGTTGGTGAAGGGGTCGGTGTTCTCGTCCCAGGCCTTCTCCAGCAGCTGTTCCGCCGAGACGACCGCGCCCTCGCTGCGCATGAGGACCTCCAGCACCGCGAACTCCTTCGGGGCGAGCTGGATCTCCACCTCGTCACGGAAGACCTCGCGGCGGTTCGGGTCGAGCTTGATGCCGGCGCGCTCCAGGACGGGCGGCAGCGCCACCGTCGTACGGCGGCCCAGCGCACGCACCCGGGCGGTCAGCTCGCTGAAGGCGAAGGGCTTGGGCAGATAGTCGTCGGCGCCCAGCTCCAAGCCCTCGACCCGGTCGCTGACGTCGCCCGACGCGGTGAGCATGAGCACCCTGGTGGGCATGCCGAGCTCGACGATCCTGCGGCAGACGTCGTCCCCGTGCACGACCGGGAGGTCCCGGTCCAGCACGACGACGTCGTAGTCGTTGACCCCGATGCGCTCCAGGGCCGCGGCACCGTCGTAGACGACGTCGACGGCCATGGCCTCCCGGCGCAGTCCGGTGGCCACCGCATCGGCGAGCAGCTGCTCGTCCTCGACGACGAGTACGCGCACAGCGCAGTCCTTCCTTCGGTCCTTCGATGGGTTCACAGAGCCGGCGGCCCACGCGGGGCCCGCCCGGACACGGGCAGCAATGGCCGACTGTGCGCCTCCATCCTGCCCGCAACACGCATAAACCGGCGGTAAGGCGGCGGTGGGGGTGGGCCTCCCGGCGGCTGCCCGCCGGGAAACCGGCGGATCTCCGGGCCAGTTGAGGTTTCTCGGAACCATGGCACGGGGAAGAGGGGTTCACACCCGCGATCACGCCTGTCACGTGGCATGCCACTGCTCGCTCCGTTTCCCCGGAGCGGCGGCGCGATCACCCGCTCCTCCGGCCCCCCGGCCGGGGGGATCCCGGGCACACCCCCGTGCCACCGACCCACGATGAGGGGGCGCATCATGGACGCTTTCACCGCAGGTCTGCTGCAGCGCATCAAGACGACCGAGACCGACCTCACCCGGGCGCGCGAGGACGGCGACGACTTCCTCGCGGACGTCGAGCAGGGCGAGCTGGACGATCTGCGCCGTCTCGCCGCCGAGCACGGCGTGGAGATCGGCGCCACCAGCGTCTGAGCCGTACGCCACGGGGCCCCGGACACCGTCATGGCGGTCCGGGGCCCCGTGGCGTGTACGGGGGCCTCAGGCCCCTCGCCAGGGCCTTCCCCGACGGGGCCCCGTCAGTCGTGCCAGGCGCCCAGCTCGTCGAGTGCGGCCTGCAGCGGCTCGAAGACGCCGGGGGTGGCGGCCACCGTCAGGTCCCCGTCGGCGGGCAGCCCCGGGCGACCGCCGGTCAGCGCGCCCGCCTCCCGGGCGATGAGGTCGCCCGCCGCCAGGTCCCAGGGGTGCAGCCCACGCTCGTAGTAGCCGTCCAGCCGGCCCGCCGCCACATCGCAGAGGTCGACGGCCGCCGAACCGCTGCGCCGGATGTCCCTGAGCCGGGGGATCAGCTGCTGGGCGATGTCCGCCTGGTGGGCACGGACGTGTCCGACGTAGTTGAAACCGGTCGAGACGAGCGCCTGGTCCAGCGGCGGGGCGGGCCGGCAGCGCAGGGCCTCGCCGTTCGCGAACGCGCCGCCGCCGAGGACCGCCCGGTAGGTCTCCCGGCGCATCGGGGCCTCGACGACGCCCACGACCCGCTCTCCGTCGCGCTCGGCGGCGATGGAGACCGCCCAGGTGGGCAGGCCGTACAGGTAGTTCACCGTGCCGTCGAGCGGGTCGATGACCCAGCGGATGCCGGTGCTGCCCGGGGAGCTGGCCCCCTCCTCGCCGAGGAAGCCGTCGTCGGGGCGGAAGTCGGAGAGGTAACCGGTGATCAGCTTCTCGGCGGCGATGTCCATCTCGGTGACCACGTCGATGGGGCTGGACTTGGTCGCGGCCACCCCCAGGTCGGCCGGGCGGCCGTCGCGCAGCAGGGCTCCGGCGCGGCGGGCGGCCTCAAGGGCGAGGTCGAGCAGTTCGGACAGTGCGGGGTCGGTCACGGTGCTCCCAGGGGGACTCGGCGGAACAAGCGCTCTACGGGGCATCCGTAGGGGCGTCCACGGATCGGGCATACGGGCTGTCGGCCCCCGCGGCGGCGGGTTTCGGGGCCCTGGCGGGGCAGCAGCCGACCGGACAGAGGTCGTGGGAGGGTCCCAGGGCGCCCAGCGCGCAGCGCTCCACCGCCCGGCCGCGCTCGGTCGCGGCGCGCTCCAGAACCAGGTCCCGCACGGCCGCGGCGAAGCGCGGGTCGTCGCCCACCGTGGCGGACCGGCGGACCGGCAGGCCGATCTCGGCCGCCTTCGCGGTGGCCTCGGTGTCGAGGTCGTAGAGCACCTCCATGTGGTCCGAGACGAAGCCGATGGGCGCCATCACGACCGCGGGGACCCCCTCGGCGCTCAGAGTCTCCAGGTGGTCGCAGATATCGGGTTCCAGCCACGGAATGTGCGGGGCACCGCTGCGGGACTGGTAGACGAGCTGCCACGGGTACGCGGTCCCGGTCTCCTCGCGCACCGTCTCGATGATCAGCCGGGCCACGTCGAGGTGCTCGGCGACGTAGGCCCCGCCCTCGCCGTGCGCGTCGGCCGGGCCCGAGGCGTCGGCGGCGGAGGTCGGGATGGAGTGGGTGGTGAACGCGATGTGCGCGCCCGCGCGGGCGTCCTCGGGGAGGTCGGCGAGCGAGGCGAGGACGCCGTCCACCATGGGCTCGACGAAGCCGGGGTGGTTGAAGTAGTGCCGCAGCTTGTCGACCCGGGGCACGGGCAGCCCCTCGGCCTCCAGGGCGGCCAGCGACTCGGCGAGGTTCTCGCGGTACTGGCGGCAGCCGGAGTAGGAGGCATAGGCGCTGGTGGCGAGGACAGCGATCCGGCGGTGCCCGTCGGCGGTCATCTCCCGCAGGACGTCGGTCAGATAGGGGGCCCAGTTGCGGTTGCCCCAGTAGACCGGGAGATCCAGGCCGTGCTCCGCGAAGTCCTCGCGCAGCGCTTCGAGCAGGGCGCGGTTCTGCGCGTTGATCGGGCTGACCCCGCCGAACAGGAAGTAGTGCTTGCCGACCTCCTTGAGGCGTTCCTCGGGGATGCCGCGGCCGCGGGTCACGTTCGCCAGGAACGGGACCACGTCGTCCGGGCCCTCGGGACCGCCGAAGGAGAGCAGCAGCAGGGCGTCGTAGGGAGCGGGATCGCGCAGATCGGACATGACATCGATCCTGCCACCCGCCTCCGACAAGGCGGCCACCGACATCCGACGCCCCGTCGGAAAGACCGGGGAGGCTGGGGATTCCGGGAGTCGGGGATCTCGGAGGCCGGGGATCCCGGGGGCCGGGCAGCCGCGTCGCTCCCCTGCGCCGCCGCCCCGGAATCCGGTGTCCGGGACGTCCGGCCCGGCCGTAAGCTGTATCGGCCACCTACACGCCTGACAGGCACGACCGGAGTACCCCTTGCCCAGCCCCTACCGCGCCATCTTCTCCGCCCCCGGTTCGAGGGAGTTCTCCGCCGCGGGCTTCTTCGGCCGGATGCCCCTGTCCATGATGGGCATCGGCGTCGTGACGATGATCTCCCAGCTCACCGGCCGCTACGGGCTGGCCGGGGCGCTCTCCGCGACCCTGGCGATGTCGGCGGCGGTCTGCGGCCCGCAGGTCTCCCGGCTGGTCGACCGCTACGGGCAGCGCCGGGTGCTCCGCCCGGTCACGCTGGTCGCGGTGGCGGCGGTGGCGGGCCTGCTGATCTGCGCCCAGCAGGGGGCGCCGGAGTGGACGCTGTTCGTCTTCTCGGTGGGCGCCGGCTGTGTGCCGAGCGTGGGGTCGATGGTCCGCTCCCGCTGGGCGGCGATCTACCGGGGCTCCAGCCGGGATCTGCACACCGCGTACGCGTGGGAGTCGATCGTCGACGAGGTGTGCTTCATCTTCGGCCCGATCATCTCCATCGGTCTGTCCACCGCCTGGTTCCCGGAGGCGGGGCCGCTGATCGCCGCCGGTTTCCTGCTGGTCGGCGTCTTCTGGCTGACCGCGCAGCGGGCGACCGAGCCGGTGCCGCACCCGAAGTCGCAGCACACCGGGGGCTCGGCGCTGCGCTCGCGGGGACTCCAGGTCCTGGTGGCCACCTTCGTGGCGACGGGCGCGATCTTCGGGGGCGTGGACGTGGTGACCGTGGCCTTCGCCGAGGAGCGCGGCCACAAGGCCGCGGCCTCCCTGGTGCTGGCCGTCTACGCGCTCGGCTCGTGTCTCGCGGGGGCCGTGTTCGGACTGCTGCACCTGAAGGGGAACCCCGGGAGCAGGTGGCTGCTGGGTGTCTGCGCGATGGCCGTGAGTATGATCCCCCTCCTACTGGCCGGGAACCTTCCGTTGCTGGCCGTGGCGCTCTTTGTCGCGGGCCTCGCCATCGCACCGACGATGGTCACCACCATGGCCCTCGTCGAAGCGCACGTACCGCGCACCAAGCTGACCGAGGGCATGACCTGGACCAGTACCGGGCTCGCGGTCGGAATTGCGCTCGGCTCCTCGGCCGCCGGCTGGGTGGTCGACGCCGCCGGGGCGAAGGCGGGGTACGCGGTGCCCGTCGTGGCGGGAGCGCTCGCGGCGGCGGTGGCGGTCCTGGGACATCGCCGGCTGGCCGGGCCGGCTGCGACGGGAAGGCGCGGGGAAGATGACCGACACCTACGCACGGACGACGACGAGCGCGTGGCGTAACTGGGCGGGCACCGTCACCGCCCGGCCCGCCCGCACCGAGTCCCCCGCGTCCGTGGACGAGCTCGCGGACGTGCTGCGCCGGGCGGGCGCGGACGGCCTGCGGGTGAAGCCGGTCGGCGCGGGCCACTCCTTCACGGCGGCGGCCGCCACGGACGGGGTGCTGATACGCCCGGACCTGCTGACCGGGATCCGGGACATCGACCGTGCGGCGATGACCGTGACGGTGGAGGCGGGCACTCCGCTCAAGCGGCTCAACACCGCACTCGCCCGCGAGGGCCTGTCGCTCACGAACATGGGCGACATCACGGAGCAGACGATCGCCGGGGCGACCTCCACCGGTACGCACGGCACGGGCCGGGACTCGGCGTCGATAGCGGCGCAGATCCGCGCACTGGAGCTGGTCACAGCCGACGGCACGGTCCTGGTCTGCTCCGAGCGGGAGAACCCGGAGATCTTCGCGGTGGCCCGGATCGGGCTCGGCGCCCTCGGGGTGATCACCGCCGTCACCATCGCCGTAGAGCCGATCTTTCTGCTGACGGCCCGTGAGGAGCCGATGAGCTTCGACCGGGTGACCGCCGACTTCGATTCCCTGGTCGCCGAGAACGAGCACTTCGAGTTCTACTGGTTCCCGCACACCGGGAACTGCACCACCAAGCGCAACAACCGCAGCGCCGGTCCGGCCGCCCCGCCCGGGAGGGTGAGCAGCTGGATCGACGACGAGCTGCTGTCCAACGGGGTCTTCCAGGTCGCCTGTTCGCTCGGCCGCGCGGTCCCCGCGACGATCCCCTCGATCGCGAGGCTCTCCAGTCGGGCGCTGTCGGCGCGTACGTACACCGACATCCCGTACAAGGTGTTCACCAGCCCGCGTCGTGTGCGGTTCGTGGAGATGGAGTACGCCGTTCCGCGTGAGCGGGCGGTGGCGGTGCTGCGGGAGCTGAAGGCCATGGTCGAGCGGTCGCCGCTGAAGATCAGCTTCCCGGTCGAGGTGCGCACCGCTCCGGCCGACGACATGGCGCTGTCGACCGCCTCGGGCCGGGACAGCGCGTACATCGCCGTACACCTCTACAAGGGCACGCCCCACCGGTCGTACTTCACCGCGGTCGAGCGGATCATGACCGCGCACGCCGGCCGGCCGCACTGGGGCAAGATCCACACCCGCGACGCCGCCTATCTGGCGGAGGTCTACCCGCGCTTCGGCGAGTTCACCGCGCTGCGCGACCGGCTGGACCCGGACCGGCTGTTCGGCAACGACTACCTGCGGCGCGTGCTCGGCGACTGAGTTCCCGAGCCTTCCGGTACGCCATCGGCCCCGGTCCTCTCCCTTGTGGAGGGGGCCGGGGCCGATGTGCCGTGCGCGGTACGCCGGCGGGTCACTCGGCGTCGGCGCCGGGCGGGGCCTGCTCGCCCTGCCCGGGAGCGACGCCCGTACCGGTCGAGGGCTCGCCGGTCCCGGCGTCGCCGGAGGGCGTCGGGGTGGGCGGCGCCGGGTCGGGCGCGGTCCCGCCGCCGGAACCCGAGGGCGTCGGCGTGGGAGTGGACCCGGTGCCCGGGTTCTCGCCGCCCGTGCCCGTACCGGGGTCGGGGCTCGCGTTGTTGCCGTCGCCGGGGTCCGTGGCGGGGGCGGAGCCGGTGTCACCGCCGGGGGCCGGCCGCTGCTCGTCTTCCTCCCCGTCCCGGCCGGTGTCCCCGGAGGGCGTGGGGTCGGCGGGCCCGGGGTCCCGGCCGTCGTCGCCGCCGCGCACGACGGAGCTGAGGGTGGTGCCCTGGCCGCCGCTGAGGTCGTTGCCCGAGATCATCTCGAACACGGTGATCCCGGCCATGGAGACGGCGAAGACCGCGGCGGCCGCGAGCGCGGGGCGCTTCCAGCCGCGCAGCCGGGTTCCGTGGGTGACGCCCTCTCCGAACGCGTCGTCGCCGACGGCCGCGCCCGCCGAGGCCCGCGGAAGCATCTGCGTACGGTCGTCGGCCCGCGGCAGCAACTGCGTACGGTCGTCGGCCCGCGGCGGCAGCTGCGTACGGTCGGCTCCGGTCTCCGCTCCCGCGCCCGGATCCCGGCCCGGCGGAACCCGGAGCATCCGGGTCCGCGCGTCGCCGAGGTCCAGCAACTGGGTCCGGTCCGTGTCGGCGGGCTTCAGCGGCCGCGTGCTCTCCGCGTCCGGGATCACCTCCGGGACCGCGCCCGGGTCGACCGTGGGCATCACCGTGGTGGCGTCCTCGGCCGGCTCCGGCTCGGACCGCCGGGCGGCGCCCCGGTGCCCGGCGGGCGTCGTCTCCCTGGTGTGCACCGTCACCTGGCGGCCCTCCGGATGGGTCACCTGGACCGTCACCTCGCGGATCTGTTCGCCGGTGCGGCGGAAGAAGTGCTGGAAGACCGAGCCGCCGCAGGTGGCGACGACGCTCATCACACCCGCTCCCGCGATCGTGCCGTACACGCCCAGCTGCGAGGCCAGCACGGCCGCCGCGACGGCCGCCACGGCACTCCCGGCGACCTGCGGGAGACTCAGATCTATGCGCCTTTCCTTGGGTTCTGTGTCACTTTCCGGCTTCTGAACCATTACCAGCCCCTGCTTGACATCTCTCCCACCATGCAACAAGAAGGGACAAATGAACGAAGTGGATAGTTCCATTTCCGGAGATTGTGTGAAGCACAACACGCATCAGGGGCATTTCACGGAGAACTGGGTATCTCAACTCCCGCGCCCCACGAGAGGTTCGGCGGCGCGCCGGTCCACCTCGATGGCTCAAATGGAGTACTGTGACGAGCCCTGGGGCGGACTCCGACGTGGGAATCCGCAGCCACCGGAGGGTCCGACGGCACCACTCGAACCGACGGCGTGAAGGCATCACACGGATGCCTGCTGCACAGAGCGGCCAAATCGGTCGCTTTGGGTCGCAATGGGTAACCGTGTCATGGTGGTGCACCAGGACGAGCGCCCGACACGCCGGGCAACTTGGCAAGGTTGTGGCAGGCTGCACCCGGGCAGGTCACACTCGACTAGCGGAAGCAGCGACGCACGTGACGTCGGCAGGCACCACCCGGGAGGTTCCCATGCCCGAACTGCGTGTCGTGGCCGTCTCCAACGACGGCACACGACTGGTGCTCAAGGCTGCGGACAGCACGGAGTACACGCTTCCGATCGATGAGCGGCTGCGCGCCGCCGTGCGCAACGACCGCGCCCGGCTCGGCCAGATCGAGATCGAGGTGGAGAGCCACCTCCGGCCCCGCGACATCCAGGCCCGCATAAGGGCCGGTGCCTCCGCGGAGGAGGTCGCCCAGTTCGCGGGCATCCCCGTCGACCGTGTACGCCGCTTCGAGGGCCCCGTGCTCGCGGAGCGCGCCTTCATGGCCGAGCGGGCCCGGAAGACTCCTGTGCGCCGTCCGGGCGAGAACACCGGCCCTCAACTCGGCGAGGCGGTGCAGGAGCGTCTCCTGCTGCGCGGCGCCGACAAGGAAACCGTCCAGTGGGACTCGTGGCGTCGCGACGACGGCACGTGGGAAGTCCTGCTCGTCTACCGGGTCGCGGGTGAGCCGCACTCGGCGAGCTGGACGTACGACCCTCCCCGGCGGCTGGTCCAGGCCGTGGACGACGAGGCGCGCTCGCTGATCGGCGAGACCGACGACGTCGCCGCGCCCGAGCCCAGCTTCCCGTTCGTGCCCAGGATCGCCCGGCTGCCGCGCGACCGGCCGCTGGACCGGAGCCTGGACCGGCAGATCGACCGCGACCGACCGCTGGACCGGGCCCTCGACCGGCAGATCGAGCGGCCCGCCCCGGCCGCCGCCGAACCCGAGGAGTACGTGAGCAGTGCCTCGGCCGGTGAGCGCGACTCGCTGACCAGCCTGCTGGAGGCGGTGCCGAGCTTCCGGGGCGACATGGTCGTCCCCGAGCGGCCCACCCAGCCCGAGCCGCCCGCACTCGAACCGGCCGAGGAGACCGAGGCGGACGAGCCGCCGGCCGCCGCCTCGGCGGGCGCCGGGTCCGCGTACGCGGATGTGCTGATGCCCCGGGCGGTGGCCGGTCACCGCGACCGGCTGACCGGGACGACCGACCGTCAGGCGGAGGCGGACGGAGTCCGGCCGGGCCGCCGTGCCGCCGTGCCGAGCTGGGACGAGATCGTCTTCGGCACCCGGCGCAAGAAGCAGGACTGACCGGTCATGACCACCGGTGGGAGCGGGGTCCGTACGCGGTCGCGTACGGACCCCGCTCCTTTTCCGTCTCCCCGGCCCCGACCGCACCATGCGGCCGGGGCCGCCGGACTACTGGGGCTCGGGCCCTGTGGCGACCGGCCGGGAGGGGTCCGAGGACCACTCGGACCAGGAGCCGGGATACAGGACGCCCGTGAAGCCCGCGATCTCCAGGGCCAGCACCTCGTGCGCGCCGGAGACCCCGGACCCGCAGTAGACGCCCACGCCTTCGGGGCTGCCCCCCGCCCCCAGGCCGGCGAAGCGCGCGGCGAGCCGCTCGGCCGGCAGGTAACGCCCGTCCTCGTCGACGTTCTGTGTGGTCGGCGCGGAGACGGCCCCGGGAATGTGTCCGCCGACGCGGTCGATCGGCTCCACATCGCCCCGGTAGCGCTCCGCCGCGCGCGCGTCCAGCAGCAGACCCGAGCGGGCGAAGGCCGCCGCACTTTCCGCGTCCAGTGTGGGCAGGGCCCCCGCCTTCGGCCGGAAATCGCCCTCGGCGGGGCGCGGGATCCCGGTGGAGAGGTCGCCCGTCCAGGCGGCGAGGCCGCCGTCCAGGACCCGTACGTCCTCGTGCCCCGTCCAGCGCAGCAGCCACCAGGCTCGCGCCGCGGCCCAGCCCAGGCCACCGTCGTACACCACGACCGGGGTGTCCTGGCCGACTCCGGCCCGGCGCATCGCGGCCCCGAAGGCCTCCGGGTCCGGAAGGGGGTGGCGGCCGCCGTCACCCGGCGGCCCCGCCAGCTCCGTATCGAGGTCGACGAAGACCGCGCCGGGCAGGTGACCGGCCTCGTAGTCGGGACGGCCGTGGGGACCGCCGAGCTGCCAGCGGACGTCCAGGAGCACCGGCGGTCGCGACCCGGCCGACTCGCTCGCGCATTCGGATGCGGTGATGATGGGCTTCATGGGTGCCATCCTCGCGCAGCACCACCGGCGCCCGTAACAGGATCGAAAGGGACGGCCGGCGGGAGACCGGCCGTCCTTCGTCGAGAACCCGGACGACGCGGCGCGGCCGGTGCGTCTCCCGCGCCGGGGGGTGCGAGCATCTGCACGGGGCACGCGGACCGCTTCCCGACCCGGGACGGCGTACCTGTCCCGTCCCCCGCACGGCCACCCATACGGTCCGAGGAGAGAAGACGATGACCGAGGCCCACGCCCGGCGCACGCCAGGAACACCTTGCTGGGTGAGTCTGATCGTGCACGGCCTGACCACCACCCAGGAGTTCTACGGGGCCCTGTTCGACTGGGAGTTCCGGCCGGGCCCCGAACAGCTGGGCCCCTACGTCCGCGGGCTGCTGCACGGGAAGGAGGTCGCGGGCATCGGCCAGCTGCCGCCCGACCGCCACCTACCGATCGCCTGGACCACCTACCTCGCCACGGACGACGCCGACGCCACCGCGGAGGCCATCCGCTCCTGCGGCGGGACGGTCGCGGTCGGACCGCTGGACGCGGGCGAGGCGGGACGGCTCGCCATCGCCTCGGACCCGGTCGGGGCGGTCTTCGGCATCTGGCAGGGCTCGGAGCACATCGGCACCATGACGGCCGGCGTGCCCGGCACCCCGGTCTGGAACGAGTTGGTGACCCAGGAGACCTCGATGGTCGCGAAGTTCTACCAGACCGTCTTCGGCTATGAGACGGAGGCGGTCGTCTCGGCCGACTTCGACTACCAGACGCTGCACCTGGACGACGTTCCGGTGGCGGCGCTGCACGGGGTCGGCCACGCGCTGCCGCGCGACCGGGGCCCGCATTGGATGACGTACTTCGAGGTCGCCGACACCGACAGGGCCGCGGCCCGGGTGGTGGAGCTGGGCGGGCGCGTCCTGACGCCGCCGCGCGAGGGGGCGAGTGGCAGGGTGGCCACGGTCGCGGACCCGGAGGGCGCCGTGTTCACGCTTATCCGGTCCGCCGCCGGGGGCGGATCAGCGGAAGGCCGGGCGTAGCAGGCGCTCAGGCGTCGGAGGCGACCGGCAGGACGTCCGGGGAGAGAATGCCCGCGCGGGCCGCGGTCGCGGTCGTGCGGCGGCGGTGGTGACGGCGGCACAGCACCTCGTAACCGACTACG
Source organism: Streptomyces sp. NPDC026589 (assembly GCF_040638385.1). Classification (NCBI taxonomy): domain Bacteria; kingdom Bacillati; phylum Actinomycetota; class Actinomycetes; order Kitasatosporales; family Streptomycetaceae; genus Streptomyces; species Streptomyces sp. NPDC026589. The sequence goes on from NZ_JBEZYG010000030.1 coordinate 32,341, forward strand.
CCCGCCTGCCGGTTGACGTCGCCGACGACGACCTGGGCGCCCTCGACGACCATCTCCCCGCCCACGGTGCGGGCGTTGTGCGTGGCGCGGGCGCCGCACCAGCAGAGCGCCTCGACCTGGAGGGCCTCTATCCGGTCGGCCAGCTCGATCAGCCGCTGGGAGCCCGGGAACAGCTTGGTGCGGAAGTCCGTGGTGATACCGAAGGCGAAGACGTCGAGCCCCAGGTCGTCGACGACGCGGGCCAGTTGGTCGATCTGCTCCGGGGCGAGGAACTGCGCCTCGTCCACGATCACGTAGTCGACCCGGCCGCCCCGGCTGACGCGGCCGACGATGTGCGCGTAGAGGTCCATGCCCTCCCCGGCCTCGACGGCGTCCGTCACCAGGCCGAGCCGGGAGGAGAGCTTCCCCTCCCCCGCGCGGTCGTCCCGGGTGAAGATCACTCCCTGGAGCCCGCGTGCCGAGCGGTTGTGACCGATCTGCAGGGCCAGCGTGCTCTTTCCGCAGTCCATGGTTCCGGAGAAGAACACCAGCTCGGGCATGAGGGGTCGAGCACCTTTCGGAGGGGGGTGGGCACGGCGAGGGGTTACGAGCGTACTTCGAGGAGGGGGACGAGCTGTTCCACGGGGGTCAGGGAGCCGTGCACGCCCGCCATGGCCGACTCGTGCGGCTCGTTGACGGAGGCCGTGATGATCACGTCGTCGTGGGCGGCGGCGACCACGTCGCCGATCCGGCCGTACACCCGCTCGTCGATCGTCGGCCCGAACCAGCCGGCCGCGATGGCCTCGTCCCGGCTCGCGACCCAGAACTGCTCGCCGAGCACCTCGCGCCAGACGGTCAGGACGTCGGCCTGGGCGCCCGGCACCGCGTAGACGTGGCGGGCGCGTCCCTCGCCGCCGAGGAGGGCGACGCCGGCGCGCAGCTCCCAGTCCTCGTCGAAGTCGATCCGGGACTGCTCGTCGAACGGGATGTCGATCATGCCGTGGTCGGCGGTGATGTAGAGCGCCGAGCGCGGCGGGAGCTGCTCGGCGAGGCGTCGGGCGAGCCCGTCGACGTACATCAGCTGGCCGCGCCAGGCGTCCGAGTCCATGCCGAAGCGGTGGCCCTTGCCGTCGACCTCGCTGTAGTACGTGTAGACGAGCGAGCGGTCGCCGGCGGCCAGGCGCTGGGCGGCGACGTCCATCCGGTCCTCGCCGGAGAGCCGGCCGAGGAAGGAGCCGCCGCTGAGCGCGACCTTGGTGAGGGGGGTCTGCTCGAACGTCGGCGCGGAGACCTGCGCGGTGTGCACGCCGGCGGCGTCGGCGAGCTGGAAGACCGTCGGGTACGGCTGCCAGACCTTCGGCGCGGTCCACGGCTTCCAGCGGAGCTGGTTCATCAGCTCGCCGGTCTCCGGGTTGCGCGCGGTGTAGCCGGGAAGGCCGTGCTCGCCAGGCGGCAGCCCCGTGCCGACCGAGGCGAGCGAGGTGGCGGTGGTGGAGGGGAAGCCCGCGGTGAGGGGGCGGCCGGTGGAGCCGCGCGAGGTGGGGAGGAGGGAGTGCAGGAAGGGGGCCTCGTCCGGGTGGGCCTTGATCTGCTCCCAGCCGAGGCCGTCGATCAGGAAGACGCAGTTGCGGTCGGCCGGGGTCAGCTCGGGGATCGTGGCGGTGAAGCCGGGCACTTCCTGTCCGGCGGCGAGCGTCGGCAGCAGGTCGGCGAGCGAGCCGCTGCCGTACTCCGGCACGGGCGCGGTGTCGAGGGGCAGCAGGACGGGGTCCTGCCAGGCGGGCTGGGCCATCAGCGGCCGGTCGCCGCGGTGGCGGCCGTGGCCTCGGAGAGCGACTGGGCGAAGACGAGGGTCTGGCGCACGGCGTCGGGGCCGTCGCCGGCCTCGCTGACCCGCAGGCTCAGGTCGTCGGCGGTGGAACTGCCGGTGTAGCCGTGGTCGGCCTCGCAGTTGGCGTCGCCGCAGGCGGCGGGCTCCAGGTCGATCCGGGAGACCGCGCCCCAGCCGATGGTCAGGACGACCTCGCGGGGCAGGGTGCCCGGGACGTACTTCTCCGGGTTGGCCACGACGCGGCTGACCACGACGGAGGAGATCCGCTCCAGCTTCACCGACTCGGTGGAGGTGGTGGCGTACGGCGTCGGGGAGCTGGTGTCGGCGGCCTGCTCGTCGGTGTGGCTGACGATGAACCGGTGCTCGGTCAGGACGAGGACGGTCACATGACGGCGCACCTCGTTGGAGTCGAACGTGGTCTCCTGGTGCACCAGGTACGAAGCGACCGGCTCTCCGCCGACGGCGGCCTCCACCGCCTCGGCCACGAGGGCCGGGTAGTAGCCGCTGCGCTCGATCGCCGCGCGCAGCCCCTGGGTCGTCGTACCGGTCTTTGCCATGAGCACCATCCTACGGCGGACCGGTGACTGCCGGGGACGCCCCGGTGGGCGGCCGCGGTCGGAGACGCCGACAGTTTCCGGCGGGTCTCAGTAGTTCGGAAGACGGCGGGGACCGAGGTCGCTCCGGGCGGGCGGCGGGGCGAGCCGGACGCTCGCGCCGAGCACCGTCAGTCCGTGCGGGGCGACGACGACCGGTTCGAGGGCGACGGAGACCACCTCGGGGTGGTCGTCGACCAGCCGGGACAGCCGCAGCAGCAGCTCTTCGAGCGCGGCCGTGTCGACCGGGGCCGAACCGCGCCAGCCGAACAGCACCGGGGCCGCCCTGATGGACCGGATCAGTTCGGCGGCGTCACGGTCGGTGGCGGGGACCAGCCGGTGCGCGGTGTCGCCGAGCAGTTCGGAGGGCGCGCCCGCGAGACCGAAGGAGAGGACGGCCCCGGCGGCGGCGTCGATGGAGGCGCGCACGACGGTGTCCACGCCGCGCGGGGCCATCGCCTGGACGACGGGGAGCAGTTCGGCGGGCTTGCCGAGAAGGTCGGTGAGTTCGCCGTACGCGCGGCGCAGCGCCTCCTCGTCGGCGACGTCGAGGCGGACCCCGCCGAGGTCGGCGCGGTGGCGGAGGTGGGGCGCGGTGGTCTTGAGGGCGACCGGGTAGCCGAGCCGGGCCGCCGCGGCGACGGCCGCCTCGGGGTCCGGGGCGGGGAGGGTGGGGCGGACGGCGATGCCGTAGCGGCCCAGCAGTTCGCGGGCCTCGTCGTGGGTGAGCGGGCGGCCGCGCGGGTCGGGGGCGGTGGCGAGCTGTGCCTCGATCAGGGCCGCGGCCCCGGGCTCGTCGATGGTGTCGTCGAGGAACTCGGGGATCCTGCCGGGCACGGCCGCCTGGCGCCGCCACTGGGCGTACTTCACGGCCTCTGCGAGGGCCCGCACGGCGCGTTCGGCGGCGGGGTAGGCGGGGATGCGGCCGGGGCCGTGGCCCGCGGCTGTCTCCGGGGCGGGGCTTGCTTCCGGGGCGGCGGGGGTGGTCGGGGCGGGGCTTTCCTGCGGGGCGGCGGGCGCGCGCGGGCCCGCGCTCGGGGCCGGGGCGGGGCTTGTCTGCGGGGCGGCGGGGATGGCCGGGCCCGTGCGCGGGGCCGGGCCGGTCGAGGAGGAGGTGGCCGCCCGGGTCCGGTCGGCGGCGGGCGTCGCCGTGCGGGGGCGTGGCGCGGCGGTGCTGGACGCGGCGGCCAGCGCCTCGGCGAGGCCGCCGATCTCTACGTGGACGACGGCCACCGGCTTGGCCGCACCGTCGGCCACCGCCTTGTTGAGGGCGGCGGCCAGCACTTGGCCGTCACCGGTCTCGGCCTCCCCGTTCTCCCCCACCCACGGGATGGCGGTGACGATCACGGCGTCGCAGGTCCCGTCCGCCAGCGCCCCGGCCAGCGCGTCCCGGAAGTCCTGCGGGGAGGCGGCGGTGGTGAGGTCGATCGGCGGGCGCGGGCGCAGCCCCTCGGCCAGGCAGGCGTCGTACGTCAACAGGCCGAGGGACTCGGAGTTGCCGAGGATGGCGACCCGGGGCCCGGCCGGGAGCGGCTGGCCCGCCAGCAGGAGCCCGGCGTCGACCATCTCGGTCACCGTGTCGACCCGGATGACGCCGGCCTGACGCATCAGCGCGGAGACCGTGGCGTCGGGGATGCGGCTGACCGGGACGGCGTGACCGGGCGGGGTGGACCCGCTGTGCCGGGCCCCCTTGACCACGACGACGGGCTTCACGGCGGCGGTGCGACGGGCGAGGCGGGTGAACTTGCGGGGGTTGCCGAGCGATTCGAGGTAGAGCAGGGCGACATCGGTCTCCGGATCCTCGAAGGAGTACTGGAGGAAGTCGTTGCCGGAGACGTCGGCCCGGTTGCCCGCCGAGATGAACGAGGACAGGCCCGCGCCGCGCCGGTGGAGGCCGGAGAGCAGGGCGATGCCGATCGCGCCGGACTGGGTGAACAGGCCGATCCGGCCGCGGGCGGGCGACTCGGGCGCGAGCGAGGCGTTCAGCCGGACGGACTCGGCGGTGTTGATGATGCCGAAGGCGTTCGGGCCGATGATCCGCATGCCGTACGAGCGGGCCTGGCGGACCAGTTCGCGCTGGAGTTCGCGGCCCTCGGAGCCCCGCTCGGCGTATCCGGCGGAGAGGACGACCAGCCCCTGGACGCCGTGCTCCCCGCAGTCGGCGACGGCTTCGGGGACCCGGTGGGCGGGGACGGCGATGACCGCGAGGTCGACCTGCTCGCCGATCTCGCCGAGCGAGCGGTGGGCGGGGACGCCGTCGAGGGTGGTCAGGCCCTCGTCGAAGGCGCGGTTCACCGCGTACGCGCGGCCGGTGTAGCCGGCGGCGAGGAGGTTGCGCAGGACGGTGCGGCCCACGCCGCCGGAGGTGCGGCCGGTACCGATGACCGCGACGGAGCCGGGGGCGAGTAGACGCTGCACCGAGCGGGCCTCGGCACGCTGTTCGCGGCCGCGCTGGACGGCGAGGGACTTCTCGGTGGGTTCGAGGTCGAGGGTGAGGTGGACGGAGCCGTCCTCGAAGCTGCGGCGCTGGGTGTAGCCGCCGTCCCGGAACACCTTGATCATCTTGTTGTTGGCGGGGAGCACCTCGGCGGCGAAGCGGCGGATGCCGCGCTCCCGGGCGACCGCGGCGATGTGTTCGAGCAGCGCCGAGGCGACGCCCCGGCCCTGGTGGGCGTCCTGGACGAGGAAGGCGACCTCGGCCTCGTCGGCGGGGGCGGAGGCGGGGCGGCCCTGGTCGTTGATGCGGTCGTAGCGGACCGTTCCGATGAACTCGCCGCCGATCGTGACGGCCAGTCCCACCCGGTCGACGTAGTCGTGATGGGTGAAGCGGTGCACGTCCCGGTCGGATAGGCGCGGATACGGGGCGAAGAACCGGTAGTACTTCGACTCGTCGGACACCTGCTCGTAGAAGCTGACCAGTCGCTCGGCGTCGTCCGTGGTGATCGGCCTGATGCGCGCGGTGCCACCGTCGCGGAGCACCACGTCCGCTTCCCAGTGGTCGGGGTACGCGTGATGCGGACTCTGCTCCGGCGTGGGCTCCATGGGCAAAGCCTACGGCGGGGACCCCGGTCGCGGAGGGATCGGTGCCCGGGCAGTCTGAGGGGGCCCGGACCGGGGCCGCCGGAGCACAGGATCCGGACAGGAGGCCGGGCACAGCACCGGACAGGAGGCCGGGCACAGCACCACGCACTGCATGAGAGACTGGTCTAGACAACCGTTGATATGTGAAGGGCAGAACCATGGCTGAGCGCCGCGTAAACGTCGGTTGGGCCGAGGGCCTGCACGCCCGCCCCGCTTCCATCTTCGTCCGTGCCGCCACGGCTTCCGGCGTCCCCGTGACGATCGCCAAGTCCGACGGCAACCCGGTGAACGCCGCCTCCATGCTCGCCGTGCTCGGCCTGGGCGCGCAGGGCGGCGAGGAAATCGTGCTCGCGTCCGAAGCGGACGACTCCGAGGCCGCTCTGGACCGGCTCGCGAAGCTGGTCGCCGAGGGCTTGGAAGAACTCCCCGAGACCGTCTGACCCACGCGACCCGGCCCGGCCGGATGCGACAGGTGCGAGAGCCGTGACCCCGCTGAGGGATCACGGCTCTTTCGCTTTCGGGAAAGAGCTACGCATCGACAATTTCGGGCAGCACAAACAATGCCCCGCAATTATTTCTCTTTGTCTACGACTCTTCTGTTAATTGCGGACACCCGCGATGTTTACGTCATGTTGCGAAGTCCTCACGCGGGGAACGGGCGCGGCGCGCCGCCCCGGCGGTTGCGGGCGGCGCAGCCGGTGGGTCCCCGCGGCGCGTTCCGTGTACTGCGCGGTCAGCGCCCTCGCCCGCTCCGCGTCGCCGCGCGCCACGGCGTCCAGGATCGCGCCACGCTCGGCCCAGGAGTCGACCGGGCGGGCCGGCTGCTCGACCGCGTACATCCAGACGATCTTGTGCCGGAGCTGGGTGAGCAGCGCTATGAGTCCGGGGCTGCCGGAGGCCTGGGCGAGGGTCTCGTGGAACCAGCCGGCCAGGGAGCGCAGATCCTCGCCCTCGCCCCGGCGAGCCCGCTCCTGACCTAGTCTGACCAGGCCCCGGAGCACCTTCAGGTGGGCTTCCGTGCGGCGCTGCGCGGCGCGGGCCGCGCCCAGTGGCTCCAGGAGCATCCGCACCTCCAGGAGGTCGGCCGCCTCCTGCGCCGTGGGCTCGGCGACACAGGCGCCCGCATGTCTGCGGGTGACGACGAAGCCCTCGGACTCCAGTGTGCGCAGGGCCTCGCGGACCGGGACGCGGGAGACCCCGTAGCGGCGGGCCAGCAACTCCTCGGTGAGGCGGCTGCCCCGCTCGTAGACACCGGAGACGATGTCGTCACGGATTGCCGTGCATACCGAATGCGCGGGAATGCGCATGTCCGAACCTCCGCCTTTATCCCCGCGAAACGCGGCCGCCCGACGTCTGTTCCGTGACTCTATTGCAATCTGCCGCAATTTCCGATGGCAGGCCGGAATCCATGGATGTCCACGGGCCGGAATCGCCGGAGGCCCCGGCAGGTGCCGGGGCCTTCGGACGGGGGCGCGCGGGGCGGGTCAGACGTTCAGCCCGTGGGAGCGCAGGTAGCCGACGGGGTCCATGTCGGAGCCGTAGTCGGGGCTGGTCCGGGCCTCGAAGTGCAGGTGCGGGCCGGTGGAGTTGCCGGTGGAGCCGGAGAGGCCGATCTGCTGGCCGGAGGAGACGCTCTGGCCGACGGAGACGCCGATCGAGGAGAGGTGGCCGTACTGGGTGTACGTGCCGTCCGTCATCCGGAGCACGACGTTGTTGCCGTACGCGCCTCCCCAGCCGGCCTCGACGACCGTGCCGGCGCCGACGGCGACGACGGAGCTGCCGGAGGCGGCCTGGAAGTCCACGCCGGAGTGGCTGCCGGAGGACCAGAGCGCACCGCCGGTGTTGTAGCCGGTGGTGACGTGGGAGCCGGCGACCGGGAGATGGAAGGCGTTCAGGCGGGCGCGCTCGGCGGCGCGGGCGGCGCGGGCCTTCTCCTCGCGGACCTCCTTGGCGCGGGCCTCGGCCTTGCGCTCGGCCTCCGCCTTCGCCTTGGCCTTGGCGGCCTTCTCGCGGGCCTCCGCGGCGGCCTGGGCCTTCGCCTTCGCGATCGCGTCGGCCTGCTGCTTCTGGGCGTGGGCCTGGGCGTCTATCTGCTCGGCGAGAGTGGCGTCGAGGGCGACGGCCTGGGTGAGGCCGGTGTCGGCGACCTGGGCGGCCTCGGTGTCCGCGGCGAGGGCCGGGGAGGCCGGCGAGCCGAGGACGCCGGCGGTGGCCAGAGCCGCGATGCCTGCGGCCTGGGCGCTCCGGCGCGTGAGGCGGCTCGGGGCACGGTGCTTCCCGGTGGCACGGGTGAACGCCATGGAGGGGCTGATCCTTTCCTTCCTTCTCGCCTACCGGGTTAGCTGACGGGTTCGGAGCAGGAAGGTCTCCTACGGATCCCCACGCCGGTTTCGCGGCACGGGCCTCCGATTCACCCCAGGGACTGCGTGGGTCCCCGGCTCCCCAGGCTCGCGCCTGACGGGGACTCGGCGATGACTGTCCGGCGCCGCGGCTGCGGCATACGGGTGGCGGACAGCCGAGCCGACGCTAGGCCGGGCGACTTCCCATCGCCAAACGGACCAGGGGATTTGTCGCCCATCCCACAGGGCAGACAGGCATCTCCTCCCCCAAAGGGGATGGATTGGATTAATCGACCAAAAAGGGGAGGACCCCGACGAATATGCGTTCGTCGGGGTCCTGTTCGCGGCGGTGTGCCACCCATGCGTCAGCCGGTGACGACGGACACCTCTCCGATGCCGAGGGCCTTCACGGGCTCCTCGATCCGGGAGGCGTCCCCCACGAGGACCGTGACCAGCCGGTCGACCGGGAAGGCACTGACCACGGCGGCCGTCGCCTCCACGGTGCCCGTCTCGGCGAGCCGGGCGTAGAGGTGGGCCTGGTAGTCGTCGGGGAGGTGCTGCTCGACCTGGTCGGCCAGCGTGCTCGCGACGGAGGCGGCGGTCTCGAACTTCAGCGGGGCGACGCCCACCAGGTTCTGTACGGCCGTCTCGCGCTCGGCGTCGGTCAGCCCCTCGGCGGCCAGCGTCCGCAGGACCTTCCAGAGGTCGTCCAGCGCCGGTCCGGTGGACTCCGTGTCCACCGAGCCGCTGATCGCGAGCATGGCCGCGCCGCCCGAGTCGGGGCCGCTGGAGCGCAGCACCTGGGCGAAGGCCCGCACTCCGTAGGTGTAGCCCTTCTCCTCGCGCAGCACCCGGTCCAGCCGGGAGGTGAGGGTGCCGCCCAGGCAGTACGTGCCGAGCACCTGGGCGGGCCACACACGCTCGTGCCGGTCGGCGCCGATCCGGCCGATCAGCAGCTGGGTCTGGACCGCGCCGGGCCGGTCCACGATGACCACGCGGCCGGTGTCGTTCGCGGTGATGGGCGGCACCGGGCGGGCCTGGCCCGCGTTGCCCGACCAGTCGCCGAGGGTCTCCGCCAGCAGCGCGTCCAGGTCGATGCCGGTCAGGTCGCCGACGATCACGGCCGTCGCGGTGGACGGGCGGACGTGGGCGTCGAAGAAGGCGCGCACGGCGCTCTCGTCGATCCGCCGGACCGTCTCCTCGGTGCCCAGGCGCGGGCGGGACATCCGGGCGGTGGCCGGGAACAGCTCCTTGGAGAGCTGCTTGGCGGCGCGCCGGGACGGGTTGGCCTGCTCGTGCGGGATCTCGTCGAGGCGGTTGCCGACGAGACGCTCGATCTCACTCCCGTCGAAGGCCGGGGCCCGCAGTGCCTCGGCGACCAGCCCGAGGGCCTTGGCCAGGCGGGAGACCGGGACCTCCAGGGAGACCCGGACGCCGGGGTGGTCGGCGTGCGCGTCGAGCGTGGCGCCGCAGCGCTCCAGCTCGGCGGCGAACTCCTCGGCGCTGTGCTTGTCGGTGCCCTCCGAAAGCGCCCGCGACATGATCGTGGCCACGCCGTCCAGGCCCTCGGGCTCGGCCTCCAGCGGCGCGTCCAGGAAGATCTCCACCGCGACGACCTGCTGGCCGGGGCGGTGGCAGCGCAGCACGGTCAGCCCGTTGGGCAGCGCGCCGCGCTCGGGCGCCGGGAAGGCCCAGGGGCGGGCCGTGCCGGGCGTGGGCTGCGGGTGGTACTCCATGGCTACTCCAGTCACGGCGGCGTCGCTCACTTGTCCGCCCCCTCGTGCGCGTCGGTGCCTTCGGTGGCTGCCGCGCCCTCGTCGGACCCGTCGGACTCGTCCGCCGGCTCGATGGGCTCGTACACCAGCACCGCCCGGTTGTCGGGGCGCAGGGCCGCCTCGGCCGCCGCGCGCACCTCCTCCGCGGTGACGTCCAGGACACGGCCCACGGCGCTCAGGGCGAGCTGCGGGTCACCGAACAGCACCGCGTAGCGGCACAGTTCGTCGGCGCGGCCGGCCACCGTGCCGAGCCGGTCGAGCCACTCGCGCTCCAACTGCGCCTGGGCCCGCTCCATTTCCTCGGGGGTGGGCCCCTCGGCGGCGAACCGGGCCAGCTCCTCGTCGACCGCGGCCTCGATCGTCTCGACCTCGACGCCGCCGGACGTCTTCACGTCCAGCCAGCCGAGCGAGGGCGCTCCGGCGAGCCGCAGCAGTCCGAAACCGGCCGCCACCGCCGTACGGTCACGGCGGACCAGGCGATTGTGCAGCCGGGAGGACTCGCCGCCGCCCAGCACCGTGAGCGCCAGGTCGGCGGCGTCACAGGCGCGGGTGCCGTCGTGGGGGAGGCGGTAGGCGGCCATCAGCGCGCGCGCCGGGACCTCCTCGTGGACCACTTCGCGCAGCTGCTCGCCGATGGTCCCGGGCAGCGTCCCGTCGCGCGGCGGCTGCTTGCCGTCGTGGGAGGGGATGGAGCCGAAGTACTTCTCGATCCAGGCGAGCGTCTGCTCGGGGTCGATGTCGCCGACGACCGAGATCACCGCGTTGTTGGGCGCGTAGTACGTACGGAAGAACGCGCGGGCGTCCTCCAGCGTGGCCGCGTCCAGGTCGGCCATGGAGCCGATCGGGGTGTGGTGGTACGGGTGGCCCTCGGGGTAGGAGAGGGCGGTCAGCTTCTCGAACGCGGTGCCGTAGGGCACGTTGTCATAACGCTGGCGGCGTTCGTTCTTGACGACGTCGCGCTGGTTCTCCATGGACTCCTCGTCGAGCGCGGCGAGAAGGGAGCCCATCCGGTCGGCCTCCAGCCAGAGCGCCAGCTCCACCTGGTGGGTGGGCATGGTCTCGAAGTAATTGGTCCGCTCGAAGCTGGTCGTCCCGTTGAGCGAGCCGCCGGCCCCCTGGACGAGCTCGAAGTGACCGTTCCCCTTGACCTGACCCGAGCCCTGGAACATCAGGTGCTCGAAAAGGTGAGCCAGACCGGTGCGTCCCTTGACCTCGTGGCGCGAGCCGACGTCGTACCAGAGGCAGACCGCGGCGACCGGGGTCAGATGGTCCTCGGAGAGCACCACACGCAGGCCGTTGGCCAGGCGGTGCTCGGTCGCTGTCAAGCCGCCGGAGCCGGCCTGTGCGGTGGCCGTGTGACCCATGGGCATGTACGTCCCTTCGATCGCGATACTGGACTTCCTGCCAGACCTGCCACTCTAAGCAAGCGCACCGGCACCTGGCGAAGTTCCCGTTCCGTGGATGTTTCCGTCAATGGTGTCGCGGACGCCCCCTCGGCCCGCTTCGGACGGGTCGAGGTCGGCGTTGTCAGTACGGCGGTCCACAATGGACCGCGTCAGTAGCTCGTGTTGTACCGAACAAGCTCAGGTTGTCCGAACAGAATCTGTGAAGGAGTCGCAGCCGCGATGGCCCGCCGTAGCACGAAGACCCCGCCGCCGCCGGACGACTTCGAGGAGAAGATCCTCGACATCGACGTCGTCGACGAAATGCAGGGCTCCTTCCTCGAGTACGCGTACTCGGTGATCTACTCCAGGGCCCTGCCCGACGCCCGCGACGGCATGAAGCCGGTGCACCGCCGCATCGTGTCCCAGATGAACGAGATGGGGCTGCGCCCCGACCGCGGCTATGTGAAGTGCGCCCGCGTCGTCGGCGAGGTGATGGGCAAGCTGCACCCGCACGGCGACGCCTCGATCTACGACGCCCTGGTGCGCATGGCGCAGCCGTTCTCGATGCGCCTCCCCCTGGTCGACGGCCACGGCAACTTCGGCTCCCTCGGCAACGACGACCCGCCGGCCGCCATGCGGTACACCGAGTGCCGGATGGCCGACGCCACCTCGCTGATGACCGAGGCGATCGACGAGGACACCGTCGATTTCCAGTCGAACTACGACGGCCAGGAGCGCGAGCCGGTCGTCCTCCCCGCCGCCTATCCCAACCTCCTGGTCAACGGGGTCTCCGGGATCGCCGTGGGCATGGCCACCAACATGCCTCCGCACAACCTGGGCGAGGTCATCGCGGCCGCCCGGCACCTGATCAAACACCCGGGCGCCGACGTCGAGACGCTGATGCGCTTCGTCCCGGGACCCGACCTGCCCACCGGCGGCCGCATCGTCGGACTGGGCGGCATCAAGGACGCGTACACGGCGGGCCGCGGCACGTTCAAGATCCGTGCCACCGTCGCCGTGGAGAACGTGACGGCCCGCCGCAAGGGCCTCGTCGTCACCGAACTGCCCTTCGCCGTCGGCCCGGAGAAGGTGATCGCCAAGATCAAGGACCTGGTCTCGGCGAAGAAGCTCCAGGGCATCGCCGACGTCAAGGACCTCACCGACCGGGCGCACGGACTGCGTCTGGTCATCGAGGTGAAGAACGGCTTCGTGCCGGAAGCGGTGCTGGAGCAGCTCTACAAGCTGACGCCGATGGAGGAGTCCTTCGGCATCAACAACGTGGCACTGGTCGACGGCCAGCCGCTCACCCTGGGCCTCAAGGAGCTGCTGGAGGTCTATCTGGACCACCGCTTCGAGGTGGTGCGCCGGCGCAGCGAGTTCCGCCGCACCAAGCGCCGCGACCGGCTGCACCTGGTCGAGGGCCTGATCGTCGCCCTGCTCGACATCGACGAGGTCATCCGGATCATCCGGGACAGCGACAACTCCTCGCAGGCGAAGGAGCGTCTGATGGCGCACTTCTCGCTGAGCGAGATCCAGACGCAGTACATCCTGGACACCCCGCTGCGCCGGCTCACCCGTTTCGACCGGATCGAGCTGGAGAGCGAGCGCGACCGGCTCACCGGCGAGATCGACGCTCTGACCGCGATCCTGGAGTCGGACGCGGAGCTGCGCAAGCTGGTCTCCTCGGAGCTGGCCGCCGTGGCGAAGAAGTTCGGCACGGACCGGCGCACGGTGCTGCTGGAGTCGGCCGGTGCGCAGATCGCTGCCGTGCCGCTGGAGGTCGCGGACGACCCGTGCCGGGTGCTGCTCTCCTCGACGGGCCTGCTGGCCCGCACGGCGAACGCGGAGCCGGTCGAGGTCTCCGAGGACGCCCGGCGGACCAAGCACGACGTGATCGTATCGGCGGTGGCGGCGACGGCGCGCGGCGACGTCGGGGCGGTGACCTCCACGGGCCGGATGCTGCGGCTCTCGGTGATCGATCTGCCGCAGTTGCCGGACACGCACGCGGAGCCGAATCTCTCGGGCGGGGCGCAGCTCTCCGAGTTCCTCAGCCTGGAGGCGGACGAGGAGCTGGTCTGCCTGACCACCCTGGACGAGTCCTCGCCGGGCCTCGCGATCGGCACCCTTCAGGGCGTGGTGAAACGCGTCGTGCCGGACTACCCGCCCAACAAGGACGAGTTGGAGGTCATCGCCCTCAAGGACGGTGACCGCGTCGTGGGCGCGACCGAACTGCGCACGGGCGAGGAGGACCTGGTGTTCATCACCTCCGACGCCCAGTTGCTCCGGTACCCGGCGGCGTCGGTACGTCCGCAGGGGCGGGCCGCCGGAGGGATGGCGGGCGTCAAGCTGACGGCCGGGGCCGAGGTGCTGTCGTTCACGGCGGTGGACCCGGCGGCCGAGGCGATCGTGTTCACGGTGGCCGGCTCGCACGGCACGCTGGACGACTCGGTGCTGACGTCCAAGCTCACCCCGTTCGACCAGTATCCGCGCAAGGGCCGGGCCACCGGCGGGGTGCGCTGCCAGCGGTTCCTGAAGGGCGAGGACGTCCTGGTGTTCGCGTGGGCGGGCCCCACCCCGGCACGGGCCGCGCAGAAGAACGGCACCCCGGCGAAGCTGCCGGAGCCGGACCCGAGGCGGGACGGCTCGGGCACTCCGCTGCTGGAGACGGTGGACGTGATCGCGGGACCGCCGCTGTAGGCACCCTCTCCGTACGGCGGGGAGCGGCCCGGGGGTGTTACGCCTCCACGGCCGCTTCCCGTACGTCCACGGGGTCCGTCTCCTGTTGTACGTAGCGGAGCACACCCCACATGGCGCGCTCCACGTCAGCGGCGTCCGCACGCTCGGGCTCGTCCGCGCGGCAGGCGGCGAGTCCGGCCAGCAGCGCTTCGGCGTCGATGCCCGCGCCGATCATGACGAGCTGGGTGAGCCGCTGTTCGCCGCGCGCCCATGGGCGGGGGACGAAGCGCAGGAAGCGGCCCACCGCGTGCAGCGCGTACATGTTGTCCCGGTCGCCGGCGCCGAAGTCCGCGAACCCCTTGATCCGGTAGAGCCCGTCGGGCCGGGAGTCGAGGAACTCCATGAAGCGGCGTGGGTCCATGGGGGCGTCCGAGGTGAAGTCGACACTCTCGTACGCGGCGTGGAGGTGGTCGTCGTGCCCCTCGTGCCCGTGGGTCGCCTGCTCCCGCAGCAGGTCCTCGAAGGTGAGCTGGCGGACCGTGTCCTCGTGGTCCGGTCGCAGAGCCGGGTCGAAGAGGAGCTCGGGGTCGATCCGGCCGTGCACGGCGGAGATCACGGCGGCGGGTCCGCTCAGCTCCGCGACCGTCGCACGCAGCCGCTCCCGGTCGGCCTCCCCCACCCGGTCGGTCTTGTTCAGGACGACGAGGTCGGCGACGACGAGGTGGCGGTCGAGCTCCGGATGCCGCTGACGGGTGCTGTCGAACTCCGCCGCGTCGACGACCTCGACGAGGCCCCCGTACAGAATGTGCGGGTTGTCGCTGGCCAGGAGCATACGGACGAGCTCCTGGGGTTCGGCAAGACCGCTCGCCTCGATGACGATCACGTCCAGTCGGGCGGACGGCCGGGTCAGCGTCTCCAGAAAGGTGTCGAGTTCGCTCGCGTCGACGGCGCAGCAGAGACAGCCGTTGCCCAGCGAGACGGTCGAGCCGACCTGCCCGGAGACGGTCATGGCGTCGATCTCGATGGCCCCGAAGTCGTTGACGATCACGCCGATCCGGGTGCCCGCGCGATTGCGGAGCAGATGGTTCAGGAGCGTGGTCTTGCCGGATCCGAGGAAGCCCGCCAGGACGACGACCGGGATCTGTGGAGTGCGGGGCGGGGGCAACGGGGGCCTTCCTGGGGACGTCGTCAGGGTGCCGGGACCGGCTGCGGCGGGGGTGCGCCGACGTAGCGGGCCGCCGGGCGGATGATCTTCGAGTCCTCCGCCTGCTCCAGGATATTGGCGCTCCAGCCGATCACCCGTGCCGCGCAGAAGGTGGGGGTGAACATCGTGCGCGGCAGCCCGCACAGCTCCATGACCACCCCGGCGTAGAACTCCACGTTGGTGTGCAGTTCCCGGCCCGGCTTGAGCTCGGCGAGAATGGCCTCGACCTGGCGCTCCACCTCCACGGCGAAGTCGACGAGCGGCCCGCCGAAGCCCTGCGCGAGGGACTTGAGCATCCGGGAGCGCGGGTCCTCGGTGCGGTAGACGGGGTGGCCGAAGCCCATGATGCGGCGGCCCGAGAGGACCTGTTCGCGGATCCAGCCGTCGATGCGGTCCGGGGTGCCGATCGCGTCCAGGGTGTCCAGGGCCCGGCTGGGGGCTCCGCCGTGCAGCGGCCCGGAGAGCGCGCCGACCGCCGCGACCAGGCAGGCGGCCAGGTCGGCTCCGGTGGAGGCGACGACCCGGGCGGTGAAGGTGGAGGCGTTGAAGCCGTGGTCGACGGTGGAGATGAGGTACTGCTCGACGGCCCTGGCGTGCTCGGGCTCCGGCTCCGACCCGGTCAGCATGTACAGGTAGTTCGCGGCGTGCGGCAGGTCCTCGCGGGGCTCGACCGGCTGGAGCCCCTGACCCAGGCGGTGGAGGGCGGTGAGGATCGTGGGGACGGCCGCGCAGACGGTGAGCGCGTCCTGGCGCCGCTGCTCGGTCCCGATGTCGTACACGGGGCGGAATCCGGCCGAGGAGCCGAGCAGGGACAGCGCCGTGCGCAGACCGGCGAGGGGGCCGGACACGGCGCCGGCGCGGGCGATGGCGGGCAGCGCGTCGCGCACCTCGGCGGGCAGGGTGCGCAGAGCGGCCGTGCGGGCGGCGAAGTCGGCGGCGGCCGCCCGGTCGGGCAGTTCGCCGTGGACCATCAGGTACCAGACGTCCTCGAAGCCACGGGTCCGCGCGAGCTCGATCGCCGAGTACTGGCGGTAGTGGTAGAAGCCCTCGCGGCCGCGCACGTCGCCGAGGGCGGTGTCGGTGACGACGACGCCGGCGAGACCGCGGGGGACGGCAGGGGTGGTGGTCATGGCTGTTCTCTTTTCGACGCGCGGAACATTGATTCGACTGTCTATGCTTGACTCAAGTTCTGTCAACGTTGATCGAATCAATATATTAAGTGAATCGCTTGGGCTCCTCCATGGATTCAGGATGGATACGGTGGTCGGCATGACGGATCAATCAGCGCCCGACGAGCAGGAGCCGCCGCCCCGGCTCACCACCCGGGAGGCCGCCGAACTGCTGGGCGTGAAGCCGGAGACGGTGTACGCGTACGTCAGCCGGGGCCAGTTGAGCAGCGCGCGGGCCGCCGGGGGGCGGGGCAGCACGTTCGACGCCGACGAGGTCCGGGCGCTGGCCCGGCGCTCGGGGCGCAGGGACGCCTCCCCGGCCGGGGGCGACCTGGCCTTCCGCACGGGCATCACGCTCATCGAGGGCGACCGCTGCTTCTTCCGCGGGGTCGACGCGACGGAGCTGGCCGGGCACTACAGCTACGAGGAGGTCGCCGAGTGGCTGTGGACGGGTGAGCCGAGCCCGGGCGCCCGGTTCACCGCGGCAGCCGGGACCCTCGCGGCGGCTCGCCGGGCGGTCGGCGCGCTGCCCGCGCACAGCGGGTCGACGGACCGGCTGCGGGTGGCGGTGACCGCCGCGGCGGCCACGGATCCGCTGCGGTTCGACCTGTCGCCCGAGGCGGTGCTCAGCAGCGCCCGCAGTCTGATCCCGACGCTGGTGGGCGCCCTGCCGGAGCTCGGCGTCCCGGCGGGCGAAGAGGATTCCCTGGCGCGGGGGCTGTGGTCACGGCTCACCGCGGAGCCGGCCGACGCCCCGTCCCTCGCCGTGCTGGACGCGGCCCTGACCCTCCTGATCGACCACGATCTGGCCGCCTCCACCCTGGCGGCCCGGGTCGCCGCCTCCGCGCGGGCCCACCCGTACGCCGTGGTCTCGGCGGGCCTCGGCGTGCTGGAGGGGCCGCTGCACGGCGCGGCGAGCGGACTGGCGCACCGGATGCTCCGGGAGGCGGTGGACCGGGGCAGCGCGGTCCCCGTGGTCGCCGATCATCTGCGGACCGGGCGGCGGGTGCCGGGCCTGGGCCACCGGCTCTACCGGGGCGAGGACCCGCGGGCGACGGCCCTGTTCGCGCTGCTGGAGGACGTGCCGCAGGCAGCCGGGGCGCTGGCGGCGGCCCGCGAGGTGGTCGGCACGACGGCGCGGCACGCCCCGCTGCACGCCAACATCGACCTGGCCCTGGCCGTCCTGTCCGTCTCCCGGTCCATGCCGGCCGACGCGGGCGAGACGGTGTTCGCGGTGTCCCGCACCGCGGGCTGGATCGCCCACGCGCTGGAGGAGTACGGAGAGCGCCCGCTCCGCATCCGCCCCAGCGGGCAGTACACGGGCCCCAGGCCGCCACAGCCGCTGCCCGGCCTCCGGACGGCCCCCTGAGCCCTGTCAGCGCAAATTAGCTACGGATCAGAGGGAATTCTCGCGCGGCGGCTGCGCGGTGGACCCGCGCACCACCAGCTCCGGCTCGAAGAGCAGCTCGTCCGAGGGGACGGTCCGCCCGCCGATCTGTACCGAGAGCAGCTCCACGGCCGCGCGCCCCATGGCCTCGATGGGCTGGCGGACCGTGGTCAGGGGCGGCTCGGTGCAGTTCATGAAGGCCGAGTCGTCGTAGCCGACGACCGACACGTCTCCGGGCACCGCGAGACCCCGGCGGCGGGCGGCGCGCACGGCGCCCAGCGCGAGCGGGTCGCTCGCGCAGATGATGCCGGTGACGCCCCGGTCCAGCAGCCGCATCGCGGCGGCCTGCCCGCCCTCCAGCGAGAACATCGCGCGGGCCACCCATTCGTCGGGCACGGTCGTGCCCGCTTCCTCGGCCAGCACCCGGGCGGCGGCGAGCTTGCGCTGCGATGGCACGTGGTCGGACGGGCCGAGGACCAGTCCGATGCGCTCGTGACCGAGCGAGACGAGGTGCCGCCAGGCCTGCTCGACGGCGACGGAGTCGTCGCAGGAGACGCCCGGGAAGCCGAGGTGGGCGATGGCCGCGTTGATCAGCACGACGGGGATCTTGCGGTCGGCGAGCACCTTGTAGTGGTCGTGCGGGGCGTCGGCCTGGTGGTAGAGGCCGCCCGCGAAGACCACGCCGGAGACCTGCTGCTGGAGAAGCAGCTCGACGTAGTCGGCCTCGGAGACGCCGCCCTTGGTCTGGGTGCAGAGCACCGGCGTCAGCCCCTGCTGGGCGAGCGCACCGCCGACCACTTCGGCGAACGCCGGGAAGATCGGGTTCTGCAGCTCGGGCAGGACAAGGCCGACCAGCCGGGCCCGTTCGCCGCGCAGCTGGGTCGGGCGCTCGTACCCGAGGACGTCCAGCGCGGAGAGGACGGCCTGCCTGGTGGCGTCGGAAACGCCCGGCTTGCCGTTCAGCACCCGGCTGACCGTCGCCTCGCTGACTCCCACTTTCTGGGCCACTTGAGCAAGTCGTCGCGTCATGTGCGCAAGATTAGCGCAAGAAGTGCAAGTAGATTGCGTTGACGGCGAACTCCTCGGAACCGCTCCAGGAACGCTCACAGAGACAGCGCCGCGAAGCAAGAGGCGCGTACGCCGGAGGCCCGGCCGGCGGGTCCGAAACGCGGCTGATTTCCGCCCCGGCGTCCCGCCCCTTACCGTCTCTACGATGAACGCCCCACCGACCCCCGGCAGGGGAACGCGCCGGTTCGGCTGGCCCCAGCGGGTCTTCTCCCAGGTCCTGCTGATGCAGCTGGCCATCATCACCGGCGTGACCATCCTGGTCACCGGCCTGTTCCTGGCCCCCCTCAGCGACCAGCTGGACGACCAGGCGATGCGCCGCGCCCTCGCCATCGCCCAGAGCACCGCCGCCCAACCGGGGCTCGTGCGGGACCTGACCAGCACGGACCCCTCCGAGCGGGGTCCGGTCCAGTCGGCCGCCGAGCGGGTCAGGCGGGCGACCGGAGCGGAGTACGTCGTCGTCATGAACCAGCGCGGGGTGCGCTGGTCGCACCCCGACACCCACCGGATCGGCGCGATCGTCTCCACCGACCCCGGCGAGGCGCTGCGCGGCCGCGAGGTGATGGAGATCGACAGCGGCACCCTCGGCCGCTCCGCGCGGGGCAAGGTGCCGTTGTTCGGCCCGTCCGGCGACGTGGTCGGCGCGGTGTCGGTGGGCATCGCCTACGACAGCGTCCGTGCCCGGCTCCTCGGGGCGATCCCGGGACTGCTCGCGTACGCGGGCGGAGCCCTGGCCGTCGGGGCGCTCGCGGCATACCTGATCTCCCGACGGCTGCAACGGCAGACCCATGACCTGGCGTTCTCCGATATCTCCGCGCTGCTGACAGAGCGCGAGGCCATGCTGCACGGCATCCGCGAAGGGGTCGTCGCCCTGGACGGGGCCGGCCGCGTCCGGCTGCTGAACGACGAGGCGCAACGGCTGCTGGGCGTGGGCCCCGAGGCGGCGGGCCGGACGCTGGAGGAGGTGCTGGGCGACGGCAGGACCGCGGACGTCCTGGCCGGACGGGTGGTCGGCGACGACCTGCTGGCGGTACGGGGCAGCCGGGTGCTGCTGGCCAACCGGATGCCCACGGACGACGGCGGGGCCGTGGTGACCCTGCGCGACCGGACCGAGCTGGAGAACCTGGGCCGCGAGCTCGACTCCACCACAGGGCTGATCGACGCCCTGCGCGCCCAGGACCACGAGCACGCCAACCGGCTGCACACCCTGCTCGGGCTGCTGGAGCTGGAGATGCACGAGGACGCGATGGAGTTCGTCACGGAGGTGGTGGGCGTACACCGGGCGACGGCCGAGCAGGTCACCGAGAAGGTCCAGGATCCGCTGCTGGCCGCCCTCCTGGTGGGCAAGGCGACGGTAGCGGCCGAGCGCGGCGTGGCACTGCGGCTGGCCCCCGGCACCCTGCTGCCGGACCGGGTGGTCGATCCCCGGGGCCTGGTCACCGTCATGGGCAACCTGGTCGACAACGCCACGGACGCGGCGACCGGATCCGAGGGAGCGCGGATCGAGGTCGGGCTGTGCACGGAGGGACGTACGGTGATCCTGGAGGTGCGCGACAGCGGCCCCGGCGTCCCCCCGGAGCAGCACGCGTCGATCTTCACGGAGGGCTGGTCCACCAAGGAGGTCCCGGCACACGGCAAGCGTGGTCTGGGGCTCGCCCTCGTCCGGAGACTCGCGGAGCGTCAGGGAGGCAGTGTGACGGTGTCCGGGGCGGACGGAGGCGGTGCGGTGTTCACGGTCGTCCTGCCGGAGGCGCTGGCCGAGCCCGGGCCGGGGGCGTCGGCCGAGCCCGCCGCCTCCCCCGACGGTCCGCCGTCCGCCACGTGTCCGGCCACCGCGGGAGGGCAGCCGTGATCCAGGTCCTGATCGTGGACGACGACGTCCGGGTGGCGCAGATCAACGCGGCGTACGTCGCCAAGGTCCCCGGCTTCCATGTGGTCGCGCAGACCCACTCGGCGGCTGCGGCGCTGGAGGCGGTCGAGAAGGTCCCGGTGGACCTGATCCTGCTGGACCACTATCTGCCGGACCGCAACGGCCTCGCCGTCGTACGGGAACTGCGCCGCCTGGGCCGTCAGGTCGACGTGATCATGGTGACGGCCGCCCGGGACGTCGCGACCGTGCAGGACGCGATGCGGCACGGCGCGCTCCAGTACCTGGTGAAGCCGTTCACCTACGCGGGCCTGCGCTCGAAGCTGGAGGCGTACGCGGCGCTGCGCCGGGCGCTCGACGGGGGCGGGGAGGCCGAGCAGGCGCAGGTGGACCGGCTCTTCGGCGCGCTGTGGGCGGCGGACGAGCCCGCCCTCCCCAAGGGCCACTCCCCCACCACGGCCGAGCTCGTCCGAGGGGCTCTGCGCGGAGCCGACAGCCCGCTCTCCGCCCAGGAGATCGCGGACAGCGCGGGGATGAGCCGCCAGACGGCCCAGCGCTATCTGAAGCTGCTGGAACGCACCGGCAAGGTCCGGCTGACGCTGCGCTACGGGGAGACGGGCCGCCCGGAGCACCGGTACGCCTGGTCCGCCGGCTGAGCTGCCCGGGGCACCCTCGCACGCCCTGCGACAGGCCCCCCTACGCCGCCCCGGCCCCGGTCAGCGCCCGGACCTCGGCCTCGGCGTGCTTGGCCTCGTCGGGCGGCTCGGGCGAGGTGACCGTACCGATCCAGCCGGCCAGGAAGCCGAGCGGGATGGAGACCAGGCCCGGGTTCTCCAGTGGGAAGAACTGGAAGTCCACGCCGGGGAACAGGGACGTGGGGCTGCCCGAGACGACGGGTGAGACCAGCACCAGGACGACCGCCGGGACCAGGCCGCCGTACACGGCCCAGACCGCGCCCCTGGTCGTGAAGTCACGCCAGAACAGGGAGTAGAGCAGGGCCGGGAGATTCGCCGACGCGGCCACGGCGAAGGCCAGGCCCACCAGGAAGGCGACGTTGAGGTCCTGGGCGAGCAGCCCGAGGCCGATCGCGACCACGCCGATTCCCGCGGCGGCGACACGCGCCACGGCGACCTCGCCGTGTTTCTTGCGCCCGGGGCGGCGGAGCGAGGCGTAGAGGTCGTGGGCGACGGACGCGGACGAGGCGAGCGTGATGCCCGCGACGACGGCCAGGATGGTGGCGAAGGCGATGGCGGCGACCACGGCGAAGAGAATCGTTCCGCCGGTGGACCCCTCACCGCCGCCGAGATGGAGCGCCAGCAGCGGGACCGCGGTGTTGCCCGCCGCGTTCGAGGCGCGGACCTCGGCGGAGCCGACGAGGGCGGCGGCGCCGAACCCGAGCACGATCGTCATCAGGTAGAAGCTGCCGATCAGGCCGATGGACCAGACGACGGAGCGGCGTGCGGCGCGAGCGGTGGGCACAGTGTAGAAGCGCGACAGGATGTGCGGCAGCCCCGCCGTGCCGAGAACGAGGGCGACGCCCAGGCTGATGAAGTCGAGGCGCGAGGTGAGGTCCCCTCCGTAGCGGAGGCCGGGCGCGAGGAAGTCCTTGCCGTGGCCGCTGCGTTCGGCCGCGGTGGTGAGCAGGTTGTTGACGCTCCCGTGGAAGTGGACCAGGACGAGCACCGTGAGCGCGACGGCCCCGGCCATCAGCAGGACGGCCTTGACGATCTGGATCCAGGTGGTGGCGCGCATGCCGCCGAACGACACGTAGATCACCATGAGCGCGCCGACCCCGACCACCGTCCAGGACCGGGCCGCGTCGCTCGTCCCGCCGAGCAGCAGGGCCACCAGGCTGCCCGCGCCGACCATCTGGGCGACCAGATAGAGCACGGAGACCGTGACGGACGAGGTGCCGACGGCGGTACGCACCGGGCGCTCCGCAAGCCGCGCCGCGACCACGTCGGCCAGGGTGAACCGGCCGCAGTTGCGGACGAGTTCGGCGACGAACAGCAGGACGACCAGCCACGCGACGAGGAAGCCGACCGAGTAGAGCATGCCGTCGTAGCCGAAGAGGGCGATCAGCCCGGAGATCCCGAGGAAGGAGGCCGCCGACATGTAGTCGCCGGCGAGGGCGAAACCGTTCTCCATGGGCGAGAACAGACGCCCGCCGGCGTAGAACTCCTCGGCGGAGCCCTGCCGGTTGCGGCTGACCCAGGTGGTGATGAAGAGCGTCACCGCGATGAACGCGCTGAACAGCAGCAGGGCGAGAGTCTGGTGGTCGCCCCTCAACGTCCGTGCCCTCTCGTCATCCCCCGGCCGAGGCCCCGGGTCATCTCCTGGGTGTCCCAGCGCAGATCGAGCGCCGCCCGGTCCCTGCGCAGCCGCGCGTGCCGCGCGTACGCCCAGGTGAGCAGGAACGTCGTGAGGAACTGGCCGAGACCCGCCACCATCGCGACGTTGACCGCTCCGGCGACCGCGCGGGTCATCAGCTCGGGCGCGGTGGTCGCGGCGACGACGTAGGCGAGATACCAGAGCAGGAAGGCGAGGGCGGCGGGAGCCACGAAGCGGCGGTAGCGGCGGCGCACCTCGCGGAAGGCGGCGCTGCGGTGCACCTCCAGGTAGATGTCGGCCGCGCTGGGCCCGGGGTCCGGCTCCGCCGCAGCGGGCGCGTCGAGCTCCGGGACGCCTGCCGTCCCGTCCCGGCCGCACCGGTCAAAGACCGGTGCGTCGTCCCACGGGTCGTCGAGCCGCACTCCCGCGGCCTCCGGCCCCTCGTCCTTCTCCACCGCTCAACTCCCTTGATCCACGAACCTTTTCGGCCGCATGGCCAACCATGGGCGGTTCGAGAGGATCCCGGGCGCGCCATTCGCCCGGCTTCACCCCTTCAGGTGACGGAAGTCCCGTACGGCTGCGCGAACGCGGGGACCTGGGCCCGGGACTTCGGAAACGCACGCGGCCCCCGCTCCGGCGGTACGGGAGAGGGGGCCGACGCGGGCGCCAGGGGCAGGAGGTCAGGCGTCGATGCGCGAGCGGTCCAGGGTGGCCGCGGAGCTGGTGATGAACTCCTTGCGGGGCGCGACCTCGTTGCCCATCAGCAGGTCGAAGACCTGCTCGGAGGATTCCAGGTCGCCGATGTTGATGCGCCGCAACGTGCGGTGGCGCGGGTCCATCGTCGTCTCCGCCAGCTGATCGGCGTCCATCTCGCCCAGGCCCTTGTAGCGCTGGATCGATTCCTTGATCCGGACGTTCTTGCGCTGGAACTCCAGGAGGGTCTGGCGCAGCTCGCTGTCGGAGTAGGTGTAGACGTACTTGTCCTGGCCCTTCTTGGGCTGGACCAGCTCGATCCGATGCAGCGGCGGGACCGCGGCGAAGACCCGCCCCGCCTCGACCATCGGGCGCATGTAGCGCTGGAAGAGGGTCAGCAGCAGGCAGCGGATGTGGGCGCCGTCGACGTCGGCGTCCACCAGCAGGACGATCTTCCCGTACCGCGCGGCGTCGATGTCGAAGGTCCGCCCGGAGCCGGCTCCTATGACCTGGATGATCGCCCCGCACTCGGCGTTCTTCAGCATGTCCGAGACGGACGACTTCTGTACGTTGAGGATCTTTCCGCGGATCGGCAGCAGCGCCTGGAACTCGCTGTTCCGGGCCAGCTTGGCGGTGCCGAGCGCCGAGTCCCCCTCGACGATGAACAGCTCGCTGCGCTCGACGTCGTCGCTGCGGCAGTCGGCGAGCTTGGCGGGCAGCGAGGAGGACTCCAGGGCCGTCTTGCGGCGCTGGGCGTCCTTGTGCTGCCGGGCGGCGATCCGGGTGCGGGCGGCGGCGACGGCCTTCTCCAGCACCGCCCTGGCCTGGGCCTTGGCGTCCCGCTTCGTCGAGGTCAGGAAGGCTTTGAGCTCCTTGGCGACCACGCCGGCCACGATCCGGTTGGCCGCGGAGGTGCCGAGCACCTCCTTGGTCTGCCCCTCGAACTGCGGCTCGGCGAGCCGTACGGTGACGACGGCGGTGAGCCCTTCGAGGGCGTCGTCCTTGACGACGTCGTCCTCGGCGACCCGCAGCATCTTGGCGGAGCGCAGCGCCTCGTTCACGGTCTTGGTCAGGGAGCGCTCGAACCCGCTGACGTGGGTGCCGCCCTTGGGGGTGGCGATGATGTTCACGAACGACCGTACGGTCGTGTC
The DNA here is from genome assembly GCF_040638385.1 of Streptomyces sp. NPDC026589. Lineage (NCBI taxonomy): Bacteria > Bacillati > Actinomycetota > Actinomycetes > Kitasatosporales > Streptomycetaceae > Streptomyces > Streptomyces sp. NPDC026589. The sequence continues at coordinate 56,867 of NZ_JBEZYG010000030.1, forward strand.
GTAGCCGGTGCCCCAGCGCAGGGCGATGTCGACGGCCAGCTCGCGGGTGACCTCGGTGGCGGTCATGTGGCCGCGGTCGTCGAGGACGGGCACGGTCTCCTTGAAGGTGCCGGTGCCGCTGAGACGCTGGACGTCGCAGACGGCCTTGTCCTGGGCCAGGTACTCGCAGAACTCGCTGATGCCGCCGTCGAAGCGGAACGTCTCCTCGGTCTTGCCCTCGCCGTCCAGCCCCCGCTCGTCGCGGACGATGATCGTCAGGCCTGGGACGAGGAAGGCCGTCTGGCGGGCGCGCTGGTAGAGCGTTTCCAGGTTGAGCTTGGCGTCCTTGAGGAAGATCTGGCGGTCCGCCCAGTACCGCACCCGGGTACCGGTACGGGTCTTGGGGACGCGCTTGCCCTTGCGCAGGCCGTTGGCCGGGTCGAACGGGCTGTCCGGCCCCTGTTCGGTGAACATGCCGGGGACCCCGCGCCGGAAGCTGATGGAGTGGGTCGCGCTGTTGCGGTCGACCTCGACGTCCAGGCGGGCGGAGAGCGCGTTGACCACGGAGGCGCCGACGCCGTGGAGGCCGCCCGAGGCGGCGTAGGAGCCGCCGCCGAACTTCCCTCCGGCGTGCAGCTTGGTCATGACCACCTCGATGCCGGAGAGACCCGTCTTGGGCTCGACGTCGACCGGGATGCCACGGCCGTTGTCCCGGACCTCGACGGAGGCGTCGTCGTGGAGGATGACCTCGATCTGGTCGCAGTGGCCGCCGAGGGCTTCGTCGACGGAGTTGTCGATGATCTCCCAGAGGCAGTGCATCAGGCCACGGCTGTCGGTGGACCCGATGTACATGCCGGGCCGCTTGCGGACCGCCTCAAGACCTTCGAGGACGAGAAGGTGCCGCGCGGTGTAGTTGGAGCTGTCCCGGTCGCCGCCTGCTCCGGTCAGCATCGCGGTGGACGGCACGGACGTTTCGGCGGTCACGCGGTTCGCTCCTCGCTGAATTTCATCTGGGCCCCCGTGGGTACAGGGCTGGTCTTCGGTTGCCGCTGAGAGCCTACAGAGGCCTGGTAGAGCGGTTGTAACGCCACCCTCGGGGAATCCTCATGCTAGTCGAGCTTCTTCCGGGCTCGCATGGGTGTTCGATCATTCGTTGGAGTGACGTGCACATCACGTTCCCTTCGGCGCATGAACCATTTAGGCTCCGGGCACGTCCTCATGAACAAACCGGCAAGCCGGCCGGCGGGACCGACCCCTAGACAAGCAATGCGAAACCGTAGCGCTCCGCATACGGCACATTCGCCGCCAACCGGCGACAGACAGCCACACCGAGAAGAAGTTTCGAAGAAAAGCCACGAGCGGGAACGTTTTCGGCCTGGTTGGATGTTGACCCTGGTACGACAGCTCGTCGAGCTAGAGAAGAGGCGACGTGACTACTGTTCTGACCCCCGCGAGCCCGCTGACCGCAGCAGACCGCTGTGACCGTTGCGGCGCCCAGGCATATCTGCGCGTCGTCCTGATCAGTGGCGGTGAACTGCTCTTCTGCGCCCACCACGGGCGCAAGTTCGAGCCGGAACTCAAGAAGATCGCCGCGGAAATACAGGATGAGACGGATCGGCTCACCGCCGTGCAGACGGCTGCTGCCGACGAGGAACAACACTGATACCTCGCATCCACGACGAGCCAGGGGCCGGTCCAGGACCGGCCGACGGGCGGCTCCCCCACCGGGGGGAGCCGCCCGTTCTCGTCGGCGAGGCCCCGCGCGGACACAGCGCGGCGAATCACCACCCGCACTCGATCCTGGCGCGGGTCAGACGCGGCCCTCGGCCCAGTCCAGTGCGGCGGAGACCCGTGTGTACACACCCGGGCTGCCCGCGCGGCCGCAGCCGCTGCCCCAGGACACCAGCCCGATGAGCCGCCCACGGGCCACCAGCGGCCCGCCGCTGTCGCCCTGGCACGCATCCCTGCCACCCGCCGGATCGCCCGCACAGAGCATCGCCGAGGCCTTGTACGTGCCCTCCTGGCCGCCCGGGTAGGCCCGCGCGCAGTCGCTGTCCGGCAGGACCTGGACCCGCGCGGAGCGCAGCACGGACGCGTACGCGCCGCTCCCCGTCGTATCGCCCCACCCGTAGACGGCCGCGGCCGTACCGGCCCGGTAGGCGGGGTCCCCGCCCTTGGCCGTCGGGATGACGCCGCCCTTCGGCATCGCGCGGGACAGGGTCAGCACCGCGAGGTCGCCGGCGTTGGAGGCGGGGTCGTACGCCGGGTTCACCCAGATGGACCGGACCGGGATCTCCTGGCCGCCGGAGTCACTCAGCCGCTCCCGGCCGGCGATGACCAGCAGATCCCTCACCCGCTCCGCCGGTCCACCGAGCGCCTCGTCACTCAGACAGTGGGCGGCCGTCAGGATCTTCGTGGGCGCCACGGCGACGCCGCCGCAGAACTGTCCCGAGCGCGCCCCTCCGAACCGGTCCCGGCTCGACAGCGCCACCACCCAGGGGCTGTCCGCCACCGGAGCGGGCTGTCCGCCGACGATGATGCTGTCCGCGACCGCCGCGGAGGGCGAGACGAGGGGCGCCACGGTCGCGGCGGCGGTCAGGGCGAGCACCCCGGTCAGGGCACGGACGACGGAACGGGGCATGGAGGCTCCTGACGCTGAGGCGGTAACGGTCCACCCAGCGTGATCCAGCCGGTCACCGTCCGCACCCGAGGACACGCCGGAGGGCCCGGATCCCCTGGGGGTTCCGGGCCCTCGGCCGGTGAATCTTCCGCGATCTAGTCGAGGTAGTCGCGCAGCACCTGCGAGCGCGACGGGTGCCGAAGCTTCGACATCGTCTTCGACTCGATCTGACGGATGCGCTCACGCGTCACGCCGTAGACCTTGCCGATCTCGTCGAGCGTCTTCGGCTGACCGTCGGTGAGCCCGAAGCGCATCGAGACCACGCCGGCCTCACGCTCGGAGAGCGTGTCGAGCACGGAGTGGAGCTGCTCCTGGAGAAGCGTGAAGCTGACCGCGTCCGCCGGGACCACGGCCTCGGAGTCCTCGATCAGGTCACCGAACTCGCTGTCGCCGTCCTCACCGAGCGGGGTGTGCAGCGAGATCGGCTCGCGACCGTACTTCTGGACCTCGATGACCTTCTCGGGGGTCATGTCGAGTTCCTTGGCCAGCTCCTCCGGGGTGGGCTCGCGGCCCAGGTCCTGGAGCATCTGGCGCTGCACGCGCGCGAGCTTGTTGATGACCTCGACCATGTGCACCGGGATACGGATGGTGCGGGCCTGGTCGGCCATCGCGCGGGTGATCGCCTGACGGATCCACCAGGTGGCGTACGTGGAGAACTTGTAGCCCTTGGTGTAGTCGAACTTCTCGACCGCGCGGATCAGACCTAGGTTGCCCTCCTGGATCAGGTCCAGGAAGAGCATGCCGCGACCGGTGTAGCGCTTGGCCAGGGAGACCACCAGGCGGAGGTTGGCCTCCAGAAGGTGGTTCTTGGCCCGTCGGCCGTCCTCGGCGATGATCTCCAGCTCGCGCTTGAGCTTCGGCGCGAGCTTGTCGGCGTTCGCCAGCTTGTCCTCGGCGAAGAGGCCGGCCTCGATGCGCTTGGCGAGCTCGACCTCCTGCTCGGCGTTGAGGAGGGGAACCTTGCCGATCTGCTTCAGGTAGTCCTTGACCGGGTCGGCCGTGGCGCCGGCGACGGCAACCTGCTGCGCAGGTGCGTCGTCCTCGTCGTCGTCGGAGAGGACGAAGCCCTTGTTCTCGCCCTCGCCCTCCTCTTCCTCGCCCTTGCCGGCCTTGACTTCCTCGGCCGCCTCGTCGCCGTCGAGGATCTCGTCGTCCTGCTTGCCGGACTTCTTCGCCGCCGTCTTCTTCGCGGCCGTCTTCTTCGCGGCGGTCTTCTTGGCAGCCGTCTTCTTGGCTGCCGTCTTCTTGGCAGGAGCGGCCGCGACGGCGTCGTCGGCCACCGCGTCCGCGCTCTCGGCCGCCGGGGCGGCGGTGGCCGCGACGGTCCTGGTCACGGTGGTCTTGGCCGCGACAGTCTTGGTGGCGGTGCGCTTGACCGGGCTCTTCGCTGCGACGCTCTTGCGGGCGCGCTTCGGCGACTCCGCGGCACTGACCATCAGCGTCACACCCTCTTCCTCGAGGATCTGGTTGAGGCTGCGCAGAACGTTCTTCCACTGGGTTGGCGGAATCTGGTCAGCCTCGAAGGCCCGACGCACGTCATCGCCGGCGATCTGCCCATCAGCCTTTCCCCGCTCGATGAGCGCCATCACAGATTCGGACTCGGCGATCTCCGGCGGGAGCGTACGGGATGTGCTGGCCGACACGAACAACCTCTCGGAACGATGGAAACGGCTTCCGGCCCGGCCCTGGAGAGGGCTGGAACCGACGACCGTCGACTGGGGATGTCGCCGACGGCGCGGGTTTGGCCTCAGAACTGCACAGCGCACCCGAGGGCTGCTGTATTCCTTCCGCGACGCTCACCTCTTAAGTCATCGCGCTGCTTCAAGGAGTGTTACGGCCAATCCGCGTGGCCCGAGTCACACCCCATACGCGACGAAAGCGGCCAAGGGTGCCATCCCACCACAATTATGCCGCCGGACCCGTGCGGTCCGGCGGCACCGGGCCCACGCACCCCGGCCGCGCCCGGTCAGTGCTCGCGCGGCGCGGGAACCACACGCTCGACGTCGGGGTGGACGACGAGCAGTTGGCGCATGGCCGTCTCGGCTGCCCCGGAATCACCGGAGGCGAGGGCGTCGGCGATGCGCGCGTGGTGCGCGAGCGAGGTCTCGCCCGGACGGTCACAGCCGGTGACCGGACCGCCGGAGACATGAAGGGCGGCCGAGACGATGCCGGAAAGGTGCTCGAGCATTCGATTGCCCGCCGCCTGGATGAGCAGGGCGTGGAACTCCGCGTCGGCACGGGAGAAGGTGATCGTGTCCCCCTGCCCCATCGCGTGCCCCATGATCTCCACCATGTCGCCGAGCCGCTGCTGGAGGTCGTCCCGGCCGTGCCCGGCCGCGAGACGGGCCGCGAGCGGTTCGATGGTCCAGCGGAGCTCGGCCAGCTCACGGCGCTGGTCGTCGCGCTGCGGACCGAAGGCCCGCCATTCGATGATGTCGGGATCCAGCAGGTTCCAGTCGCTGACCGGGCGGACCCTCGTACCCACATTGGGGCGCGCGCTGACCAGCCCCTTGGCTTCGAGGACGCGCAGGGATTCGCGTACGACGGTGCGGGACACCTCGAACCGCTGGCCGATCTCCTCGGGAACGAGGGGACGGTCCGCGCCGAGGTCACCGGAAACGATCATCTGGCCGAGCTGCTGGACGAGTTGGCCGTGGAGACCGCGCCCCCGGCTGGCAGACCCGCGTCGGCTCGCCCGCCCCAGCTCGGAATCGGAACCGCCCCAGGCCCGGGAAGCGGCACGCTCGCCGGCCGGCGCCTCCGTATAGGGATAGCGGTCGAGTTCGCCCGCGCCGGCCAGGCCGGAATCGGCGGTGCGGGCGGCGGTCATCATGGTGTGCGCAAGGGTACTCACGCATCCTTTGTCGGCGCGGCTCGCCCGCCCCTTGAGGTCTTTGGTGAAAAGCACACGAAAGGGTGATCGGCGCTCGCTCCGCAATTGACGCCATATCCACATAAATCAGTCATTTCTCAGGGAGTTGTGGACCTCTGTCCTCGATGCGGGGCGACGGCGATCACCAACGCGCCTTTCCCCGAAGGCTGGTGAACAGATACGCGCAGATCAGGGCTGACAACGACAGGGCGAGTGCGGTGCCGACAGGCTGCGCCACCACCCGCGCGACGGCCAGGACCCAGTGGTCCGCCTGCTGCGGCAGCTGCCACCCGGCCAGTTCGCGCAGTCGGCCCGGGAGCCCGGCGACCGAACGCGCGGACGGCGCCGCGAAGAGCTTCTGCACCAGCGGAACGACAAGTACCGGAACGGCCAGCACCGCGGCGATCCCCGCCCCGGCCACCCGGAAGACACCGGCGGCCAACAGCCCCGCCCAGGCACAGCCGACTGTCAGACCGGCCCAACTCGCACCGAGCGCGACGGCGTTCGAGGGGATCTCGATCAAATCCGGCCCGTACACGAGCCGGAGGCTCTGCGCTCCGCACACCACGGCCAGGCCCGCGAGCAGCAGCGCGAAGCTCGCGGTCACGGTCAGCTTGGCCAGCAGCAGTCCGAGCCGCCGGGGCACGGTGCCGCGCGCGGAGGCGAGTGCCGGATATCGGAACTCGTCCCCGAAGGACAGCGCCCCGAGCAGACCCGCGCCGAGCGCGGCGGGTGGGAGCGGCAGCAGAGCGGGCCACGCGGCGAGCACACGGGGCAGCGTGGTGCCGTCCGTGCGGGCGAGCAGGACGGACACCGCGGCCGACACCACCAGAACGGCCGCCATGATCATGGCCGTTGTCCGGACGCCCAGGGAGCGTCGCAGTTCGTACCGGAGGGGGCGCAGGGGGCCGCGCGCGGGGCGCACCCGGATCGGGGGCGGTAGCTCGGACAGCGCGACGGTCGAGTCGCCCCGTTCCTCGCTCCCGGCCCCCGCCGGGGTGGCCGGCCCGGTGTCGCCGATCTCGTCGGCGAGCCGGTGCACGGGGACGCCGTGCCGGTACGCGGTGTCCCCGATCTCCGCGCAGCTGCTGCCGTACACCGTCAGCCGGCCGCTCGACTCCTCGACCACCTCGACGGAGCGCCGCGCGGCTCGGGCCTCCCGGCTGACCACGGCAGCCAGCCTGGCCGCGTGCGGGGTGCGGACGGCGACCCGGGCCCGGAGCCGGGTGCGGGCGAAGTCGGAGACGTCCTGGTCCGCGACGAGACGCCCGCCGCCGATGGTGACGACACGGTCGGCCGTGCGGGCCGCCTCCTTGGGGTCGCCGGTGGTGTAGAGGACCGTGCCGCCCTGGTCCGCGTGCGCGCGCAACAGCCCGTACAGCCAACTGTTCTCCCGCGGGGACAGCCCCTCCGCCGGCTCGTCCAGGATCAGGGTGTGGGGGTCCCCGAGCAGCGCGGAGGCGAGGCCGAGCCGCCGGTCCATCCCCACCGAGAGGGTGCCCAGGCGCTGGTCCCCGAGCCCGGCGAGACCGACGACCTCGAGCACCTCGTCGGCCCTGGTCGCGGGCGCGCCCGCGGCCGCGCAGAGCATACGGAGCTGCCCTCGGGCGGTCCGGGCGGGATGACCCGGTACGTCGCCGAGCAGTACGCCCACCTCCCGGGCCGGGTGGGCGATGCGGTGGAGCGGCCGCCCCCGGAAGTAAGCGACGCCTCGCCCCGCGTCCAGTTCGAGCATCAGCCGCAGGGCCGTGGTCCTGCCCGAGCGGGGGGCGCCCAGCAGGGCCGTGACACGGCCGGGGGGAGCCTCGAAGGTCAGATCGTTCACGGCGGGCGGGGCGTCGCGACGGGGGGTGCTGGTGAGTCCGATGGCCTGGAGCATCGCTTCTCTCGCGTCTCTCGCGGAAGGTGAGACCGCTCGGCGGCAGGGGTACCGCAGCAACATAACGCGACATTTCAGACTTTTGGCGCAGGGGTGGGCCGACAGGCGTTCCGCGGGGCCGTCGCAGCGGAACGCCCGGTGGCTCAGACCTCGGGTCGCAACATCGGCGGATTGAGCACCGTGGCCGCCCCGGCCCGGAACAACTGCGCGGGCCGGCCCCCCTGACGTGTGGTCGTCCCACCGGAAGGCACCAGGAATCCGGGCGTTCCGGTGACCTTGCGGTGGAAGTTACGGGGGTCGAGGACCACACCCCAGACCGCTTCGTACACCCGGCGCAGCTCGCCGACCGTGAATTCCGGCGGACAGAACGCGGTGGCCAGCGAGGAGTACTCGATCTTGGAGCGGGCGCGCTCCACGCCGTCGGCCAGGATCCGCGCATGGTCGAAGGCCAGCGGCGCCGCCTGCTCGCCCTCCCGTCCGGCGCCGGGATGCAGCAGGTCCTCGACCGGCGCCCAGCGCGCGCTGTTGGCATCGCCGCCCGCCCGGGGTGCGGGCAGGTCCGGCGCGAGGGCGAGGTGGGCGACGCTGACCACCCGCATCCGGGGGTCGCGGGCCGGATCTCCGTACGTGGCCAACTGCTCCAGATGGGCCCCGTTACCCGCGGCCGGTCTCGCCGGGTCGTGCGCGCAGAGGCCGGTTTCCTCGACGAGTTCACGCGCCGCCGCGGACCCCAGGTCCTCGTCCATCCTGACGAAACCGCCGGGCAGCGCCCAGCTGCCCTGGAACGGGGTCTCTCCGCGGCGGACGACCAACGCGCAGAGCGCGTGACGGCGCACCGTGAGCACGACCAGGTCGACGGTGACAGCGAAGGGCGGGAAGGTCGACGGGTCGTAGGGCGGCATGCCGCGATCATAGTCGTCTTCCTGACGATAAACACTCCCTTCGGCATGCTCGTGATCAGTCGGGGCGCCACGATTTCGGATGCGTGGCGATCAGTCGGGCGGTGGCCCGGATCCCGGCGGTCGGCGGGCCGGGCCGGACGGCCGGCCCGCAGGCCGGGACGGACTTGCCCCGGCGGTTTCCCGGCTCGCACCCGGGTCACCTCCGCGTCCTGCTGCCGCGTCGCCCGTACTGCCGGGCCTCGTGCGACCGCCGCCCGGCCACCGAGGCCCGGGGACGGGCCGAAGCGGGTGACGGCTTCACCCGCCCCGCACCCGGGCGCCGGTGAGCGCGCCCCCGCCGCCGGCCCCCGTCCGGCAGCGGGCGGACCTTGCGGACGCGCAGCGAGGTGGCGCCCCGGTCGGCGGCGGTGTCCATCACCGCCCGCACGGCCCGGGCGTCGGGGCTCGCCCCGTCCGCGGCCTCGCGCAGGCAACGGCGCAGGGCCTCCGGGTCGAGCCCTTCGTTGCAGGCCCGGTGCAGCAGCTGGGCGAACGTGTAGCCGGGATCGGCGCGCAGCGCCAGCGTCAGGGCGACCCGCGCGCCCGGCTCGTCGCCCGTGGACCAGGAGACCCAGCCCGCCAGGGTGAGCGGAGCGGCGGCGTGCTCCCCGTAGGGTCCGACGCAACGCCGTGCCAGCGTCCGCCAGAGCCGCAGGGCCGCTTGCGCTTCCGCCCCCTCCATCCAGGCCGCGGCCTTGTCCCGGGTCTCCCGGTCCTGGAGCCCGAGGATGACGGCCGCGGCCTCGTCGGGGCCGATCAACTGGTCGTCCCCGGCGTCCGAGAGCGCGGGCGGTGCGGGCTGCGTCTCCTCGATACGGTCCATGAGGGTGCGCGCCAGCCGGAGGGTCTCCGCCGCGACCTCCCCCCGGGCCCGCTCGTCGAGGAGCCGCGGGATCAGCGCGGGCCCCGCCCTGTCCAGGGCCTCCTCCTGCGCGGCCACGGCTGCCGGGGTCCGCCAGGGCCGCAGCCGCGCCTCCATGTCGCGCAGCGTGCCCCGCACATGGACGCCCGCGTAGGCGGCCGCCGCGGCCATCACCGTGGTGCCGGGCATGGCCAGGGGATTTCCCTGGTCGGGACAGCACCGGGGGTCGGGACAGCAGTAGGACCAGTAGCGGCCGTCGGAGATGCAGAGCGCTTCGAGGACGGGAACGTCGAGTGCTCCGCACGCCGTGCGCAGGCGTTGCGCGAAAGGCCTGAGCCGCTCCATCGTGAGCCTGCCGCCTGCCCCGTCCGGAGAGTCCTGGCAGAGGAAGATCACGATCGCGTCGGGCCGTCCTTCGCGGCGCTCGCTCCCCGATACCAGGCAATCCGCCAACTGGTCGGCGACCGGACCCCATTCGCCGGGCGCCTGCGGAATTCCGAGACGGAGCCGGCCGCCGAACCGGCCCCGGCCGCCGTGCAGGGCGACCATCACGACGCTGTCGTTGGGATAGAAGCCCATCAGATACGGGAGGGCGTCGGCGAGCTCGGCGGGGCCGCGCAGGGTGATCTGCTGCTCCGCGGCCGGGCCAGTGGATTCATGGTGCTTGTTCATGCCTTGACGGTCCCTCAGTCCGTCCCGCCCCGCGACCCCTGTGGATAACGTTATCCACAGGGGTCGCTCCCGTCGCCCGGGGCGCACTATCGTGCTGTGCTCGGTCCGGTTCGGTTCTCTCGCTCCCGGAGGCGGGCACACCCGGTCCGGATCAACTCGGTTTTGACCTGCCGTAGTTCGCCGCTGCCGCACCGCACCTTGACACTCCCCCGAGCAGCCCATGTAATCAGCGATTACCCGCGTGTATTCGCTGATCACATCGGAGTGTTCTCGGAGTGTTCATGGACCTGCGTCGCGGACGGTGGGACCGCGCGTGACGGCTCGGCTCGGCGCCGACGGACGGCTGACGTCGTTCGGCCGCGGCGGTCTGGTCTTCGACCTCGTGGACCAGGGACCGCTCGCCGGGGAGGTCGTCGTGCTGCTGCACGGGTTTCCCCAGAGGTCCAGCGCCTGGGACCTGCTCGCGCCGCTGCTGCACGCGTCGGGATACCGCACTCTGGCACCGACCAGCGGGGGTATTCGCCCCGGGCCCGGCCGCGCGGCAGGATCTCCTACCGCATGTCCCAGCTCACCGAGGACGTCGTCGCCCTCATCGAGGCGACCGCACCACGCGGCGGCAAGGCGCACGTCGTCGGGCACGACTGGGGAGCCGCGGTCGCCTGGACGCTGGCCGCAGCCCGGCCGGACGTGGTGGCCACCCTGACCGCACTCTCCGTCCCGCATCCCGCCGCCTTCATGCGGGCCGTCTTCACCAGCCGCCAGTTCCTCATGTCCTGGTACATGTTCGCCTTCCAACTTCCCTGGATTCCAGAGCTGTTGATACGCCGCCTCGATCCGTCCACGGCTCCGCGCGCCACCGAGCGCATGGCGGCCGGGCAGACCGCGGCCCGTCTCGCCCGCGACCTGGAGTTCCTGGTGGCGTCGGGCGCTCTCACCCCTGCCCTCAACTGGTATCGGGCGATGCCCTTCAGCACATCGAGCCAGCTGGCCGAGGTCACCGTCCCGACGCTGTTCATCAACAGCGACAGCGATCCGGTCCTCGACCCGACAGGCGGCGAGCACACACGCAGGTTCGTGACCGGCCCGTACACCTTCCACACCCTGGCCGGAGTCGGGCACTGGATTCCGGAGCAGGCCGCTCCAGAAGTGGCGGAACTCCTGCGCGTTCACCTTTCGAGCTCGCTCCCGGGGCCGGAACGGGGACGGTAGAGCGATCGGGGCTCGGCCTATCCCGCCACGGCCAGGACCAGCGGGAGCACCTGATCGGCGCCGGCCTGGCGGAGCAGACGCGCGCCCACGGCGAGGGTCCAGCCGGAGTCCGTGGAGTCGTCGACGAGCAGAACCGGGCCATGGGCTTGGGCCAGCGCGGCGGCGAGTTCGTCGGGCACCGTGAACGAGTCGGCCAGGGCACGCAGCCGCTGCGCGGAATTGCTCCGGTGCGCGGCGTGCTCGTCGGCATGCGGGGTGTAGGCCAGGCTGCCCAGGAGCGGGAGCCTCCCGACCCGGGCCACGCCCTCGCCCAGGGAGGTGACCAGTTGGGGGCGGGTGCGTGACGGCACGACGACCACCCCCACGGGGCGCGGCATCGCGTCGGGAGATCCGCCGGCCCAGCCGCCCGGCGAGCGGGCCCAGTCCGCCAGCACCTCCACCACGGCGTTCAATACGTCGTCAGGGACCGGCCCGTCCGCCGCCTGCGCCGACAGGAGCGGGCGCAGCCGGTTGCCCCAGCCGATGTCGGACAGCCTTCCCAGCGCACGTCCCGTCATCGCCTGCTGCCCCGCGGGGATCCGGCCCTTCAGGTCCATGCCTACCGAGGCCAGGCCCGTCGGCCACATCTTGCGGGGCTCGACCTCGACGCCCGGCCGGTCCAGCTCACCTGTCGCCGCCGAGAGGGCCGAGGAGGAGACGGCCGGGTCCAGCCAGGGGCCGGCGCAGTTGTCGCAGCGGCCGCACGGCACCGCCTTCTCGTCGTCGAGCTGCCGCTGCAGGAACTCCATGCGGCACCCGGTGGTCGCCACGTAGTCCCGCATCGCCTGCTGCTCCGCCGCCCGCTGCTTCGCGACCCACGCGTACCGCTCCGTGTCGTACGCCCACGGCTGTCCCGTCGCGGTCCAGCCACCCTTCACGCGCTTGACCGCACCGTCCACGTCCAGGACCTTCAGCATCGTCTCCAGACGCGAGCGCCGGAGATCCACCAACGGCTCCAGCGCCGGCAGCGACAACGGACGGCCCGCCTGCCCCAGCACGTCCAGAGTGCGCCGCACCTGCTCCTCGGGCGGGAAGCCCACCGAAGCGAAATACGCCCAGATCGCCTCGTCCTCCCTGCCCGGAAGCAGCAGGACATCGGCATGGTCCACGCCGCGCCCGGCACGCCCCACCTGCTGGTAATAGGCGATCGGCGACGAGGGTGATCCCAGGTGCACCACGAAGCCGAGGTCCGGCTTGTCGAAACCCATCCCCAGCGCGGAGGTCGCCACCAGGGCCTTCACCCGATTCGCCAGCAGATCCTCCTCCGCCCGCAACCGGTCGGCGTTCTCCGTCTTCCCCGTGTACGAGGCCACGGGATATCCGCGCTGCCGCAGGAACGCGGCGACCTCCTCCGCCGCCGCCACCGTCAGCGTGTAGATGATCCCCGAACCCTGCAGATCCCCCAGCCGCTCCCCCAGCCACGCGAGCCGGTGCGCCGCGTTCGGCAGTTCCAGCACGCCCAGCCGTAGGCTCTCGCGGTCCAGCGGCCCCCGCAGCACCAACGCGTCCCCGCCCCCGGTGCCCAGTTGCTCCGCCACGTCCGCGGTCACCCGCGCGTTCGCCGTGGCGGTGGTGGCGAGCACCGGCACTCCCGCCGGCAGCTCCGCGAGCATCGTGCGCAGGCGACGGTAGTCGGGCCGGAAATCATGGCCCCAGTCGGAAATGCAGTGCGCCTCGTCGACCACCAGCAGGCCGGTCGTCGCCGCGAGCCTGGGCAGCACCTGATCACGGAAGTCCACGGAATTGAGGCGCTCCGGGCTCACCAGGAGAACGTCGGTCTCGCCGCGCTCCACCTCCCCGTAGATCATTTCCCATTCCTCGGGGTTGGCCGAGTTGATGGTGCGTGCCTGGATGCCTGCCCGCGCCGCCGACTCGACCTGGTTGCGCATCAACGCCAAGAGCGGCGAGATGATCACCGTCGGGCCGGCTCCGCGCCGCCGCAGCAGCGCGGTGGCCACGAAATACACCGCGGACTTCCCCCACCCCGTGCGCTGGACCACCAGCGCGCGACGGCGCTGCTCCACCAGGGCCGCCACCGCCTGCCACTGATCCTCCCGCAGCCGCGCCGACCCTCCGGGCGCACCGACCAGCTCAGCGAGGATGGCGTCGGCTTCGGTGCGGAGCTCCAGGGTGTCCATGCCTCCATGCAACCCGATGGGACTGACAATCAGCGAATCCACCCACCGCGACGACGGTGTTTCTGCTGGTCCTCGCGATTCAGGGGGGACGGAGGGAGTCATCCCGGGCGGGTATGGGCAGGGATATCAGTGTCATTCCGGCTGATTCCCGTCAGCCACAGCAATTGCTCGTTGCCGCCTGCCGGTAGGCCAGGGAGAATTGGAGCTGCCCCCGCACAGTTCCTCATCGGGCCCGGAAGGGCTGTGCCGCGGCGCGCCCTCATTCGACCCTGCCCGCACCGTGGGCGCGTAGCGAAGGGAGGACCGTGACCTTCGGATTCGCCCCGTCCACAGCCACTTCGACAGCGGCGTCCTCGGTTTCCGCAGACTCCGACAACCGCCTTGCCCGGATGCTCGAACCAGCGGAGTGGGCCTCGGCGGGCATACCTCTGCTCCGGAACCCCCGGGAGGTCGTCAGCGGACTGCACTCCCGGCACCGGCCGACTCCGGCCACCGCCGTGGTCGCGGTCCTCGATCATGAGGAACGGCTCACGGCGAGCGCCTCGTTCGCCCGCCGGTCGACGGTGGCCGCGGACGGCTGGGAGTTCCGCAACGCTCTGCTGGCACAGCTGCGGCGCGTCATCCCGCACGATCTGCGACGCCGCACTCCGGTCCGTACGGCCGTGCTTCTGTACTGCCGCGACGGCGACGAACGCTGGACCGAGGAGGACGGTGCGTGGATGTGGGGCCTGCGGGATGCCTGCACCCTGCACGGCCTCCGCTGCGGCGCCTACATCACGCTCACCCGCGGGGGCTGGCAGGTGCTCGGCGAGGGGAGGGGCGGGCGGCGGCCCAGTTCGCTGTCGGAGCCGGCGCTCCTGGCCGACGCCGTCGTCGAGCACCGGACCACGCCGACGCGGTCGGGAGGCGGAGCGGCGGAGGCGCTGCGGCGCACCGCGGCCCGCTGAGCGGGCACGGCGCACCTGCCGGGCGGGCACCGGTCGGTCCCCGTCGCGGCCGGGCGACCGGCGGTGGTGCTCCCGCCCGCCCGTGGGGGCGGCCGGGAGCACCGGTGGGTGTGTTCAGACCCCGGCGCCGAGTGCGGAGTTGATCGTCTGCGGGTCTCCGCAGACGATCAACAGCGCGGCGGCGCGGTCACGCGCGACGGGCAGGGTACGGGCCACGGCCGGGTCCGCGTCGTCGTTGACGGCGACGACGACCACGGGCCGGGACGTGGCCCGGTCCGCCGCGGAGATGTCGGCGAAGAAGACGTCGTCGCCCGCGTCGTGCTGGGCCCAGTACGCGGCTTCGCCGAAGGACAGCTCGTGGGCGGCCCACGGGTGCTGTTCGCCGGTGGTGAGCACCAGGATGTCGCCCGGTGCGCGACCGGACTCCAGCAGCAGGTCGACCGCTTCCTCGGCCGCGTCGAGTGCTCCGGCCGCCGGGGCCGGGATCAGCTGGACCTGCGGCGCGGAACGATCCTCCGTCGGCTCCGGACGGGCGGGGGCCGGCGCCGGAGCGGGGGGTGCCGCGGGGGCGGGATGGGCGCGCTGCGCCGGGGGCGCGGGGCGCGCGGGGCCGGGGCCCGGACGACCGGGACGCGGGGTGGCCGCGGAACGCGGACCGGGTACGGGACGGGGGGTCGGCGCGGTGCGGCCGGCGGCCGGAGTGACGCGGGGACCCTGGGCGCTCTCGGGAATCTGAGGCTCCTCGGAGATCAGAGGCATGAAGGTGGTCTGTGGCGAACGCCGATGTCGTCGGCGTCGGTGGGAGGGGCGCGTGTGCGCGATCAGAATTCGAAGCCGAGCTGGCCCCCGCTTTCGAGTGCGGCCGCCTCGGCGGAAAAACGGACCTTCTTCAGGTGCTGCCACCTGGGCAGCGCGTCCAGATACGCCCAGGAGAGGCGGTGATGGGCCGTGGGCCCCCGCTCCTCCAGCGCGGCCCGGTGCACGGGCGAGGGATACCCCGCGTTGGCACCGAAGGCGAAGTCGGCACAGTCCTCGGACGCGGCGCCCAGCTCGGCCATCATCCGGTCACGGTGCACCTTGGCGATCACCGAGGCAGCCGCGACCGCGATACAGGACTGATCGCCCTTGATCACGGTACGGACCTTCCAGGGAACGCCCAGATAGTCGTGCTTGCCGTCGAGTATCACCGCGTCGGGGCGTACCGGCAGCCCCTCCAGGGCGCGCACGGCGGCGAGCCGGAGGGCGGCGGTCATTCCGAGGTCGTCGATCTCCTGCGGCGAGGCGTCGCCCAACGCGTAGGCGGTGACCCAGCTCCGCAGCAGGGGAGCGAGCTCGGCGCGTCGCCGGGGGGTCAACAGCTTGGAATCGGTGAGGCCTTCGGGCGGTCGGCGCAGACCGGTGACCGCCGCGCACACGGTGACGGGTCCGGCCCACGCTCCGCGTCCGACCTCATCGACACCGGCGACGGTCCTGGCACCGGTGGTAGCGCGAAGTGAGCGCTCGACGGTGTGCGTGGGTGCTTCGTACGGCATGGCGCCAGCCAGCGTACGCCGAGAGCCACGGCAACAACACCCCGGGGCGCCGTGCGTCCTGCGAATCAGTCGGCGGAGGCGGGTTCGAGGTCCCGCCGACCCCCCTGGGCCCGCGAGGGCGGACTCCCTGAACTCGCGAGTCGGGCCCCTTGAACCCGCGGGCTCAAGGGGCCCGTCGGCTCAGTACGGGTCGTAGCCGTCGTCGTCCGGCTCGTAACCGTCCCGGGTCCCTTCCCTGCCCGCGCGGTAGCAGTCACGCGCGTCGCCCTTCACCGGGCGCTTCTCCAGGATCTCCTTCGCCCGCGCCCCTCCCCAGCTGGTCGCGTACCAGGGGGTGTCGTCGTCGAGGACGTCGTTCTGGATGATCCGCAGCGCACAGGAGCGTTCCGGTTCGGGCAGTCGATCCAGGGCCGGTACGGCGTCGGCGGACAGGTCCTTGACGTAGTCGATGTCGATGGCGGTCGACCGGCTGTCCTCGAAGCGCTGGACGTTCTGCTCGGCGATCAACCCGTCCGGTGAGAGCAGCCCGAAGGCCAGGACGCCGGCCGCCGCGCTCACCGCGATGGCCCGGGGCAGGAACCGGGCCCCGAAGACACCTGCCGCCAGGATGAGGACCAGCACCACCCCGAGCCAGAGCTCCATCGCGGCCACGGATATCCGGAGCCTGGTCAGGCCGTACTCGTCGACGTACAGGTCCATGCGGCGCAGCGCGGAGGCGACCACGACGAGGGTGAGCACGCAGAGGGGGCCGAGGACCGACCGCACCAGGGTGCGGTCCCCGGCGCCGCCGCGCGGTGCCCAGCGCAGGGCCAGGGCGATCACGAGAAGGGTGAGCAGCGTGGCCCACAACAGCTGCCAGAAGCCCTGGCGGGCGTACTCGGCGTGGCTGAGCCCGGTCACGTCCCGCACCTTGTCGTAGCCGCCGAAGAGCACGACGAGCTGGAGGGTGATGAACGCGGCGAAGAGCAGGTTGAGGACGATCAGCGGAAGGGCCCATTCGGCCCGTCCCCGGGGTTTGCCGGGCCGTACGGTGATCCCGTCCCAGCGCACCGGGGCGGCCGCGGCGTGCGCGGCGGCGAGCGCGCCCGCGAGCCCGAGGGCGAAGAGGAAGATCCGCCACGGTCCCTCGCCGACCGAGGCCTCGGGCATGAGGCTGCCCAGCAGTTCGGCGAACGCGGCGTCCGCGCTGGCGAAGAGGGTGCCGAACACCACCAGCAGCACGAGGGCCACCACCGTGGTGCGCAGGGCGGCGCCCCAGCGCGCCCGGGAGCCGTCGGCCCGGGCGCGAACCCCCCGCACGCCCCAGATGATGCCGGGGACGACCGAGTCGAACAGCCCCAGCGAGCCGATCAGCACCCCCAGCCAGCTGCGGCTGCCGTGCAGCGCGAGCGAGCCGAGCGCGAAGGCGGACACCACGGCGAGGAAGGTGGGCCAGCCCGCGTCCCGGAGTGCCGGCACCGCGAGCAGCGCGAGTCCTCCCAGCGCCCAGGTCGCGGTCCAGGGCCGTAGTCGGCGGCCTGCCGCCCGGGCGGCGAAGAACGCGGCCAGTGCGGCGGGCGCGGCCACGATCAGGAGGTTCACCCCGAGTCCGTCGCCCAGGAAGAGCGCGCTCAGGAGCGCGGTGGCCAGGACCGAGCCGAGCACGGCGGGGCCGATCAGGGGCGGCGCTGGGGGCCGGATGCGGGCCGTCACATCATTGTCCTCGGCGGAGTGCGCCCCGGCGCCGTACTGCCAGGGGCTGCCCGGGGGCGCGGCCTTCCGGGCCGCCTGGGCCCGGGCGCGGTCGCCGGAGGCCTGCGGCGGGGCCGGATCCCAGACCGCGGACTGCCGCGCGGTATCGGCCGCCGGCGCACCGGCGGACCGCGCCGCGGTCGGATCCGGTTGACGCTCCGGTGTGCCGGCGGCCTCGCGGGCCGCCGACGGTTCCGGTGGCCGGGGCGCCCCGGCTTCCTTCGGATTCTCCGGCGGTCTGGACGCCTCGGACGGCTGATCGGACATGGGACCCCTCCCCCACCGGGTCCACGCGCGGCCCTGGGCCGTACGCCTGTCCCGGCGTCTCATTCGGCGCACGCCCTCAAGATCAACGAGGGGCGGCGTGGCCGAAAGAGTAGTCCCGAACTCCCGTTCGGGGACACGCAGAGTGATCCTGTGGCAGGACCGTGACAGTGGGCCGCACCCCCGGTTCAGGGGAGACGGGACGGAACCGGCGCGGTCAGCGAAGGAGCGGCGTCAGCCAAGCCGGGGGCTCCTCCGTCTGTGCCAGCCAGTCGGCCGGCGGCGCTCCGGCCTCGCCCGACGCGACGACACCGCCGACGATCGCGCACGTCGTGTCGACGTCACCGCCGGCCTGAGCGGTGACCCAGAACGCCTGCTCGTACTCCCCGAGGTTCCTCGCGGCCGACCAGAGCGCGAACGGCACGGTGTCGTGGGCGCTGGTCCGGCGGCCGTTGCCGAGGACCGCGGCGACCGTCCCGGCGTCCCGGTAGTCCAGCATGTCCCGGGCCCGGCGCAGGCCCGCGCCGACGGCGCTGCGGGGCACGAGCGCGATGACGCCGTCGAGGAGGTCCTCGGGACTCGGCGGCCCGCCGGGGGCGGCGGCGAGCGACGCGGCGGCGGCCACGGCCATGGCCCCGACGACGGCCTCGCGGTGCTGGTGCGTGGTGTACGAGGAGATCTCCGCCTGGTGCGTGGCCTGTTCCGGATCGTCCGCGTACCAGGCGCCGAGCGGGGCGATGCGCATCGCCGAACCGTTGCCCCAGGAGCCCTGGCCCTGGAACAGCGCCGAGGACAGCTCCCGCCAGTCGCCGCCCTCCCGTACGAGCCTGAGGAGCCGGTTGACGGCGGGACCGTAGCCCCGGTCGAAGTCGTGGTGCTCGGCGAAGGAGCGGGCGAGCGCGTCCTGGTCGACGCGGCCGTGCGCGGAGAGCACGGCCAGGACCGAGCAGGCCATCTCCGTGTCGTCGGTCCACTGCCAGGGCCCGGGCGGCAGGGCCCGCTGTTTCAGCAGGGGGTAGTTGGCCGGAACGAAGAACTGGGAGCCCAGGGCGTCTCCCACGGACAGCCCACGCAGGCTGGCCAGGGCGCGTTCGAGGCGCCGCGCGGAAGCAGAATCAGCGGTCATCGCCGTGCCACTCTATCCGGTGCGGCCGTACGGTTCGGGGGTCCGCCAGCTCTGGAAGGGCCTGTCGAGGGTGTAGCGGCCCCTCTCGCCCAGCAGCAGGGTCCGGGTCTCGCCGTTGCCCGGGTTGGACAGCGACTCGAACTCCGCGACCGACCAGTGGAACCAGCGCATGCAGAACAGCCGCATCGTCAGTCCGTGGGTGACCAGCAGGACGTTCTCCGGGTGGTCCGGCGCCTCGAAGCTCCGGTGCAGGCTCTCCAGGAACGCGCCGACCCGGTCGTAGACGTCGGCACCGGACTCGCCCTGGGCGAAACGGTAGAAGAAGTGCCCGTAGGCGTCCCGGTAGGCCTTCTGCAGCCGTACGTCGTCCCGGTCCTGCCAGTTGCCCCAGTCCTGCTCGCGCAGCCGGGGCTCCTCGCGGACGCGGACGCGTTCCGGATCGAGGCCGAAGGCCCGGAACGTCTCGTGGGTGCGGCGGTACGGCGAGATGTAGACGCTCACCCGTTCCTCGCCGAACAGCTCGCGCAGCCCCACCCCGGTCTCCCGGGCCTGCCGCAGACCCGTGGGGGTGAGCCGGAGCGCGTGGTCGGGCTCCCGCTCGTACACCGTGTCGTCTGCGTTGCCCTCGGACTCGCCGTGCCGGACGAGGACAATGCGCTGCGGTCGTGCCATGTCCCGACCATAGATCGGGTCGGGCCGGCACGAATGGTCGGGCCCCGCGGAGCACGGAGCGGGGTCACACGGTCCAGGTCGGAACGAGGTCACACGGTCCAGGTCGGAGCGGGGTCACACGGTCCAGGAGGGTTCCAGCTCCACGACGTCTCCCGTCAGGGCGATCACGTCCGTCTCGATCCCCGCGCGGGCCGCCAGCCGCTCGGCCCCCGCCGCGCGGTACTTGCCGCGCTCGGCGCTCGACTTCCACAGGGACAGCGCCAGGAACTCATTCCCGGGCGCCTCGCCGAACACGCCGCGCAGCATGCCGGGCGATCCGGCCATGGCGGGGTTCCACACCTGCTGCTGCATCAGCACGAAGTGCTCGGCGCGCTCCTCGTGCACCCGGCTGTGCGCGACTCTGACGACGTCCGCCTCGGCGAAGTGGGGCTCGAAGCCCGTCTTCACGTCGAAGCGGCGCTCGAAGAGCGTGACCTGCATGTCGCGGAACATGCCCGACTGCCCGGCCGCCAGCCGGTCGTGCCCGCGGGCCATGAAGGAGTCGTAGAAGACGCGGTTCTCCCAGAACGCGAAGACGTGGGCGACGTCGGGGCGCGTTCGGCTCCACCCGCCGCTCTGCCCCTGGAACCCCGGCTCGCCGAGCAGCCCCGCCCACTTCCGCTGTCCCCGCTCGAAACCATGACGGTCCACCACGGAGCAGCGAATCCACTTCACCAGCACCGCGCCATCGTACGGCGCGGAACGTGGCACACGTCACGGTCCCGGGGAGCGTGCCCCGGCCGGTCGTTCCGCCCGTATCACCGGAGCGCGGGGCCAAAGAGGCCGCACCACCTGTGCCGGGGCCGGACAGTGGCCCGAATCCGCCGCCCGTGGCCGGAGCAGTTGGTTCCGCGGCCGGTTGCGTACATGATCGGGTGAATCGTGTATCAGGTGATGGGAACGGTCCGTGGGCCGTCGGCCGGGAGGGAAGTCCCTTGAGCACTCCGAACAAGGACATCGAGAAGGTCGAGGTGCGGGTCAAATGGGACCCCAGTCCGCACGGGGCGGCCGCCAACGACCTCGACATCATCGCGGCCACCTACCCGGCCGGTGAGCCGTACGGCGCCCCCGCCTACCTCGTGCACTTCGACAGCCGCTCGCCGGACGGCACCATCACGCTGAACCGGGACAGCCGGACCGGCCAGGGTTTCGGCTTCGACGAGGTCATGACCATCGAGCTGAACCGGCTGGCGGACACGTACGGGCGGGTGGTGGTCGGTGTCGCCATCCAGCAGCGCGATGGTCACAAGACCTTCGGCGACATAGGGAACACGGCGATGGAGATCCGCGAGGGCTACACGAGCCTGACCGAGAGTGACTTCTCCGACGTGGCGTGGGCCACCGCGGCGGTCATCGGGGAGTTCACCCGCGGCGGCTCGGGACTCTGGGGCTTCCGGTCGGCCGTACGCGGCTTCGACGGCGCCCCCGACACGTTCGCGGCGGTGATGGGAAGCCGGGCCGCCGAAGGGTGATGTCGGTCAGTTCCGGCCAACCCGGCGCGGGCGTCGGCGACCCGCCGAGAAGGGGCCGGGGACATGCCGAAGGGGACCGGCCGATGGCCGGTCCCCTTCGTGAACAGCGGGTCAGCCGCGCGTCGGCGCGGTCCCGTCTCCGGTCAGCTGCAGCCGCTCGTCGAGCCGCAGCCCTCGCAGATGTAGCAGGAGCCGGCGCGCTGCATCTTCGTACCGCAGGAGAAGCAGAGCGGGGCGTCGGCGCTGATGCCGAGCTGCATCTCGACCAGTTCGGCCGAGGTGTGCGCCGTCTTCGGAGCGGGCTTCACGGCGGACTCCTCGGGAGCCGCCACCACCTTCAGAGGCTCGGCGCGGACCGGGGCCGACGGGGCCAGGCTGTCCGCGTCCAGCCCGTCCGCCTCGAACGACGGCTCGTAACTGCCGGTGTCCAGGTGGCGCTGGCGCTCATCGGCGGAGTGGATACCGAGGGCCGAGCGGGTCTCGAAGGGCAGGAAGTCGAGCGCCAGGCGACGGAAGATGTAGTCGACGATCGACTGCGCCATCCGCACGTCCGGGTCGTCCGTCATACCGGCCGGCTCGAAGCGCATGTTGGTGAACTTCGAGACGTACGTCTCCAGCGGGACGCCGTACTGCAGACCGACCGAGACGGCGATGGAGAAGGCGTCCATCATGCCCGCGAGGGTCGAACCCTGCTTGGACATCTTCAGGAAGACCTCGCCGAGACCGTCGTCCGGGTAGGAGTTGGCGGTCATGTAGCCCTCGGCGCCGCCCACCGTGAAGGAGGTGGTGATGCCGGGACGGCCCTTCGGGAGGCGCTTGCGGACCGGGCGGTACTCGACGACCTTCTCGACCGCCGTGCGGATGGTCTCCTCGGCCTTCGCGGTGACCGCTTCCTTCTCCTTGTCCTTGGTCTTGGCGGAGAGGGGCTGGCCGACCTTGCAGTTGTCGCGGTAGATCGCGAGCGCCTTGACGCCCATCTTCCACGCCTCGAAGTAGACCTCTTCGACGTCCTCGACGGTGGCCGTCTCGGGGAGGTTCACCGTCTTGGAGAGCGCGCCGGAGATCCACGGCTGGATGGCCGCCATCATCCGGACGTGGCCCATCGCGGAGATGGAGCGCTCGCCCATCGCACAGTCGAAGACGCTGTAGTGCTCGGTCTTCAGGCCGGGGGCGTCGACCACGTTGCCGTGGTCGGCGATGTGGGCGACGATCGCCTCGATCTGCTCGGGCTGGTAGCCGAGGCGGCGCAGTGCCTGCGGCACCGTGCCGTTGACGATCTGCATCGAGCCGCCGCCGACCAGCTTCTTGAACTTGACCAGGGCGAGGTCGGGCTCCAGACCGGTGGTGTCGCAGGACATCGCGAGACCGATGGTGCCGGTGGGCGCGATGACCGAGGCCTGCGCGTTGCGGAAGCCGTTCTTCGCTCCGAGCCGGATGACGTCCTGCCAGGCCTCCGTCGCGGCGGCCCAGACCGGCGAGTCGAGGTCGTCGACGTGGATGGCCTTGGCGTTGGCGTCGGAGTGCTGCTTCATGACGCGCTGGTGCGGCTCGGCGTTACGGGCGTAGCCGTCGTACGGGCCGACGACCGCTGCCAGTTCGGCGGAGCGGCGGTAGGAGGTGCCGGTCATCAGCGAGGTGATGGCGCCGGCCAGCGCACGGCCGCCGTCGCTGTCGTACGCGTGACCGGTCGCCATCAGCAGGGCGCCGAGGTTGGCGTAGCCGATGCCCAGCTGACGGTAGGCGCGGGTGTTCTCGCCGATCTTCTGCGTGGGGAAGTCCGCGAAACAGATCGAGATGTCCATCGCGGTGATGACCAGTTCGACGACCTTGGCGAAGCGCTCGGACTCGAAGGACTGGTGACCCAGGCCGTCGTCCTTGAGGAACTTCATCAGGTTCAGCGAGGCGAGGTTGCACGAGGTGTTGTCCAGGTGCATGTACTCGCTGCACGGGTTCGAGCCGTTGATCCGGCCGGACTCCGGGCAGGTGTGCCAGGCGTTGATGGTGTCGTCGTACTGGATGCCCGGGTCGGCGCACGCCCAGGCGGCCTCGGCCATCTTGCGGAAGAGGGACTTGGCCTCGACCTCTTCGATGACGTCGCCGGTCATCCGGGCACGCAGCCCGAACTTGCCGCCCGCCTCGACGGCCTTCATGAACTCGTCGTTCACCCGGACCGAGTTGTTGGCGTTCTGGTACTGGACGGACGTGATGTCGTCGCCGCCCAGGTCCATGTCGAAGCCCGCGTCGCGCAGCGCGCGGATCTTCTCCTCCTCCTTGACCTTGGTCTCGATGAAGTCCTCGATGTCGGGGTGGTCGACGTCGAGGATGACCATCTTGGCCGCACGGCGGGTGGCGCCGCCCGACTTGATCGTTCCGGCGGACGCGTCGGCGCCACGCATGAACGAGACCGGACCGGAGGCGTTGCCGCCGGAGGAGAGGAGCTCCTTTGAGGAGCGGATACGGGAGAGGTTCAGGCCGGCGCCGGAGCCGCCCTTGAAGATCATGCCCTCTTCCTTGTACCAGTCGAGGATCGACTCCATGGAGTCGTCGACGGCCAGGATGAAGCAGGCGGAGACCTGCTGCGGCTGGGGCGTGCCGACGTTGAACCAGACCGGGGAGTTGAAGCTGAAGACCTGGTGCAGGAGGGCGTACGCCAGCTCGTGCTCGAAGATCTCCGCGTCCGCGGGAGAGGCGAAGTAGCTGTTCTCCTCGCCGGCCTTCCGGTACGTCTTCACGATCCGGTCGATCAGCTGCTTGAGACCGGTCTCGCGCTGCGGCGTGCCGACAGCTCCGCGGAAGTACTTGCTGGTGACGATGTTGACCGCGTTCACCGACCAGAAGTCGGGGAACTCGACGCCACGCTGCTCGAAGTTGATCGAGCCGTCGCGCCAATTGGTCATGACGACGTCACGGCGCTCCCACGCCACCTCGTCGTACGGGTGCACGCCGGGGTTGGTGTGGATGCGCTCGATACGCAGACCCTTGCTCGCCTTGGCGCCCTTGGTACGGGAACCTCGTGCCGGGCCGCTCGCCGTCTCTGTCATGCCGCCTCCCATATGTGGGCGAAAACGCCCTGAAGTGCCCAGATCTTCCCAGGCACAATGTGTGTCCGATGCTCCGGAAGCCGCACTCGGCAGCCGGAAGCACATCTCATGTCGCCCTGCCGCCGGTCCGCAGTCATGGCGACTGCGGGCACGGGCGTCCCGGGCGGGTACCGCTCAGTCGGCGGCAATGGCGGGCGCGGGGACCTCAAGGGTCTCTCCGCTTCCGCGGTCCTCTGCGGAAGGCCGCTGCGTACGCAGTTCCACGATGGCGGCCTCGAAGTCTTCCAGGGAATCGAACGCCCGGTAGACGGACGCGAAGCGCAGGTACGCGACGAGGTCGAGTTCCTGCAGCGGGCCGAGGATGGCCAGCCCCACGTCGTGGGTGGTCAGCTCGGCGCTGCCGGTGGCACGCACCGCCTCCTCGACCCGCTGGCCGAGCTTGGCGAGGGCGTCCTCCGTGACGGGTCGCCCCTGGCATGCCTTGCGGACGCCGGAGATGACCTTGGTGCGACTGAAGGGCTCGGTCACGCCGCTGCGCTTGACCACCATCAGCGAGCAGGTCTCCACCGTGGTGAAACGGCGGGAACAGTCGGGGCACTGCCGGCGGCGGCGGATCGACGTCCCGTCGTCGGTGGTGCGACTGTCGACGACCCTGCTGTCGGGGTGCCTGCAGAAGGGGCAGTGCATGGCTCCCAACCCTCCCTCACACGCACGACTGAATAGCCTCTTCTGGGCCTTGTCCGGGCCCTTGGAAGCAGTCCCCAGCATAGGCGATGACCACGGTGCGATTGAACCGCGACCACAACTTCTGGGCGACCGGAGCAATCCAACCACTAGATCTAGGGTTGAGTCGCGTTTTCGGCCCCATCGCGTGTCGCGCACCGGACCTCGGTCGGAGGCCGCCCGGGGGGAGCGTGGGCCAGAGAAGAGGGTACGGGAGACGCGGGGCCGCCGAGCCGCCGGGGCTCCGACGCGCGGGCTCGGGTGAAAGACTTGGCCCGGCGCCGCGACGGGCCTCCGCGAAGCGTTCTCGCGACCCCTATCCTGTTGCTCATACACCTGTCGATAGCAGCGCGGCACCCCTTTATTCGTTTTTCACTCGAACGTGTGTTTGGCGCAACCTTTCGAAAGCTACTACCGTTGTCCAGCTAGGGAGAACATTCGAGAGGGGCCGACGTGACCACCACCGCAGACAGTGCCACCATCACCGCCCGGGACCACCGCTCCCAGAGCCGACTTGAGCCGGTGCATGCCATGAATGACTCAGTCACGAACACGGACGGGGCCGATCCCGCGCGCCCGGGACGTTCCATGCCCGGCAGGCCCCCCGGCATCCGGGCGGACAGCTCGGGGCTCACGGACCGGCAACGACGGGTCATCGAGGTCATCCGCGACTCGGTGCAACGGCGGGGATACCCGCCCTCCATGCGGGAGATCGGTCAGGCGGTGGGCCTGTCCAGCACATCGTCCGTCGCCCATCAGCTGATGGCGCTGGAGCGCAAGGGCTTCCTCCGCCGGGACCCGCACCGGCCCCGCGCCTACGAGGTGCGCGGATCGGACCAGCCCAGCACCCAGGCGACCGACACGACGGGCAAGCCCGCCGCGTCCTACGTACCGCTGGTGGGCCGGATCGCCGCCGGTGGACCGATCCTCGCGGAGGAGTCCGTCGAGGATGTCTTCCCGCTCCCCCGCCAGCTCGTCGGCGACGGTGAGCTCTTCGTCCTGAAGGTCGTCGGCGACTCGATGATCGAGGCCGCGATCTGTGACGGCGACTGGGTCACCGTCCGCCGCCAGCCCGTCGCGGAGAACGGGGACATCGTCGCCGCCATGCTCGACGGCGAGGCGACGGTCAAGCGCTTCCGCCGGGAGGACGGTCACGTATGGCTGCTCCCTCACAACGCCGCGTACCAGCCGATCCCCGGCGATGAGGCGACCATCCTCGGCAAGGTGGTCGCGGTGCTGCGCCGGGTCTGAGAAACGCGTCGGTCACAGCTGCCCGCCCCGGGGTCACTGCCTAGGACGTCGAGCACGACGTCGGTCCCGGGGCTCTGCCTTGCCCGGCCGCCCGGAGTCGGGAGGCCGGGCGAGTCACCGGCGGATCACGCCCCGGCCGCCTTGGCCTGTGCGTCGATGGCGGCCAGTGAGCGGCGCGCCTGGTTCCGGTCGGTGGTGTACCAGAAGTCCGGCAGCGAGGCACGCAGATAGCTTCCGTACCGTGCGTTCGCGAGCCTCGGGTCCAGCACGGCGACGACACCCTTGTCGCCCGTGGCCCGGACCAGTCGGCCCGCGCCCTGGGCCATCAGCAGCGCGGCGTGCGTAGCCGCCACCGCCATGAAGCCGTTGCCGCCCGCCTCCTCGACCGCCTTCTGCCGTGCGCTCATCAGCGGATCGTCGGGCCGGGGGAACGGAATCCGGTCCATGACCACCAGCTGACAGCTGGCTCCGGGGACGTCCACGCCCTGCCAGAGCGACAGGGTGCCGAAGAGGCAGGTCTCCGGGTCGGCGGCGAAGTTCTTGATCAGCTCACCGAGGGTCTCCTCGCCCTGGAGCAGGATCGGCCTGTCCATCCGCCCCCGCAGCTCCTCGGCCGCCGCCTTGGCTCCCCGCATGGAGGAGAACAGCCCCAGCGTGCGGCCGCCGGCCGCCTCCACCAGCTCGGCGAGCTCGTCCAGCATGTCCGTACGCGACCCCTCGCGCCCCGGGGTGTTCAGATGCCGGGCGACGTAGAGGATGCCCTGCTTCGGGTAGTCGAACGGGGAGCCGACGTCCAGCCCCTTCCACTGGGGGACGTCCTCGCCCGCCGTGCCCTCGGGGGCCAGCCCGAGGGACGCGCCCACCCCGTTGAAGTCTCCGCCGAGCTTGAGGGTGGCCGAGGTCAGCACCACGGACCGCTCGGCGAAGAGCTTCTCGCGCAGCAGCCCGGAGACGGAGAGCGGGGCGACCCGGACGGAGGGTCCGAACCGGTCGTGCTGTTCGTACCAGACGACGTCGTACTCGGAGCCCTGGGTGATGCGCTCGGCGACGGCGTGGATCGACTCGACCGAGGCCAGGGCCTGCTTGCGGACGGCGTTCTCGTCCTCGACCGACTTGTCCCGGGTGGCGCCGATGGCGGAGATCACCGTGCGTGCCGCGTCGCGCAGCGCCATCAGCGCGTACGCGAGGTCCTCGGGCACCTCCTCCAGGCGCCCCGGGAGCGCCAGCTCCATGACCCGTTCGAAGCCCTCGGCGGCGGTCTGGAGGGCGTCGGCGGCCTTCTCGTTGACCAGCTTCGCCGCCCGGCGGACCGCGCGGTTGACCTGGGCGGGGGTGAGCTCGCCGGTGGCGACGCCGGTGACCCGGGAGACCAGCTCATGGGCCTCGTCGACGATGAGCACCTCGTGCGACGGCAGCACCGGCGCCCCCTCGATGGCGTCGATCGCGAGCAGCGCGTGGTTGGTGACGACCACGTCCGCGAGCTTCGCGCGCTCGCGGGCCGCCTCCGCGAAGCACTCCGCGCCGTACGCGCACTTCGTCGCGCCCAGGCACTCGCGTGAGGAGACCGAGATCTGCGCCCAGGCCCGGTCCGAGACGCCGGGGGTCAGATCGTCCCGGTCGCCCGTCTCCGTCTCGTCCGACCAGTCCCGCAGCCGCAGCAGGTCCTGGCCGAGCTTGCTGGACGGGGCCGCCGCCTCGAACTGGTCGAACAGGCCCTCCTCCTCGTCCTGCGGAACCCCTTCGTGGAGCCGGTGCAGGCAGAGGTAGTTCGACCGGCCCTTGAGCATGGCGAACTGCGGGCGGCGGCGCAGCAGCGGGTGCAGGGACTCGACCGTACGCGGCAGGTCCCGCTCCACCAGCTGCCGCTGGAGGGCGAGGGTGGCCGTGGCCACGACGACCCGCTCCCCGTGCGCCAGGGCCGGCACCAGATAGCCGAGCGACTTGCCCGTACCGGTGCCGGCCTGGACGAGCAGGTGGGATTGGTCGTCGACGGCCTCGGCGACGGCCTCGGCCATGGTGACCTGGCCGGGCCTTTCCGTACCGCCGACGGCGGTGACGGCGGCGTGCAGGAGCTCGGGGAGGGATGGCTTCGTCATAGCCCGACCACCCTACGACGCACCACTGACAGCGGCGATCACTCCCGGACGCGGGCGGAGGGGTGCAACGGGTTGGGGACCGTGCCGTGGATCGCCGCGTGCGGCCGGCTGGCGCGGTCCCGGTAGCCGTCGACGAGCAGGCGGTTGCGGTTCAGGCAGAGGCGCTCGATCTCGGGGGTGAGCATGTCGAACAGCTGGAACCGCTCCTTCAGCTCCGGGAAGCGGGCGTGGTGGCGGACTATCTCCGCCCGGACGAGTGACCAGAACGCGTCCTCGGAGACGCCGAGCTGCTCCTCGCACAGGGGGGACAGATAGCGGAAGACGCCCACGAAGAGGCCGGAGTGGATGAATTGGGTGAGGAAGGACGGCTCCTCGGTGAGGAGGACCGCGCGCACCTCGTCGGGCATGCCGGCGTGCTCGGGCAGCGGGTGGGCGCTGACGTTGACGTCGTCGACGAAGTCCTTGATGGCGAGCCGTACGGGCACGTCCTCCTCGTCGAACACGACGATGGCGTTCTCGCCGTGCGGGGAGAAGACGGTTCCGTAGCGGTAGAGGAAGTGCAGCAGGGGCGGCAGGAGCGCGGCGAAGAGCCGCTTCAGCCAGGCGTCCGGGGAGAGGCCGGAGCGCTCCACCAGCTCCGCGGTGAAGGCGCGGCCCGCCGGATCCGTATGGAGGAGGGAGGCCAGCGTGCGGGCGCGTTCGCCCGGCGCGAGGCGGGGCGGCAGGGGCTCCCGCCAGATCGCGCCGAGGATCTCCTTGTACTGGTAAGGCGCTCCGGGGAGGTGGTCGTACAACGGGTGCTCCACGGCGACGGAGGCGACCTCGCCGAGGAGGACGACCCGGCAGGTGTCGCGCAGGAAGGGGTCGTCCTCGCACAGCCCCTGGACCCAGGCGGTGACCGCGGGGGCGGCGAGGGTCCGCTCGGTCGGCAGGCCGCGCCAGACCAGGGTGTTGAGGATGGAGAGCGGGAGTTTCACGGTGTGCCGCTCGGGCCGTTCCACGTTCGCGAACGTGCGGATGGACTGCTGCGGGAGGCGGGCGTCCCCGTCGGTGTGCAGGGCCACGATGTCGCCGTCGGCGATGGCCGGGGCGAAGAGCGGCACGATCCACTCGTCCCACTGCCAGGGGTGTACGGGGAGGTAGAGGTAGTCCCGCGGGTCGTGCCCCCGGGCCCGCAGCACCTCGGCGAAGGCGTCCCGGACGTCCCCGTCGAGCTCGCCGGCGTACAGCTGCTCGGGGGTGCCGACACGGCCCACGCCCCGGTACTGCGCGATGCGGGTGCTGACCGCGATCCACGGCAGCCGGAGCGGGCTGCGGGTCTCGGGGGTGAAGCGGGCGGCGTCGGCGGCGGAGAAGCCGAGCCGCCCCTTGCTCGCCACCAGCCAGGGGTGGCCGGTCTGATGGCCCTCCAGCTCCGCGTAGTCGAGCGCGGCGAGCTGCTCGGCGGTGAGCGCGGTGTGGTCGAGCCGGGCGTCGGCGGACAGGGTCCGGGTCAGCTCGCGGATGAGGTGGCCCAGCGTTGTGCCGTCGAGCCCGAGGAGGGCCCGGGCCCGGGTGAGGAACGTCAGCGGGTCGCGGAACGGCCGGGAGCCGGTCGCCGGGCCGTTGGCCGGGCCGTTGGGCCGCGCCTCGGCGCTCGCGGCGGCGGGTGAGCCGTTGGCGTGGGCGGCCGGCGGCCCCGCTGTGACCTCGATCGAGTCGGGGTCGACGCGCCAGCTGCCGTACACGCCGCGCCGGGCCGTGAAGGCGAGCGCTCCCCCGTCGTCGAGGGTCAGCCGGTGGCGTCCGACGGTTCCGGGCTGCGGGACGGGCTCGATGATCTTCTCGTAGGCGAACTCGCCGAGCATCTTGGCGAGGAGCCGTGCGGCGGCCCGGTCCCAGATCTGTCGGTTCAGCTCCGGAGGGCTGAACAGCTGCGGGGACTCGGCTGATTCACGGCTCGCGGGATATATCGGCACGGGGACTCCTCCGGATGGAACCTCTGAGGTTCGAGCGGTGTGGAAAGTGCGGCGAGTAAGTCACAGCTGGGCTCGGTGTGTTCGGTCGCGGATCATCAGCGCGGCGCGTTTGTCGGGGAGATCCACTTCGGCGGAGAAGCGGAAACCGGCACTGAGGAACGCGGATACGGAGGGGGTGTTGCGCAGGTCCGGCTCGGCGACGACCCGACCGCACCGCGGAAGGTTGTCCAGGACGAGGTCGGCGACGGCGCGGATCAAGGCGGTGCCCACGCCCCGGCCGCGGTTGTTCACGCCCCCGATGAGGAGGTGGACGCCGGTGTCGTGGGGGCGGGCGGGGTAGTGGCGGGCCAGGGGGTCGAGGTCGGCGCGGTAGATCTCCCAGTAGCTCATGGGCGTGGAGTCGAGCACTCCCAGGCACGGGATGCTGCGTCCGTCCCCTTCGAGCTGGGTCCTGAGGTGGTCGGCGGTGATGGACTCGGGTCCGGCGAGCTCCCAGAACGCCGCCACGGCAGGATCGTTCATCCAGCGGCTGACGACGGCGAGATCACGCTCCGGCCGGACGGGGACGAGGGCGAACTCTCCCGCCGCCGTGGTCGCGGGCTGCCAGGCCCCCGGGTCGCCCAGCAGCTCGTGGGCGACCCGGGCCCCCGCCGCCCCGGCGCTTCGTTCCTCGGCGATCAGGGCGAGGAGCTCCTCGGTGAGCTCCAGGTCGAGGGTGTCCTCGACGCCGGCGCTGCCGTCCGCGCGGCTGCCGGACCGCTTGGTGCCGGACCGTTCGACGGAGCCGTGGTCGGCCGGTGCGGCGGCGGATTCCGCTGAGGGTTCGGCGGGAGGCACGGTGGCGCTCTCCTCTCTGGACCGGGTGCGGTCGGTGGGCGTCTCCGGAGCGGGTGCGGTCGGAGTCCGCCCGGGGCGGTTGGTGCTCAGCTGTGCAGGGGGTTGGCGATGGTGACGTACACGGACTGGGTGTCGACCGGCCCGACCAGCTCGTCGAGGCCGTGGAGCCGGGTCAGCAGGTTGGCCTTGCAGCGCAGCTCGCGGTTCTCCAGGAGATACGCGGGCAGGGGCGAGCCCAGTTCCGCGGTCTCGGTGAGGAATCGGCGCAGGACGGTGAGGAGTTCCTGTTCGTCGCCCAGGCGCTGGGCGCCGAACGCCCCGATCAGGCCGAGGACGTTGTTGATGCCGAGGTAGTAGGCGAACCGTTCGTCGGTGACCGGGTCGGAGACGAACGTGTCGCTGACGGCGCCGATGCCGGGGAGCCGCTGTTCCAGCTCGTCCCGGCGGGAGTCGCGGAAGTAGTAGCCCTGGTTGTCCCGGTAACGGCCGCCGACGGGCCAGCCGTCCGGGTCGAGGAGGACGAGGGTGTTCTGCTGGTGGGCTTCGAGGGCGACTCCGCCGTGGGCGTCGAGCCAGAGGACGGGGCGCACGACGTGGTGCAGATAGCGGCGGAACCATTCGGTCGAGACGGCGTCGGCGCCGCGACCGGTGCGGGCGGCCAGGCCGGAGACGACCTCGGCGAGCCGGGAGCGCATGCCGGGCCGGCCGGGCCGGGGGCGCTGCGCGGTGAGTCCCGCGATGCAGGCGGCGTCGTCGCCCGGCCCGAAGGGATTGTGGCGGAGCATGACGTCGAGCCCCAGGACGGATGCCCCCTCGGGGTCGTCGACGGCGAGCCAGGCGGGGTCCCGGACGACGTCGAAGCCGGGGTGCTCCCGCTGCCAGCGCTCGGCGAGTCCGGTCGACAGGAGTCGGTGGACCTCGACGCCCCGGTGCAGCTCCTTGCGGAGGTTCTCCCGGCGTGAGTTGGTGATGCGTACGCCGAGGGAGAGCTTGAGCATCACCCGTGCGCCGGGGCGGTGCACGGTGCGGATGGAGGAGGTGGGGTGCCAGTGCTCGCCGTGGGGGCCCAGGTCGTGGAGCAGGCCGGTGTC
The DNA here is from genome assembly GCF_040638385.1 of Streptomyces sp. NPDC026589. Lineage (NCBI taxonomy): Bacteria > Bacillati > Actinomycetota > Actinomycetes > Kitasatosporales > Streptomycetaceae > Streptomyces > Streptomyces sp. NPDC026589. Next base: position 88,918 of record NZ_JBEZYG010000030.1, read on the forward strand.
GGCGAGGGCGCGGACCTGGGGGCGGTGGAGCAGATCGGCGGCCTGCCAGGGGTGCACGGGGACGGCGACGGTGCCGGGGGGCAGGCTCAGCCCTTCGGCGTGCGGGGCGAGCAACTCCTCGGCGGTGGCCGGGCCGCCCTCGGTCCAGGCGGAGTCGGTGGCGATCAGCGCCCGGTCGACGGCGAACCAGTGGAGCGGGAAGGACCCGTGGAGCTCGGGCGAATAGCGACGGGACTCCGACTCGGAGAGGCCCTCGCGGCTCTTGGGCGTGGGGTGGAGGGGGTGGCCGAGCAGCAGGGACTGTTCGGCGGTGAGGAAGAGGTCGGCCTCGGCGGGGTCCGCCGGGTTGCGCCGCCGCTGGTCGATGAAGCCGGCGGTGTGGCGTACGGAGTCGGCGACCCGGGCGACCAGATCGCCCGCGCCGCTCTCGCCGCCCTCACGGCCGATGAGGACGGCGACGGTGGCGGCGTCGGCGTGCGGAGCACCGGCGGGGGCGTTCTCCAGGACGGGTGCGCCGAAGCGGTGGGCCCCGGTGGCCGACCAGTAGTGCACGGGGACGAGCAGGGCGGTACCGCTGGCGGGGAAGGCGATGCGCAGGGTGTCGCCGTCGGGGCGGGGCAGGTCGCTCTCCCGGGTCCAGCACCGCAGGAGGCTCTCCGTGCCCGCCGCGTCGGCGGCCCGCAGCGGGTCCGGGTCGTCGAGGGCGTCGGGGCTCGGGCCCCGGCCCGCCCGGGCGCGGAGGGCCGGACCGGGCGGGTACGCGGCGGGGTCGGGATCGCGGGGGGATTTCTGGCGGGGCACGGTCGTCGCCTCGACCGTGCCGGGGGCGGCCGGTCCGTCCTGCCCTCGGTGCTGGGGGGTGCCGTGGCCGTCGGCCTCGGACGCGGGGGTGGGGTTCACGACGTTCTTCCTTGTGGGGATTCCGGGTTCAGGTGGTCGGCCCGGCGGTGGTCCGACGGTGCGGGGAGCGTGTCGCGGCTGCCAGCGCGTCGGCGAGACGGTCGACGACGGCACTGGCCTGCTCGTCGGTGAGGGTGAGGGGCGGCAGGAGGCGGACCACGGCGTCGTGGCGGCCGCCCAGTTCGACGATGAGGCCGCGCCGCAGACATTCCTGCTGGACGGCGAGGGCGAGAGCCGGATCCGGCGGCGGCGCTGGGTGGTCGTCGCCTGCCTCGGCGGGCAGGGGCGCGCGCTCGGGATCCACCAGCTCCATGCCGATCATCAGTCCACGCCCCCGTACGTCACCGATTCCCGGGTGATGTACCCGCAGCTCCCTCAGACGGGCGAGCATCCAGGCCCCCAGGACCGCAGCGCGGTCCGCCAGTTGGTTCTCCCTGACGTACGCGAGCGTGGCCGCGCCCGCCGCCATGGCGAGCTGGTTGCCACGAAACGTACCCGCGTGGGCACCCGGCTGCCAAAGATCCAGTTCAGCGCGGTAGACGATCACTGCGAGGGGCAGGGAGCCGCCGATCGCCTTGGAGAGGACCATGACGTCGGGCATGACGCCGCTGTGCTCGACGGCCCAGAAGGCGCCGGTCCTGCCGACCCCGGTCTGCACCTCGTCGGCGATGAGGGGGATGGAGCGGTCCTCGGTGATCCCGCGCATGCGCCGCAGCCAGGAGTCGGGGGCGGGATTGACGCCGCCCTCGCCCTGGACCGGTTCCACGATCATTCCCGCGGGGGCCCGCACCCCGCCCTTGCGGTCGTCCAGCAGGTGTTCGGTCCAGCGGGCGGCGAGCGCAGCGCCGCGCTCGCCGCCGGTCCCGAACGGGCAGCGATAGTCCTGCGGGAAGGGGAGCCGGGTGACCCGTACGTCGGTGGCGCCGCCGGAGGCCTCCAGGGCCCCGGCGGTCATGCCGTGGTAGGCACCGGTGAAGGTCAGCAGGCCGGTGCGTCCGGTCGCGGCGCGGACCAGTTTGAACGCGGCCTCGACGGCGTCCGTACCGGCGGGGCCGCAGAACTGGATGCGGGCGTTGTCGGCGAACTCCCGCGGCAGGGTGGAGAACAGCTCGGTGGTGAAGGCGTCCTTGACCGGGGTGGCGAGGTCCAGCACGTGCAGGGGCGCGCCGGAGTCGATGACCTTCCGGATGGCTTCGAGCACGACGGGGTGGTTGTGCCCGAGGGCCAGTGTGCCGGCGCCCGACAGACAGTCGAGGTAGCGGCGTCCGTCCGCGCCCTCGATGGTGAGCCCGCGGGCGCGCACCGGGACGATCGGCAGGGACCGCGCGTAGGTGCGCGCCGCCGATTCGCGCAGGGTCTGGCGACGGAGGATGCCCTCGTGTGCGGAGGGCGGCGCCACCGGCGCGGGTTCGGTCACGGACACGGCTCTTGGTCCTCCTGCGGTAACAGTTGCGTTGCGCGTCGGTACGTTCTCGCGTGGACGCACCGAGGGCGTGAACGCTGTCCTGGTGTCCCCCGTACGTACCAACGACGCAGTCCGCGATGGATCACGGGTGAATCGGAGCATCCTCGCGGCGACGGAACCGCGGACCTGCCGCGCACCGTCACCATCGGCACCGGCATAGTGGGGGCCGCACAACGGCGCGGAAGCACCTGCCCCGGCGCCCGAAGTGTCCGCAATGCAGCACGAGTACCGAGTGACGAAGTCCCAGGGGGATCACGAGATGCGACCCATTCGCCCGACCGATACCGCACGGCGCGGGAGGCGCGCACGGCGCATGCCCTCCACCGCGCTCGCCGCGACCGCCGTCGCCGCCGTACTGGCGCTCACCGCCACGGCGTGCGGTCCGGAGGAGGACAACGCGGGCGGCACGCCCAGTGCCTCGGCCGACCAGTCGTCCGACGGCAAGGTCGTCATCCCGGACGACCTCAAGAACCGTCTCAAGGAGCACGGGATCGACCCCGACAAGTGGCGGGACGGGGAGTGGAAGAACTGGGACAAGGACAAGTGGCTGCGTGAGGCCAAGGACTTCGTCAACCCGATCATCGACGGCCTGTGGGACCCGGACCGGATGCGGGAGGCCGACAAGCCCCCGGAGAACCCGGTCGACAACGACATCTCGGGCGACGACGGCGTGACGGACCCGACGCCGGCCCCGGTCCAGGCCGCCGGGGTCGCGACGCCGTACCACGACAACGCCCCCGAGTCCGGGAAGCTGCTCTTCGACGGCCCGCAGGGCTCGATGGTCTGTTCCGCGACCGTGGTGAAGGACCCGGCGAACCCCGGCAAGTCCAACATGGTGTGGACCGCCGGGCACTGTGTGCACGCGGGCAAGAAGGGCGGTTGGTACCGCAACATCGCCTTCGTCCCGGCGTACAACAACGACGGCCTGTCGCTGGCCGAGCTGGAGACCGCGCCCAAGGAGAAGATCGCTCCTTACGGTGTGTGGTGGGGCCAGTGGGCCCAGACCTCCGAGCAGTGGATCGCCGAGGGCGCGGCCGTCGGCGGCCAGGGCGCCCCGTACGACTTCGCGGTGCTGCATGTGACGCCGGAGAAGGGCGCGGGCGGCAAGTCGCTGGAGGAGACGGTCGGTTCGGCGCTGCCCGTCGAGTTCGACGCTCCCGCCGTGCCGGAGATCGACGCCATGACGGCCACGGGTTACCCGGCCGCGCCGCCGTTCGACGGTCAGAAGCTGCTCCAGTGCGAGGACAAGCCGGGTCGGCTCTCCGTCTTCCAGGACCAGCCCACGATGTACCGCGTCGGCTGCACGATGACCGGCGGTTCCTCCGGCGGCGGCTGGGTCGCGGCCGGGCAGGACGGCAAGCCCGCCCTGGTCTCGAACACCTCGATCGGCCCGGTCACCGCGGGCTGGCTGGCCGGGCCCCGGCTCGGCAAGGAGGCCGAGGGCATCTACCGCGCGGTGAGCGAGAAGTACGCGGGCCAGTAGGTCGCACGCCGAAGGCCCGGCCCTCCCGGATCTCTCCGGAAGGGCCGGGCCGTCGGCTTGTCGCGCGGTTACACGGCTGTCAGTGCGCGGCGGGGACGAAGGTCCCGAGCTCCGCGGCCAGCTCCTCGTGGACCTGGGCCTTGAGCAGGGTGCCCTCGGCGGTGTGCTCCTCGGAGAGCACCTCGCCCTCGGCGTGCACCCGGGAGACCAGAGCCCCCTGGATGTACGGCACGAGCACCTCGATCTCGACGGACGGCCGGGGCAGCTCGGCGTCGATGAGCGCGAGCAGCTCGTCGATTCCGGCGCCGGTCCTGGCCGAGACCGTGATGGCGTGCTTCTCGTTGCGCAGCAGCCGCTGGAGGACCAGGGGGTCTGCCGCGTCCGCCTTGTTGATCACGACGATCTCGCGTACGTCCACCGCGCCGACGTCCCGGATCACCTCGCGCACCGCGGCGAGCTGCTCCTCCGGCACCGGGTGGGAGCCGTCCACCACGTGGAGGATGAGATCGGACTCGCCGACCTCCTCCATCGTGGAGCGGAACGCCTCGACCAGGTGGTGCGGCAGATGCCGGACGAACCCGACGGTGTCGGCCAGGGTGTAGATGCGGCCGCTCGGCGTCTCGGCCCGGCGGACGGTCGGGTCCAGGGTGGCGAACAGGGCGTTCTCCACCAGGACACCGGCCCCGGTCAGGCGGTTGAGCAGCGAGGACTTGCCCGCGTTGGTGTATCCGGCGATGGCGACGGAGGGCACCTTGTTGCGCTTGCGCTCCTGCCGCTTGATCTCGCGGCCGGTCTTCATCTCCGCGATCTCCCGGCGCATCTTCGCCATCTTCTCGCGGATCCGTCGCCGGTCCGTCTCGATCTTGGTCTCACCGGGACCACGGGTGGCCATGCCGCCACCGCCGCTGGAACCGCCGCCGCCCATCTGACGGGAGAGCGACTGACCCCAGCCACGCAGCCGAGGCAGCATGTACTGCATCTGGGCCAGCGAGACCTGCGCCTTGCCCTCGCGGGACTTGGCGTGCTGGGCGAAGATGTCGAGGATCAGGGCGGTCCGGTCGACCACCTTCACCTTGACGACGTCTTCCAGGTGGATCAGCTGGCCGGGGCTCAGCTCACCGTCGCAGACGACGGTGTCGGCGCCGGATTCGAGCACCATGTCCCGCAGCTCCAGCGCCTTGCCCGAGCCGATGTAGGTGGCCGGGTCCGGCTTGTCGCGCCGCTGGTACACCGCGTCCAGCACCTGTGCGCCCGCCGTCTCGGCGAGTGCGGCGAGCTCCGCGAGGGAGATCTCCGCGTCACGCACCGTCCCCGAGGTCCAGACACCGACCAGCACCACGCGCTCCAGGCGCAGCTGGCGGTACTCGACCTCGGTGACGTCCTCGAGCTCCGTGGAGAGGCCGGCCACGCGTCGCAGCGCGGCACGCTCGGAGCGGTCCAGCTGATCGCCGTCCCGCGCTCCGTCGATCTCCTGGCTCCAGGCGACGTCCTCTTCCATCAGGGCGTCGGCCCGAAGGCTCTCGGTGAGGCTCTCGGTCGCGTTCTCCGTGGCGCTCTGCGCGTTCTGCGCGTCCTGGGGAAGGGAAGAAGAGGAGGTCATTGGATCCTTACGTCGATAGAAGTCGTTACGTCAGTCACAACGTGTGATCTTCCCGGATGATTCCCTGCCGGGAACTCCGGTGCGGTCCGCCGCGCCGACGCGTCGATAGTGGCACGGCCCCACCGGGCCCGTCACGCGGGTTTCGCGCTGCTCCAGTCGGGGTGGCCGGGCATCGGCGGGGTCTTCTCGCCGTACAGCCAGCCGTCGAAGAAGGCGGACAGGTCCCGTCCCGCGATGCCGGACGCCAGCCGGGTGAAGTCCGCGGTGGTCGCCGTGGAGTCCCGGTGCACCCGGACCCAGGTGCGCTCCAGCCGGTCGAAGGCGGCCTCGCCGATCTCCTGGCGCAGGGCGTAGAGCACCAGCGCGCTGCCGTCGTACATGACGGGCCGGAACAGGCTGAGCTTCTGCCCCGGGGCCGGGCCGTCCGGGTGCGCCGGAGGGCCGCCGTCCGCGCGCCAGCCGTCGGAGAGCTTGTACGCCTCACGCATCCGCCGCTCCAGGGTCCCGCCGCCGTTCTCCTCGGCGTACCGGGCCTCGTACCAAGTGGCGTGTCCTTCGTTGAGCCACAGGTCGGACCAGCTCGCGGGCGAGACGCTGTCGCCGAACCACTGGTGGGCCAGCTCGTGGATCATCACCGAGTCGACGTACCACTCCGGGTAGCCGGGCTCGGTGAAGAAGGACTTCCCGAACAGCGACAGCGTCTGGGTCTCCAGGGCGAAGCCGATGGGGCTGTCCGCGACGAGCACCCCGTAGGTCTCGAAGGGGTAGCGGCCGACCTGCTCCTCCATCCACTCCAGCTGGGCCGGGGTCTTCTTCAGCCAGGGCTCCAGCTTCTTCCGGTCGGCGGCCGGGACGACGTCGCGCACCGGCAGTCCGTGGGGGCCGGTGCGGTGCAGGACGGCGGAGCTGCCGATGGAGACCTGGGCCAGTTCGGTCGCCATGGGGTGCTCGGTGCGGTAGGCCCAGGTGGTCGTGGCCCCGCGCCGGGTCTTCCCCGCCGGCAGGCCGGCCGCGACCGCCGTCAGCTTCTCGGGGGCGGTGATCCGGAAGGTGAAGTACGCCTTGTCGGAGGGGTGGTCGTTGCCGGGGAAGACCCGGTGGGCGGCGTCGGCCTGGTTGGCCATGGCGAGGCCGTCGGCGGTGCGGACCCAGCCGCCGTCGTCCCCGGATCCGCTCGGGTCGCTGGTGTGCCGGACGGTGATGTTCAGCGGTACGCCCGCGGGGAGGCGGCGGGGGGCCTGGACGACCAGGTCCTCGCGCTTGCTGCCGAAGTCGGCCGCAAGTCCGTTGACCTCGACCCCCTGGACGGTGCCCCGGGCGAAGTCGAGGTTGATCCGGTCCAGCGGGGCGGTGGTGCGGGCCCTGATCTTCGTGACCGCGTCCAGGGGCTCGGTGTTGCGGCCGTGGTACGTGAAGGCGATGTCGTACGCGAGGACGTCGTATCCGGGGTTGCCCAGCTCGGGGAAGAGCCGGTCGCCGATGCCCAGGGGCTCGGGGGCGGGCAGGGTGGCGGCGACGAGGGTGGCCGAGGCGGACGCCAGCAGGGCGGCGCGCAGGCGGCGGGAGAGGAGCGGCATGGACTACCGCTATCAGCGCATCGCCGCCCGGCCGGGGAGCCGCGCGCCGCGCCACTCGAACGAGAACGCGTCACCGGTGGGAGGAGCGGTTCCGCCGGCCGTGAGACACCGCCTCGGGCCGGGGCGCTTCCGGGTTTCCGGGCTTCTGGTTTCCGGGCTTCTGGGGCTGCTCAGCCCGCCGGGGCCGCCGGCGAGGGTCCGGGCAGCGGCTCAGCCGGCCGGGGCCGGGTGCTGGGCGCGGGTGACGTCGTAGACCCCGGCGACCTCGCGCATGGCACGCATCAGGGCGGGAAGGCCCGCCGCGTCGGGGAGCTGGAGCGTGTAGGTGTGGCGGACGCGCTGTTCGCTGGGCGGTTCCACGGTGGCGGAGACGATCGCTGCTTCGGCGGTGGCGATGGCCTCGGTGAGGTCGGCGAGGAGCCGGGGGCGGCCGAAGGACTCGGCGACCAGGGTGACCCGGCAGCCCGCGCCGGATTCCCGGCCCTCCGCCTCGGCCCAGCGTGCCCCGACCGGGGCGCGGCCGATCTCCTGCATGGCGGCCACGGCGGGGCACTCGCGGCGGTGCACGGTGACCGTGCCGCCGCGGACGGTGAAGCCGGTCAGCTCGTCGGGGGGCACCGGCGTACAGCAGCCGGCGAGGCGCACCGGCGCGTCCGGCCCGTCGACGAGGACGCCGGTGGCGCGGGGGCCCGACCGGGTGCGCGCCGACGCGGTGGCCTGGGCGTCGCGCTCCGGGGCGGCGGGCTCGGCCGGGCCGGGTCCGCCCGTCTCCACGGACGTCATCGTCGAGGGGGTGGGCTTCGCCTCGTCGGGGTGGTCGGTGAGCCAGCCGGTGATCGCGATCCGGGCGGTGGGGGTGCGCGCGTGGTCGAGCCAGTCGGGCGAGGGACCGGACGCGGTGTCCTGGGCGAGCAGCAGCTGCACGGTGTCGCCGTCGCTGAGGACGGTGCTGAGGGTGGCGAGGCGGCCGTTGACCCGGGCCCCGATGGAGGTGTGCGCCCGGTCGCCGTACTGCGCGTAGGCGGCGTCGACGCAACTGGCCCCGGCGGGCAGCCCGAGGGTGCCTCCGTCGGTGCGGAACACGGTGATCTCCCGGTCCTGGGCGAGGTCGTCGCGCAGGGTGGTCCAGAAGGTGTCGGGGTCGGTGGCGGACTCCTGCCAGTCCAGCAGCCGGGAGAGCCAGCCGGGCCGGGTGGGGTCGGCGCGCTCGTCGGACGGCTCGCTCTGCGGGGTGGCGGCGTGGTCCTGGGCGTACGGGTTGCCCAGCGCGACCACGCCCGCCTCGGCGACCTTGTGCATCCGGTGCGTGCGGATGAGGACTTCGGCGACGGCGCCTCCGGGGCCGACGACCGCGGTGTGCAGCGACTGGTACAGGTTGAACTTGGGAGCGGCGATGAAGTCCTTGAACTCGGAGATCACCGGAGTGAAGCAGGTGTGCAGTTCACCGAGGACGGCGTAGCAGTCGGCGTCCTCGGTGACGAGGACGAGCAGTCGGCCGAAGTCGGTGCCGCGCAGTTCGCCGCGTTTCCCGCGGACCCGGTGTACGGAGACGAAGTGGCGTGGCCTGATGAGGACTTCGGCGGTGATGCCCGCGTCGCGCAGGGTGCCCCGTACGTTGTCGGCGATGGTGTCGAGGGGGGCGTCCGGGCCTGCCGCGGCGGCGATCAGGGCGCGAGTGTGCTCGTACTCCTCGGGGTGCAGGATCGCGAAGACCAGGTCCTCCAGCTCGGTCTTGAGCGCCTGCACGCCGAGCCGTTCGGCGAGCGGGATGAGGACGTCGCGGGTGACCTTGGCGATCCTGGCCTGCTTCTCGGGGCGCATCACGCCGAGGGTGCGCATGTTGTGCAGCCGGTCCGCGAGCTTGATCGACATGACCCGGACGTCGTTGCCGGTGGCGACGAGCATCTTGCGGAAGGTCTCCGGTTCCGCGGCGGCGCCGTAGTCGACCTTCTCCAGCTTCGTCACGCCGTCGACGAGATAGCAGACCTCGTCGCCGAACTGCTCGCGTACCTGGTCGAGCGTCACTTCCGTGTCCTCGACGGTGTCGTGGAGCAGGGAGGCGGTGAGGGTGGTGGTCTCGGCGCCGAGCTCGGCGAGGATCAGGGTGACGGCCAGCGGATGCGTGATGTACGGCTCGCCGCTCTTGCGCATCTGGCCGCGGTGCGAGGACTCCGCGAGGACGTAGGCCCGGCGCAGGACGGTCAGGTCGGCGTCGGGGTGGTGGGCGCGGTGCGCCTCGGCGACATGTCCGATGGCGTCGGGCAGCCGGTCGCGGGAGACCGGGCCCCGCAGTGCCACCCGGCCCAGTCTGCGCAGGTCGATCCGGGGGCGGCTCCGCCTGCGTAGGGGAGCGCCGGGATCGGCGGCCTCTGCACTCATGGGCACCTCCGGCGACGTCGACCGGCGCTGGGGAGGAGCGGATGCCCCTCGGGACCGGTGCTTGATGCTATCGACCCCACCACGTGGCGCAGTCCAGCTCTCGCCCAGCGTGAAACGGATCACCCATTCGAGCGAAGCTCGGGCTGGTCATCGTTTCGAGCGAGCCATTCCTCAGGAGGTTTCGAGCCAGACCGGGTCGATGACGCCCTCGGCGACGATCACCGCCGGTCCGGTCATGTCGATACCGCCGTCGGGGTGCTCGGTGATGACGAGGGTGCCGCCGGGGAGGTCCACCCGGTAGGTGGCGGGCAGGCCGGTCTTCGCGGGGTCGGCGCCGTCCCGGCGGGCGGTGGCGACGGCGACCGCGCAGGCGCCGGTGCCGCAGGAGCGGGTCTCGCCGGAGCCGCGCTCGTGGACGCGCATACCGACGTGGCGCGGGCCCCGGTCGACGACGAACTCGACGTTGACGCCGTCGGGGTAGACGGCGCCGGGGCTGACGGGCGGGGCGGTGAGCAGGTCGCCGGCGTGGTCGAGGTCGTCGACGAAGGCGACCGCGTGGGGGTTGCCCATGTTGACGTTGTGGGCGGGCCAGCTGCGGTCGCCGACGCTGACCGTGACGTTCTCCTCGGGCAGCAGGGCGCGTCCCATGGAGACCGTGATGTCGCCGTTCTTCGCGAGGTGCACGCGCTTGGGGCCGCCCCGGGTGGCGACGGTGAGGTCGCCCTCCTCGACGAGGCCGACGCGCTGGAGGTAGTGGGCGAAGACCCGCACGCCGTTCCCGCACATCTCGGCGATCGAGCCGTCCGCGTTGCGATAGTCCATGAACCACTCGGCCGCGTCCGCCATGGAGCGCGCCTCGGGGTGCGCGGCGGACCGCACGACGTGCAGCAGGCCGTCCCCGCCGATGCCGGCCCGGCGGTCGCAGAGCCGGGCGACGACGGCGGCGGGCAGCGTGAGGGCGTTGTCCGGGTCCGGGACGATCACGAAGTCGTTCTCGGTGCCGTGACCCTTGAGGAAGGCGATCTGCGAGGTGCTCACAGGCCAACTGTACGAGGCGGCGCCGACAACCCGCACGAGCGGACCCGGCGGCCGGGCCCGCGACCGGCACAGGGCCCCGGCGCCGGGGCCCATGACGCGCGGGCGGGCCCGGCGCAGGGCGTGTCCCGCCGTCAGCGCAGTCGGTCCACGCGCCAGACGGCGAGCGCGACCAGGGCGGCGCCGGTCGCGGCGTACAGCGCGATCACCCGCCAGTCGGGGCGGGCGCCGGAGCCGCGGGAGGGCAGGCCCGGCCAGGTGTGCCCGACGCGGCGGGCGGCCATCATGCCCCAGCCGGCCGCGCAGCAGCTGATCAGGAGCCCCAGCATGGCGACGATGGCGCCGCCGTCGCCGAACTCGAAGGCGAGGGGAAAGGCGAACATCAGCGAGCCGACCGCGGCCAGTACGACGATGGGGGCGAGCTGCCAGATCCGCAGCTTGCGGGTGGGCCGCAGCTCGACCTCGACCTCGGGGGTCATGTCCTGCTCGTCGGGACCGTCAGGACTCAGCCGTCCCGCGGTCTCCCGCGGTGACGGCACGTCGTGCTCTGTGTCGCGCTGCTCCGTGTCGCGAGGGCCGGCCTCCATCGCCACGCGCCCTCCCAACTCGGACTCCACTGGTGGATCGATGCTCGATGATGGCACGATCACGGGTGCCGAATTGACGGGCGGAGCTTCCCGATGCCATCACGTGATCAGGCTGTGACCGCTCGTTCGACCAACGCCAGCGCCCGGTGCGGGAGTTCCCCCCGGTCGCGGTGGCCGCCGCCAAGCCACACGACACGCGCGTCACGGCGGAACCAGGAGTCCTGACGGCGGGCGAAGCGCTTGGTGGCGCGTACGGTCTCGGCCCGCGCGTCGTCCTCGGTGCGCTCCCCCGCGAGCACCGTGAGGATCTGCTGGTAGCCGAGGGCCCGCGATGCCGTGAGGCCCTCGCGCAGCCCGGCCGCCTCCAGGGCGCGCACCTCGTCCACGAGCCCCGCCTCCCACATCCGGTCGACGCGCAGGGCGATGCGCTCGTCCAGTTCGGGGCGGTCCACGTCGACGCCGATCTGCACGGCGTCGTAGACCGGCTCCTCGCCGGGGAGGTTGGCGGTGAACGGCTTGCCGGTGATCTCGATGACTTCGAGGGCGCGGACGATGCGGCGGCCGTTCGTCGCCAGAATGGACCGGGCCGCCGCCGGGTCGGCGGCGGCGAGGCGTTCGTGCAGGACGCCCGAGCCGCGCTCGGCCAGTTCCGCTTCGAGGCGGGCGCGCACCCCGGGGTCCGTACCGGGGAACTCCAGGGCGTCGATGGCGCCCTTCACGTACAGCCCGGAGCCGCCGACGAGGATCGGCGTGCGTCCCTCGGCGAGCAGCCGGTCGATCTCCAGGCGGGCCAGTCGCTGGTACTCGGCGACGCTGGCGGTCTCGGTGACGTCCCAGATGTCCAGCAGCCGGTGCGGCACGCCGTCGCGCTCGGGGAGCGTCAGCTTCGCGGTGCCGATGTCCATGCCCCGGTAGAGCTGCATGGAATCGGCGTTGATCACCTCGCCGCCGAGCCGCTGGGCGAGAAAGACCCCCAGATCCGACTTTCCGGCTGCGGTGGGGCCTACGACGGTGATGACGCGGGGGGCGGGAGCGGGAGGGGTCACCCGGACAGTCTCCCAAAAATCCGGGCGCTCCCGACCGCACCGGGTGTCCGTGGGGGGCGCGGCCGTGCGCGGAGAGCGACGTCGGGGGAGCGCCGGGGAAGCGCAATGAGGCGTGTAAAAACGGCAAGAACGGACAAGTGACGGACAATGGGGGCGGGAGAACGCTCCCGCGAACAGTTCTCAACAGTCCTCACTGCACGGAAGGTGACCCAATGGGGTTCCTGGACAACCTGAAGGCCAAGCTGGGACCGGCCAAGGACAAGGTCGGCGACCTCGCGCAGCAGCACGGGGGCAAGATCGAGCAGGGCCTCGACAAGGCCGCGCGCACGGTCGACCAGAAGACCAAGGGCAAATACAGCGACAAGATCGATTCGGGGACGCGCAAGGCCAAGGAGGCCGTGGACAAGCTGGGCAACAAGGACGGGGGCACCCCTGGCACCCCAGGTGCTCCCGGTACGCCCGGTACCCCTGGTACGCCCGGTGGTACCCCTGGCAACACCCCTCCTCCGCCGCCGCCCGCCCCCTGACACGGTGACCGCGGGCCGGCGGCGGGTACGGGGCAGAGTGTCCCGTACCCGCCGCCGGCCCGTTCAGGACCAGGCGGCGACGGTGTACCCGACGCCGTACGGGGCGTCCTCGTACAGCAGCCGGCCCGCGAGCCCGGCGGACCGCGCGGCGCCGCCGAGCAGCTGCCAGGGGGCACGCCCGGCCGCCTTGAGGTCACGGGCGAGCGTCGCGTCGAGCGCGGCGAGGGCGTCGAGGTCCGCGGAGCCGAGCGCTTCGGTGGCGCGGGCGTCGAAGGCGGCGGCCCGCTCGTCGAGGTAGCCGGGGGCCTTGAGGGTGCGGCAGGCGCTGCCGTCGCCCATCACCAGGAGCGCGACCCGCTCGGCACGCCGGGCCAGGGAGTGCCCGGCCGCCGCGCACTCCGGGGCGGCCTCGCTCTCCGCCACGGCGAACCCTTCGACGGGAGCGCCCGTCCACCGGGCCCGGCCCAGCAGCCAGGCGCCCACGGTGAGGGATCCCGGCAGCGGCCGGTCCGGGGCGGCGGCGTCCCGCGGTGCGTCGCCGAGCGTCACGTCGAGGGCCACGCCGACGCCTCGGAAGGACCCGCGCGCCCCTGCCGGGTGGAGCCCGGCGGACCGGTCGTCGCCCGGCCCCACGACGACGAGCAGGTCCGGGCGCGAGGCGGCGAGCACCCCCACGGCGTCGAGGCACGCGTCACGTGCGGCGTCGAGTTCGGGGGCGGCCCCGGCGGCGACCTCGGGCACCAGGAGCGGCGGACAGGGGCACACGGCGGCGGCGACAAGCATGCCGGTCAGCGTACTTGCCGTCAGCCGGAGGCCGGGGGCCGGTCGGCCGCGCCGGCCCCGCGTGCCGGGGCCGACGCCACAGCTCACCGGGCCGCGTGCCGGGGCCGACGCCACTGCCCACGGGGCCGCGTGCCGGGGCCGACGCCACTGCCCACGGGGCCGTGCGCCGCGGCCGACGGCTGCTGCCCCGAGCCTCCGTCCGGCTGCTGGAGCGGGTCCCGGCCGGGACCGCTGAGCGGCCCGGTCCGTCAGCCGATGCCGCAGGCCGGGGCCGCGGTGGCCGGGAGCGGGTCCGGGGCGCCGATGCCGGGGAGGCCGAGCATCACCCCGGCGGGCTTGGCGGCCGCCTCGGTGGTGCGCTTCTCCCAGGCGTCGCCCGCGCGGGTGGACCGTACGGCGAGCGGTGTGCCCTCGGCGAGCAGGTGGTGCGGGGCGGCGTAGGTGATCTCGACGGTCACGACGTCGCCGGGGCGCACGGCCTTCTCGGGCTGGGTGAAGTGGACCAGGCGGTTGTCGGGGGCGCGGCCGGAGAGGCGCCGGGTGGCTCCGTCCTTGCGGCCCTCGCCCTCCGCGACCATGACGTCCAGGGTGCGGCCGACCTGCTTCTTGTTCTCGTCCCAGGAGATCTGCTCCTGGAGCGCGGACAGGCGCATGTACCGCTCCTGGACGACCTCCTTGGGGATCTGGTCGTCCATGTCCGCGGCGGGGGTTCCGGGGCGCTTGGAGTACTGGAAGGTGAACGCGTTGGCGAACCGCGCCTCGCGGACGGCGTGCATCGTCTGCGCGAAGTCCTCCTCCGTCTCGCCGGGGAAGCCCACGATGATGTCGGTGGAGATGGCGGCGTCCGGCATCGCGGCGCGCACCTTCTCGATGATTCCCAGGAAGCGCTCCTGGCGGTAGGAGCGGCGCATCGCTTTCAGGATGCTGTCCGATCCGGACTGCATCGGCATGTGCAGCTGCGGCATCACGTTGGGCGTCTCGGCCATGGCGGCGATGACGTCGTCGGTGAAGTCGCGGGGGTGCGGCGAGGTGAAGCGGACGCGCTCCAGGCCCTCGATGGCGCCGCAGGCGCGCAGCAGCTTGGAGAAGGCCTCGCGGTCGCCGATGTCGGAGCCGTACGCGTTCACGTTCTGGCCGAGCAGGGTGATCTCGGAGACGCCCTCGGCGACCAGTGCCTCGATCTCGGCCAGGATGTCGCCGGTGCGGCGGTCCTTCTCCTTGCCGCGCAGCGCCGGGACGATGCAGAAGGTGCAGGTGTTGTTGCAGCCGACCGAGATGGAGACCCACGCGGCGTAGGCGGACTCGCGGCGGGTGGGGAGCGTGGAGGGGAAGGCCTCCAGGGACTCGGCGATCTCGATCTGCGCCTCCTCCTGGACGCGGGCGCGCTCCAGGAGGACCGGCAGTTTGCCGATGTTGTGGGTGCCGAAGACGACGTCGACCCAGGGGGCCCGCTTGACGATGGTGTCGCGGTCCTTCTGCGCGAGACAGCCGCCGACGGCGATCTGCATCCCGGGGCGCTTGGTCTTCATGGGCGCGAGGCGGCCGAGGTTTCCGTACAGCTTGTTGTCGGCGTTCTCCCGCACCGCGCAGGTGTTGAAGACGACGACGTCGGCGTCGCCGTCGGAGCCTTCGGGAGCCCGGACGTAGCCGGCGCCCTCCAGGAGACCCGACAGCCGTTCGGAGTCGTGGACGTTCATCTGACACCCGTAGGTGCGCACCTCGTAGCTCTTCTGGACGCCCACTGCTTCGCTCCGGTTGCCGCTGCTCATGGGACAAGGGTAGGCGGTTGCCGGGCGGCCCCCTCCCGTCCCCTTCCCCGGCCCCTCCCATCCCCTTGCCCGGCCCCTCCCGTCCGCCGCCCGTCTGCCTTCCGTCCGCCGCCCACCCGGTCCGCTGTGGGCCGGGCCTCATGGGGAAGCCTGGTCAGGGGGGCGGTCGAGCTGGCAGGATCGCGCGCATGTTCCACGCTCTGTCCCGATACGGCCGCCGGCGCACCCTGCGGACGGGCGCCGTCCTCGCGGTCGTGCTCGGGCTGCTCGTGTGGTGGTTGCAGCCCGAGGGGGACGAGGGGGACCCGAGCGGGTCGCTCATCTTCTCCACCGGTGTGCCCAGCGGTGTGTACCAGCGGTACGGGGAGCGGCTGGAGGTCGCGCTCGCCAAGGACATGCCGGAGGTGTCCACACAGCTGCGGACCAGCGAGGGGTCGCAGCAGAACCTCGCCCGGGTGGCGACGGGCGAGGCGGACTTCACCATCGCCACCGCCGACGCGGTGGCCACCTATCTGCGCGACGGCAGGCCGGGGGCCCAGCGCCTGCGCGGCTGTGTCCGGCTGTACGACGACTACGTCCAGCTGGTCGTCCCCCGCGACTCCGACGTGCGGAGGGTCTCCGATCTGCGGGGCAAGCGGGTGGGCGTCGGCCAGGAGGGTTCCGGGGTGCGGCTGGTCGCGGACCGGCTGCTGGCGGCGGCGGGGCTCGATCCGGCCGCCGACGTCACACCGGTGCCGGTGGGCATCGACACCATGCCCGTACGGCTGACCCAGGGCCGGCTCGACGCGTTCTTCTGGTCGGGCGGGCTGCCGACCGCGGCCGTGCAGCAGCTGTCGCGGCGCTTCGACATCCGGCTGGTGCCGCTGGCGGCCGAGCTGGTCGCGAAGCTCCAGTCGGCGACCGGTCCCACCCGCTTCTACCGGTCCGCCATGATGCCCGGCGACGCGTATCCGCAGGCCCAGCAGGGTCAGGCGGTGCCCACGGTCGCCGTCGCCAACCTGCTCGTGACGACCGACCGTACGGACGCGGCCATGACCGAGGCCTTCACCCGGACGGTGATCAACAGCCGGGACCGGATCGGCGGCGAGGTCCACGCGGCGCAGTTGGTGGATCTGCGGACGGCGATCTACACGGATCCGCTGGACGTGCACGACGGGGCCAAGGCCTACTACCGCTCGGTGAAGCCGTGAAGCCCCGCCGCGCGAAGCCCCGCCGCGCCTGAAGCCCCGCCGCTCCTGAAGCCCCGCCGCTCCTGAGGGGCCCACGGCGCCTCCCGTCCGGCTCCCCGTCAGCTCCCCGTCAGGTCGCGGGGGACCGAGACGGTCACCCGCAGGCCGTGCGGTTCGTGGTGCTCGTACGCGATCGAGCCGCCGCCCGCCGCGAGCAGCACCCGGGAGATGGAGAGGCCCAGGCCCGATCCACTGACGTTCTGGTGGCGGGTGCTGCGCCAGAAGCGGTCCCCGACACGCTCCAGCTCCGCTTCGGTGAGACCGGGGCCACGGTCGGAGACCACGACGGTCGCCGCGCGGGCTCCGGCGGCGACGGTGACGGTGACGTCCTCTCCGGCGGGGGTGAACTTCAGGGCGTTGTCGACCACCGCGTCCAGGGCGCTGGAGAGCGCGACGGGGTCGGCCCAGGCGGTGGCCGCCGGGGCCCCGTCCAGGGTGAGGTTCACGCCTTCCCGCTCCGCCATCGGGCGCCAGGAGGCGACCCGTTCGGCGGCGAGCGGGACGATGTCGATCAGCTGGAGGTCCGCCTCGGCGTGCTCGGCCAGCGCGAGGTCCAGGAGGTCGTCGAGAACCCGGGCCAGCCGCTTGCCCTCGGTGCGCACGGCCGCGATCTCCTCGCTGTCCTCGGGCAGCTCCAGGGCGAGCAGCTCGATGCGCAGCAGCAGGGCGGCGAGCGGGTTGCGCAGTTGGTGCGACGCGTCGGCGACGAAGGCGCGCTGCTGCTCCAGCACGTCCTCGACGTTGTCCGCCATCTCGTTGAAGGAACGCGCCAGGCGTCTGAGCTCCGGTGGCCCGGCGGAGGCGGCGACCCGGGAGCGCATACGGCCGCCGGCTATGTCGTGGGTGGCCGCGTCCAGGGTCCGTACGGGCAGCAGGACCCAGCCGGTGAGCCGTACGGCCGCGCCGACCGCCACCAGCAGCGCCAGCGCCTCGCCGAGGCCGATGAACAGCCATGTCCGCAGGATCCGGGACCGCATCTCGCCGGTGGGCGAGTCGAGGACGACCACGGCGACCACATCGCCGTCGCGCACGACCGGTGAGGCGACAACGACGCGTCCGTCGCGCCAGGGCCAGATCTGCGGGGGGTCGTGCGAGCGGCGGCCCAGCAGCGCCTCGTTGAAGGCCGTGCGGCCCTCGCCCTCGGCGGGCAGGGTCCAGTAGCCGGGGGCCTTGGCCAGGGCCCGGTAGTGCCGGAAGAAGACGCCGGCGCGGATGTCGTACACGGAGGCGTAGAGCTCCAGGTCGGTCTGGAGGGTGCGGCGCCGCTCCTCGCTGTCCGGGGAGGTGTCGGTGATGGACTGCGCCAGGGCGGCGAACCGTGCGGTGTCGTCGATCCGGTCGATCACCAGCCGCTGCTGCTCGGCGGCGGCCACGCTGATCGCGAGCGGGAAGCCGAGGGTGAGCAGGACGGCGGCCATCAGGACGATGAGCAGCGGGAGCAGACGGGAGCGCACCGGGAGACGTACCCGCCGGTTACGCGGACGGCGCGACGAGCCGGTAGCCGACGCCCCGCACGGTCTCGATCAGGGCGGGCAGCCGCAGCTTGGAGCGCAGGGAGGCGACGTGGACCTCCAGGGTGCGTCCGGTCCCCTCCCAGCTGGTGCGCCAGACCTCGCTGATGATCTGCTCGCGGCGGAAGACGACGCCGGGGCGCTGGGCGAGAAGGGCCAGCAGGTCGAACTCCTTGCGGGTGAGCTGGACTTCCGCGCCGTCGACGCTGACCCGGCGGGTCGGCAGCTCGATGGCGACCGGACCGAGGCGCAGGGCGGCGGCGGGGGTCGGCGCGGTGTCCTCGCCGCTGGTGGTGCGCCGGGCGACCGCGTGGATACGGGCGAGCAGTTCGCCGGTGTCGTACGGCTTGGTGACGTAGTCGTCGGCGCCGAGGTTGAGGCCGTGGATCCGTGAGCGCACATCGGCGCGGGCGGTGACCATGATCACGGGGGTCGCGGTGCGTTTGCGGATCTTCCCGCACACCTCGTAGCCGTCCTGGTCGGGCAGGCCGAGGTCGAGGAGGATCACCCCGAAGGGCTCCTTGTCGGCGGGCAGCAGGGCGCGCAGGGCCTCCTCGCCGTTACGGGCGTGCACGACCTGGAATCCGTGCCGGGCGAGCACGGCGGACAGGGCCGCCGCGACATGGTCGTCGTCCTCGACGAGCAGCAGTCTCATGGCCCTCCTCTCCGTTTCTCCCGGGGCCGTGCGGCTCCTCGGGTCTCCGTGCTCCCCCGGGGCCGTGCGGCTCCTGGGGGACGTTCGCTTCGTCGTTCCGTCGGCAGCACCGTCGCACGGCGTCACCGCGTAGGGCCCGACATTAACCCGCGCTTCATCCACGAGATCTCCCGTGAGCCCCGATGAGACTTCCCGTTCTGCGGTGTTTCACGTCTTTCTCGTTCCTGGCATCCACGCCGATGAACGGCACACCAGTCAAGAGCCTCCCGGTTACAGCAGGGTTCCGTTACGCACCCGGTACGCCTCCGGGGCGGCGCGTGACGTCCTGTTCACGCGGAGTGTCCGGTTGCCGCCGGATCGTTATGCTCAATTTCCGCTCAGATGTAATGACGTTGGTAGCACTGCGTCATTACTGTCCTTGTTCAACCGAGGAGGACGGAGCAAGAAGCCGATGAGCGGAGTTTCAGTGACCAAGGACGCCGAGGATGCCGCGCCCGCGGCGAACGACCTGGTCGTACTGAGCAACGTCAACAAGCACTTCGGCGCGCTGCATGTGCTCCAGGACATCGACCTGACCATCGCCCGTGGCGAGGTCGTGGTCGTCATCGGGCCTTCCGGGTCCGGCAAGTCCACGCTGTGCCGCACGATCAACCGCTTGGAGACGGTCGATTCGGGAGCGATCTCGATCGACGGCAAGCCCCTGCCCCAGGAGGGCAAGGAGCTGGCCAGGCTGCGTGCCGACGTGGGCATGGTCTTCCAGTCGTTCAATCTCTTCGCACACAAGACGGTGCTGGAGAACGTCATGCTGGGCCAGGTCAAGGTCCGCAAGGCCGACAAGAAGGCGGCGGAGGAGAAGGCCCGGACCCTGCTCGACCGGGTGGGCGTCGGCGTACAGGCCGACAAGTACCCGGCGCAGCTCTCCGGTGGCCAGCAGCAACGCGTCGCGATCGCACGGGCGTTGGCGATGGACCCGAAGGTCATGCTCTTCGACGAGCCCACGTCGGCGCTCGACCCGGAGATGATCAACGAGGTCCTGGAGGTCATGCAGCAGCTGGCCCGGGACGGCATGACGATGATCGTCGTCACCCACGAGATGGGCTTCGCCCGTTCCGCCGCCAACCGCGTCGTGTTCATGGCCGACGGGAAGATCGTCGAAGAGGCGACCCCCGACCAGTTCTTCAGCAACCCGCGCAGCGACCGGGCCAAGGACTTCCTGTCGAAGATCCTTCACCACTGACGACAACGACCCACGACCTAAGGATTGCTCACATGAAGCTCCGTCAGTCCGCCGCCGTCGCGGCCATCGCCGTCCTCGCCCTGACCGCGACCGCCTGCGGCGGCAAGGAGGGCTCCGCCGGCGACAAGCCGGGCGGCACGAAGCCCGGTTCCTCCGAGGCCCCCGCACTGCCCACGTACACCGCGGCCAAGGACGTCGCCCTGGACTCCCCGGTCTTCAAGAAGGCCAAGGAGCGCGGCAAGCTGATCATCGGTGCCAAGGCCGACCAGCCGTACCTCGGCTTCGAGGACCAGTCGACCAAGGAGCGCTCGGGCTTCGACATCGAGATCGCCAAGATGGTCGCGGCCGACCTCGGCTTCTCCGACAAGCAGATCGAGTGGAAGACCGTCGACTCCGGCGTCCGTGAGACGGCCATCTCTAAGGGCCAGGTCGACTACTACGTCGGCACGTACACGATCAACGACGAGCGCAAGAAGCAGGTCGGCTTCGCCGGGCCGTACTACAAGGCCGGCGCGGACCTCCTGGTGCGCAAGGACGACAAGTCGATCACCGGCAAGGACTCGGTGAAGGGCAAGAAGGTCTGCTCGATCGTCGGCTCCACACCGCTCCAGGAGATCAAGAAGCCGGAGTACGGCGCGAGCGTCGTCGAGCTGGCCAAGTACTCCGACTGCGTGCAGCAGCTGCTGACCAAGCAGGTCGACGCCGTCACCACGGACGACTCGATCCTCAAGGGCTACGCCGCCGCCAACTCCGGCAAGCTCCACGTCGTCGGCGACCCGTTCACCGACGAGCCCTACGGCGTCGGCCTGAACAAGGACGACAAGGTGCTCCGCGAGGCCATCAGCAAGTCGCTGGAGGAGCGCGTCAAGGACGGCACGTACAAGAAGATCTACGAGGCCACGCTGGGTCTGTCCGGTTCGGACTACGTCGAGCCGCCGGCCATCGAGCGCTACTGACGCCGTCGGCCGACGGGCCGCGGGCTCCGGCCCGCCGTCCGTCGGCCGGCACCCCGTCATCCGTCACGACGCCCCGCGAGTGACCCAGGCGTCCCGTACACCACCGCCGTCCCGGTTCTTCCGGGGGCCGCGGGCGTACGGGGCGCCCCTTCCCCTGCCCTGATGCCGCTGACCGCCGACGCGGAGACCTCATGAACGTACTGCTCGACAATTTCCCAGAGTTCCGCGACGGCTTCATAGGAACCGTGTCGATCACCGCCGTCAGCTCGGTTATCGCCCTGGTCCTCGGTGTGCTCATCGCCGGATTCCGGGTCTCGCCGGTGCCGCCGCTGCGGTACTTCGGCACCGCCTGGGTGACGCTGATGCGCAACACCCCGCTGACGCTGCTCTTCCTGATCTTCTTCTTCGTCGTACCCGAGATCCTCTTCCCGGGGATGAGCCCGTTCGTGCTCGGCTCGCTGGCGCTCGGCTTCTACACCTCCTCGTTCGTGTGCGAGGCGGTCCGCTCGGGCATCAACACCGTGCCCCTGGGACAGGCCGAGGCCGCGCGCTCCATCGGCATGACGTTCGCCCAGACCCTGCAGATCGTGGTGCTCCCGCAGGCGACCCGGACCGTGATCCCGCCGCTGAGCAGCATCTTCATCGCGCTGACGAAGAACTCCGCGATCGCCGGCGCCTTCAGCGTCGCCGAGCTGTTCGGCTGGCAGAAACTGATGAGCGACAAGGGCTACGACATCGTCCCCGTCTTCATCTGGGTGGCCATCGGCTACCTGATCGTCACGTTTACCATCAGCGGCCTCTTCCGGCTGCTGGAGCGTCGCATGGAGGTCGCCCGATGAGCGCCAGCGTTCTCTACGACGCCCCGGGTCCCAAGGCCGTCGTCCGCAACCGGATCTACGCGGTCGTCGGCAGCCTCGCCATCGCGGCGCTGATCGCGATCAGCATCATGCGGCTCGCCGACAAGGGGCATCTCGCCCCCGCGATGTGGGACATCTTCAACTACACGGGCATCCGGCAGAACATCGCCGACGCCCTGATCGCCACGCTCAAGGCGTTCGGTCTCGCCGCGGTCGGCTCGCTGGTCCTCGGTGTGGTGCTGGTGGTGGGCCGGCTCTCCGACCACAAGCCGGTCCGCTGGGCGGCGACCACCTTCATCGAGCTGTTCCGCTCGCTCCCGCTGCTGATCACCATCTACGCCATCTGGGTCGGCTTCCTCACCGACTACTCGATGTGGGCGCTGGCCGCGGGTCTGTCCGTCTACAACGGCTGCGTCCAGGCCGAGGTGCTGCGGGCCGGCATCAACTCGGTGCCCAAGGGCCAGAGCGAGGCCGCGTACGCGCTCGGCATGAGCAAGACGCAGGTCATGGTCAGCGTCCTGATGCCGCAGGCCGTCCGGTCGATGCTGCCGACGATCATCGGTCAGCTCGTGGTGACCCTCAAGGACACCTCGCTCGGCTTCATCATCCTGTACCCGGAGCTGCTCCAGACCGCGCGGCTGATCGCCTCCAACACGCAGGTGAACGGCCAGTACCCGTACGTCTCGACGATCGTCGTCATCGGCACGCTCTACATCGCGATGTGCCTGCTGCTCTCGGCGCTGGCGACGTGGATCGAGAAGCGGGGCCGCCGCGCCAAGACCGGCATCAAGGTGGCGCCCGGCGCCCCGGCCGCCGGCATCCCGGCGATGGAGGCCGTTCCCGGCCCGGACGCGGGGGGCGCAGGGGGCGCAGGCCCGACGGCCGACGGTGCCGGTGGGACCGGTGTGAGGAAGGACTGACCGTCCCCGGGCCCTTCCCGGCCCTGACGAGCAGGAGCATTCGAGGCAGCGGCGCACGCGTCGCTGCCTCGGTCACTTGACGCAAGCACCACCAGTGGGTTGCATACGTTCTGTGATCACGCACCCGGCTTCCTATGCCACGTTCCGCATGACCGTAAGGGCCGGAGGGTACGAGCCGTGGACCCGGTGATCGTCGTCGGCGGCGGGCCCGTCGGACTGACGCTGTCGCTGGCCCTCGCCGCCCAGGGCGTCCCCTCGGTCGTTCTCGACGAGGGCCCCGGCACGGAGGAGCCCCGCCCCGCCCGCACGGTCGTACTGCGCGAGGACACCGCCGATCTGGTGGGCCGCCTCGGCTGCCGGGAGCTGGACCGGGCCGGACTGCGCTGGTCCGGGTGGCGTTCGATGCGCCGGAAGCAGCTGGTCCGGAACGTGCCGCTGAACGGGGGCGGCGGCGACGCGGACGAGGTCCCGCTCACCGGGCTCCTTCCCGCGCCGCTCCATGTTACGCAGCATGCGCTGAGCGCCGCGCTGCGCGCGGCGGCGGACAAGGAACCGCTGGTCCAGCGTGTGCCGCTGAGCCGGATCGACACGCTGGAGCAGGACCCCGACGGCATCACGGTGCACACGAGGAAGCCGGGCTCGACCTGGTGGCGCGGGAGCTATCTGGTCGGCTGCGACGGCGCCCGGTCGACCGTGCGCAAGCTGCTGGACATCCGGTTCCCCGGCCGTACGGCGGTGGAGCGGCATGCCGTCGCCGCACTCCGGGCCGAGCTGCCCTGGCCCGACGAGGCCGTCCTGCACCGGCAGCCTCCCTGGCGGACCGGGGGCGCCGAGGTCTCCGCCCGGCCGCTTCCGGACGGCGTCTGGCGGCTGGACTGGCTGCTGCCGCCACGTGGCGAACTGGTCACTCCCGAAGCTCTGATCACCCGTATCCGGGACACGCTGGCCGGCTGGTGCGGCGAGACCCCGGCGTACGAGCTGCTGGACACCGGCGTCCACACGCTCCACCACCGGCTCGCCCGGCGCTGGCGCAAGCAGCGGGCCTTCCTGGCGGGGGACGCGGCGCACCTGCTGGGCGCCGTGGGCACGCAGGGACTGGACGAGGGGATCCGGGACGCCGAGAACCTGGCCTGGAAACTGGCCCACGCCTGGCACCACGGCCCGGCCGAGCACCTCCTCGACAGCTATCAGGCGGAGCGCCGGGCGGCGGTGGCCTCGCGACTGCGCGCCGCCGACCAGTCGTTGCCGATACTGCGCGGCGGAGGCGGTCTGCGGACCCTGGTCCCGGGCGCCGCACGTGGTCACGACACCCTGCTCTCCGACGGCCATCTGGGCTGCGGAGCGCTGGGTGCGCCCCCTTCGTACTCGCACTCCCCCCTTGCACCACCGCACACGGAGGCGCACGCCGTCGTCGGTACGCCCTCCGGTGCGCCGGTCGCCGATGTGATGGTGACCGCGCCGGACGGGACGACGGTGCGGCTGAGGGAGCGGCTGGGGCAGGGCCATCCGCTGGTGGTCCTGGTCGCACCGGGGACCGGAGTCTGGGACCGGCGGCACTGGCAGACCGCAGGCGTCATGCCCCGCCTCACGGACGCCGTGGCGGCACTCCCCGGGGCGACGGAGCTGCTGGTCACCGAGAGCTATCCCGGAGCATCGGCGCACACCGTCCTGCTGGTCAGGCCGGACGGGCATCTGGTGGCCGCCTTCGGCGGCGTACGGCCGGCGGAGCTGCTCACCGCGGCACGGGCCGCTCTGGGCGGTGCGCCCCGCGAAGAGCGGGAGCCCGTGGAACCGGGCGACGGCGGGGACGAACACGACGCGGGGCGCGAACCGGAGCCCCGGGCACGGGTCCACGCCGACGGGACCGCCGGTCTCCATTGATCGATTGACCGTCACAGGCGCGCGTGGTGTACTCCAGATCATGACCGACACCGATGTGCGCCTGTGGCGGAGGGTCCATATGGACCTCGTCCGTTACGCGGGCTGCGTGTGTCGCCCGTCCTGCTGACTCGCCTCCCTCCGCCGGTACGTGCTGTTTTCCGCACGGCCGGAACCCGCGCGCGAACTCCCAGGACGGTCCTCGTGTCTTCCCCCAGCTCCGCCGTGCCCACGGCTGCCGCTGTTCCTTCCCCTTCCACCCCTGTGGCCGGGGGCTCCGCAACTTCCACCCCTGTGGCCGGGGGCTCCGCAATCTCTTCCGCCGCACCGACCGTCGCGGAGCTGATGGACTTCGTCCGCGGCGCCGCTCGGGACGAGTCGCTCATCGCCTCGCTCCCCCTCGATCCCGAGGGCCGCACCTGGATCCGGCTCGACGGACCGGGCGGCAGCGAAGCATGGCTGATCGGCTGGCCGCCGGGCACCGGCACGGGCTGGCACGACCACGCCGACTCGTTCGGCGCGTTCACCACCGCTGCCGGCGCCCTCAAGGAGCACTCGCTGGCCGTGCGGCTGCCCACCGACGGCTGGAAGACGCTGGAGCTGACGGACGGGGTGGACCGGTCGAGGAAGCTGGCGACCGGTCAGGGCAGGGCCTTCGGACAGAACCACGTCCATGAGGTCCTCAACGAGTCCGAGGTCGCCCACGCGGTCTCCGTCCACGCTTACTACCCGCCCCTGCCGCGGATCCGCCGGTTCAGCCGCACCGGTGCGGTGCTCCGCCTGGAGCAGACCGAGAGCCCAGAGGACTGGCAGTGAGCGAGGACCGGAACACGGACCGGGGCGAGGCCGTGCCGGCCGCCCCGATGCCCCTGGGCATCGACGAACTGCTGGAGCGGGTCAGGGCCGGCTACGACCGGATCAGCCCGCCCGAGGCTGCCGCGGCGGCGGAGGCCGGGGCCCTCCTGGTGGACATCCGGTACGCGGAGCTCCGCGCCCGGGACGGACTGATCCCGGGCGCACTGGTCGTCGAACGCAACGAACTGGAGTGGCGGCTCGACCCCCGCGGCAGCCACCGCGCCGACGAAGCGGTCGGCCACGACCTCCGGATCGTCCTCATCTGCAACGAGGGATACGCCTCCAGCCTCGCGGTCGCCTCCCTGCGGCAACTGGGCCTGCACCGCGCCACCGACCTGACCGGCGGCTTCCAGGCGTGGCGCGGCGCGGGCCTTCCCGTCATCTCCGCCGCCACCTCAACCTGACCCGGGAGCTGACGCCCGGGAGCCGGTCGCCGGGAGCTGGTGGCCGGGAGCTGGCGCCCGGGCATCAGATCCCGGGCATGCCTCCGAGATCTGCCCTCTGACGCCCGCCACCTCAGATCAGGTGGCGGGCGTCAGGCGTCAGGCATCAGGGAACAGGCGTCAGGGGACAGGCGTCAGGCATCCGATCCGTTCGGATGTCACACACCCGAACGCCACGTTCCACTAGAGCAATCGCCGTGCGTGACCGACATTCGCCTCACACAGAGGACCGAAATGTACGGAGATGACGTATTCATGGCGACCGCTCTCCTCACCCCCGACCAGCTCGACGGCCAGGCTTCCCAGCTGCACGACACTCAGGCGTGGCAGCAGATCGTCACGGGCTGGGAGCGCACGGTTCCCGAGCCTTCCGAGGCCCTGCTCACTCCGGCGGAGCCCACGTCCGCACGGCCCGTGGAACCCACGAAACCTGCGGAACCGGCGCCCACAGAGCCCTTCGACTGGCGGACCCTGCTGTCCGTGCCCGTGTACCGGCTCGTCGACGACACCCTGCGGACGCTGCCCGCCGCGCCCCCGCACGAGCGTCCGCTGCCCGGGAGGCTGGGTGCGATGCTGCCCGACCGCGTCCACCTCTGGCGGCGGGTCGGGCAGAGCGACCTCCGCCCGTCGGCCCATCTCGGCTACGCACGGCAGATCCTGGCCGAGTGGGGCTGGCAGAACACCCCGTACCGGCTGCGGAACACCCGTGGCGCACGCTGCGTCTGCGGCGCCCTCATCTCCGCGCACCGCCTCGGCTACGGCTCCCTCGACACCGTGGACCGGGCGGGTGCCTGGCTGATCACGGAGCTGCGCGCGCAGGGGTGGCCCGGACTGATCGGCCCCTGGAACCGCCATCCCGGCCGCACCGCAGCGGACGCCCTGGCACTCGTGGACGCCACCATCCGCCGCGCGTCCCTGGCGGGACAGTGACCATGGGCCCCTGACCATCGGACGCGTGCCGTCGGGGAGCGCTGACAGCTGGCTGTCGAAGGCGGCCGCCGGACGCTGCTGCCCACTGGCCGCTGGCCGTCGGATTACGGATATCGGTCGCCGCTACCCCCTGGTCGGCCCTCGCCCCCTGGCCCCGAACATCTCCGGTCCCCCGTACTCAGAAAGGCTCGTCCAGGCCTTCCGTGTCCTCGCCCTCCTCCTCCAGCGCCTGACGCACCACCCGCAGGGCCATGCCTTCCCCGTATCCCTTGCGTGCGAGCATCCCCGCCAGGCGACGCAGCCGCTTGTCCCGGTCCAGACCTCGCGTGGAGCGGAGTTTGCGGGCCACGAGCTCCCGCGCCGTCGCCTCCTCCTGATCCGGGTCGAGCCGACCGACCGCCTCGTCGATCACGGTGGAGTCCACGCCCTTCGTCCGCAGCTCACGGACGAGGGCACGGCGCGCGAGGCCCCGACCATGGTGCCGGGACTCCACCCACGCCCCGGCGAACGCCGCATCGTCGATCAGCCCGACGTCCTCGAAGCGCGCGAGCACTTCCTCGGCCGCCTCATCCGGGATCTCCCGCTTGCGCAGGGCGTCCGCGAGCTGTTTGCGCGTTCGCGGCGTCCCGGTGAGCAGCCGCAGGCAGATGTTGCGCGCCTGCTCGACCGGGTCGCGCGGCTCCCCCTTCTCGGCCCTCGACGAGGAAGGGGAGCCGCTGCTCCTGGTGCCGGAGCGGGCACGGCGGCCCGCCCCCTCGCCGAATCCGCTCCCAGCGCCCGCTCCACCGCGTGAGCGGCGCCCGGGCCGCGCCCCGGCGCCGGCCTCCGGTTCGACGGGCCCGTAGTCGGATTCGGGGTCGCCGCCGGGCTCGGCAGGGCCGCCCGGCCACTCCGTACGACGTGTCACGGCCTAGCTCTTGGCCGCCGCGGTCTTGGCCGGCTTGGCCTTGGCGGCCGCGGTGGTCGCCGGCTTCGCCGCCGCTTCGGCCGGTGCTCCAGCCGCCGTCGCAGCGGCGTCCGCGGCAGGCTCGCCCGCATCGGCGTCCGGGCGGACACCGATCCCCAGCTTCTCCAGGATCTTCTTCTCGATCTCGTTGGCGAGGTCGGGGTTGTCCTTGAGGAAGTTGCGGGCGTTCTCCTTGCCCTGGCCGAGCTGATC